>DATCCA010000126.1:0-4735 GCA_036511575.1 Acidimicrobiales bacterium
CCGCGGCTACGACGACTTCGTTGGTCGTTTGAGTGCGCTCGGCGCCACGATCGATCGGTTCGCGTGATCGCTCGCGAATCCGACGTACTGCTCGACGAGGCGAAGCACGGTTCGCGCACCGCACTGGCGCGACTGATCACCTACGTCGAGTCGGGAGGCGTGCATCACCGTGCGACGGTATCGCTCGCGTACGCGACGCCCCCGCCCTACGTCGTTGGGCTCACGGGACCGCCGGGCGCGGGGAAGTCCACGCTCACCGACCGACTCATCTCGCTGGCGCTTGCACGTGGTCAGATCGCAGACGCGGAGTCGTTCGATCAAGTTGCTGTGCTCTGCGTCGATCCCAGCTCGCCCTTCACCGGCGGCGCGATCTTGGGCGATCGTATTCGGATGCAGGATCACGCGACGAACGAGCGCGTGTTCATCCGCTCGATGGCGACGCGCGGACACCTAGGAGGTCTCTCTCTTGCGGTGCCCGACGCTCTCCGCGTTCTCGGCGCGGCCAACTTCCCCTTCGCGTTCGTCGAGACGGTGGGCGTTGGGCAAATGGAGGTCGAGATCGCCTCGGCGGCTGACACGACGATCGTCGTGACGAACCCCGGGTGGGGAGATTCGATGCAGGCCAACAAGGCGGGTCTCTTGGAGGTCGCGGACATCTTCGTCATCAACAAGGCCGATCGACCCGGCGTCAAAGAGACGAAGAGAGACCTCGAACAGATGCTCGATCTCGGAAGGACGAGAGCGTGGCGTCCGCTCATCGTTGAAACGAACGCGACGACTGGCGACGGGACTGAGGCGCTGTTCGACGCGATTGACGAGCACCGTACCTACCTTGACAAGGAGTATCTCGAGGACGCTCGTCGACTACGAACGCGAGTGGAACTGGACAAGGTCGTGAACTTGCTTCTTCGATCGCGCGTGGCGGAACTGGCGCGCGGTGACGCCTACGACGAGCAGATCGAGGCGCTCCTGAACGGCACGACCGATCCCTATCGCGCCGCCGAAACCCTTCTCACCGACGCATGATCGCCACGTCCGTCGGCTACGACGTGATCTTCATCATTCACATTGCGGCGGCCGTTGCGACGATCGCCGTGTACGTGACCATGCGCTACGCCGCGCTCAGCGTCGCTCGCGGTGCCGACGCCATGACCCAAGCGCTGCGATTTCCAGAACGACGAAACTGGGCAGCGCGTTTTCTCCACGTACTCCCAGTAACGGGACTCATCATGTCCTTGAGCGGTGGAAGCACTGTGTCGCTCGCGAGACCTTGGATCGGCGTGGGGCTCTTTTGCTACGTCGCGGCGGCTGGACATCTCGAAGCGCGCACGCTCCCGCAAGAGCGCACCGTTGCGCAGACGATCGCGCGTGACGGCGTCGCGCCGCGCGAACTAGGTCGTCAGTTGGTTCGATCCATTGACACGATTTTGGCTCTCGTCGCGATCGCACTGCTGTCAATGTTGATTCAGTATTGACAGTAGTGAACCATCGTCAACTTCGATTGGCAGTCCACTGATCATTTCGAGAATGAGGGTTGTTGTGGTGAGTTCAAGGCATGAACTCATCGTCCTAAAAGAAAAGTTCCTTCGCCTCATCAAATGGGAATTATGTCGACGCCACGATCAGTTTGGCGTCTGATCTCAGATTGAACGCGTCATAAGCGATCCGCTCCCGAAGACGAGGGGGCGGAACCTCAGGGCGCTGAGGAAGATCGCGAGGTCGATCACGGCGTACGAAGCCAACGTGAACGGCACGACGTGCACCCCGAACTGCGAGACCAAAAGACTGATGATGGCGGGTCCGGCGACGCCGCCAACCATCATGAAGAGGATGAGGAACGAGAGTCCGTCGCTGTCGTGGGGACAGAGCATCGTGTACCACATCAACCCCATAGGAAAGATTGACGCGATGATGAGGCCGAGTAACGGGTACGCGTACGGCGCGAGTGTGTCGGAGAAGGCCGTGGCGCACACGACCGTCGCGAGCACGAGTCCGCCCAGGACGAGTTTCTTCTCCGAGAGGCGATGGTAGAGCGGACCACCCAGCAGTCGACCAATCGCCACGCCGGTCCAGAACCCGGCCGTGACGAGGCTTCCCGACGACTCGGAGTACCCGACGGCGTGGAGCTGAGTGGCCATCCAACCAGACGAACTCGTCTCGAGAGCAACGTAGAAGACGTAGGCCATGATGAAGGTGAGCAGGATAGGTCGTCGCTGGGCCTTCATCTTCGTGATTTCGAGCTGCAGCGCCTCGGTGCGTAGAGGCGGCGCGTGCAGACCGCCGTTCAACATAGTCAATACCAACGCAATGAGAGCAAGTCCCGCGAAGAGGAATCGAAAGTTGTTGGGATTCAGTCCGATGATCACGAGTGGGCAGATGACCGCCCCCACGCCGTAGCCGGCGCTGCTGACGCTGAGTCGATGCGCTCGCCCTTTGAGCGCGGTTCGAGCGAGCAACGTGTTGAGTCCGATGTCGAGCGCGCCGAAACCGAGGCCGATGAGAAAGACGCTCGCGAGGAAAAGAACCCACGAGTGCGAAATCGAGGCACCGGCTGCGCCGACCACGATCACGATCAGCGAGGACGAAAGAACCAGTCGACCCTGAAGTCGTTTGAGGCCCAGCCAACCCGGGAGGACGCCGAGGGTGGCGCCCACAAAGTAGATGCTGAGTGCAGCGCCGGCGCTGGGCAGCGAAAGATGAAAGCGGTGGGTGAAACTCACGAGGAGTGGCCCAAAGAGCGAGGTCACGGCCCCCATGAGGATGAAAATGCCCGTCGTACTGGCGAACGCTGAGGGCCGAAACGTGACTTCAGTCGAAGGCGTTGGGGAGGGGGGCGAAGTTTCTGAGTCCACGTGTGCACCCAATCCTAGGTGGTGCGTCTTTTGGCTTCGACGTCGAAAATTCGGCCTTGATTGAGTAAGTGCACTTCGCAAGTGACAGATTTACGAACAGCGACGCGTGAAACCATCTTGGCCGTCGACACTGGCGCTACCACGATCAAGTTCGGCGTGGTGGACCCCGAGGGACAGTTGGTCGATGAAGTACTTCGAATGGCGACTCCCTACCCTTGTTCTCCGAGTCGTCTAGTTGAGTTCATCAGCGAACAGATCTCGCTCAGTGGTTGTTCACGGATAGGCGTGGGATTTCCCGGCGACTTGCGTGAAGGCCTCGTGATCGAACCAGGCAATCTCTCACGGCCCGAAGGTTTCACCTCCGACATCGACCCACTGCTCCTGGCCGAGTGGCAAACATCAACCTCGAACAGGCGTTTCGCAGTGCGTGTCACCAAGGCGTCCGCGTAGTTAACGACGCCACGCTGGCCGCCCTCGGGTGCAGCGAAGGGACCGGCAACGAGTTGGTCTTCACACTCGGCACTGGATTCGGGATTGCGCTCGTGGTCGACGACGATCTCGTCAAAATTCGTGACGTGGGGGCGGAAATGTTCTCCGACGGGCAGTCCTACGACCGGTTGTTGGGTGAGTTCGCGAGGTCCCAAGATGAAATTCGCTGGAACAGTCTTCTCCGTTTCGCCGTGAACGACTTTGTCGACGAGTTCTCCGCCGACACCGTGCACTTGGGCGGAGGCAATTCTCGACGCGTCGACTTAGCGCAGTTTTCTGATGCCGAGTATCGGATCGTCGTGGATAACAACGACGCCACCCTGCGTGGCGCCGTGAAACTTTTCGACAGATAGTCACCGTCGGTGTAGTCGAAGGAACCCTTCGGAGCACGACGTTTCGCGATCGCGCGTTTGTCCGCGATCGTCAGCGACTTGCACAAGCGGCGTTCTGTTGCGTTCAGTTGCGGGGCTCGCAGTCGTATGAGCGGCGCCAACTCGCTCGGCCTCGGCCAACGTCTCTTCACGGCGTACCTTTCACTTCGAAGGAGTTCGTCGGCGCTTGAAATCGCTGGCGTGACCGGCGCAAAAGAGGTCGCGAGACGTTACGCGCCCACGTAGTACTTGTCGCCGACATCGAGGGCCCGATCCAATCGAGCGAGACCCTCGCGAGCTTCGTCACCGGTGATCGTGCATGGCGGCACGACGTGGAGTCGATTGAAGTTGTTAAAGATCAACAGACCTTCACTGCGACACGCCGCGACGAGTTCGTTCATCGCGGGCGAACTAGCGCCGTACGGCGCGAGCGGCTCTCGCGTGGCGCGATCCGTCACGAGTTCCAGCGCAAAGAAGACGCCGAGTCCTCGGACGTCGCCGATGATCTTGTGCTTCACCGCGAGGGCCTCGAGACCGGGGCGCAATACCTCGTCACCGATTCGCCTGGCGTTTTCGATGATGTGCTCGTTCTCCATGGCCTCCATTGACGCCACCGCCGACGCGCACGCCAGTGGGTGGCCCGAGTACGTCAGACCACCGGGGTAGACGCGGTCGTTGAACGTGGCGGAGATCGCTTCATCGATCACGACGCCACCGAGTGGCACGTAGCCGGAGTTGACTCCCTTGGCGAAGGTCACGAGGTCGGGCTTCACGTCATGGTCCTGGTAGGCGAACCACGAGCCCGTGCGCCCAAAACCGCACATCACCTCGTCGGCGATGTAGACGATGCCGTAGCGATCGCAGATCTCGCGGACGCCCTTCAAAAAACCCTTCGGCGGCACCATGATGCCCGCGGTGCCGGGGACGGATTCAAGGATGATCGCGGCGAAGGCCGTCGGACTCTCGAAACGAATGGTGTTCTCCAAGCTCTCAAGCGCGCGAGCGCACTCTTCCTCTTCGGTG
>DATCCA010000127.1:0-12523 GCA_036511575.1 Acidimicrobiales bacterium
ATCGCGTGGTGTTCCTCCGTGATGGGAAGGCGGTCGACGAAACGTTGCCGCCGCCGACGCCCGAAGAGCTGTTGATCCCCGACGTACCAAATCCGGCATGACGATGGACGACTTCAGAGTTCAGTCAGGGGCTCGGCCAACTGACGGCGGCCTACCGGCGCGCCGCGCGGTGATGCGTTGGGCGTGGCGTCTCTTTCGACGCGAATGGCGTCAGCAGTTCCTGATCCTCGCACTCATCACCGTGGCGGTGGCTGCGACTGTCCTTGGCTCGACGGTCGCCGTGAACAATCCGCCGCCAAAGAACGCCGGCTTCGGCACGGCACCGTATTCGATCTCCTTTGACTCGTATGGTTCGAATGCCCAAAGCGTCGTGGCGAAAATTGAGCACGATGGCTACATCCAGTTGATCGAGAACGAGACGTTTGCCATCCCCGGCACGATCAACACCTATCAACTCCGTTCACAGGCCGTGCACGGACCGTTTGGTGGTCCCATGCTCTCGTTAGTCGGCGGGCGTTTTCCTTCCAACGCCAATGAAGTTGCCCTGACGAGTGGCGTCGCCACCGCCTTTCACCTTTCGATCGGTAAGACATGGAACGTGGGAGGTGTCGAACGCCGCGTGGTTGGCATCGTGCAGAATCCGCAAAGTCTGCTCGACGCATTTGCCTTGGTCGTGCCCGGGCAGGTCAATCATCCTTCAGAGGTCACGGCACTGTTCGACGCGCCCCGCAACGATATTCGATCGATAAGTAAGGCAGTCCAGGCGTCTACGCCGTCGTCGAGGGTTAGTACTCCCGCGTCGGTGACGGCATCGAATCCACTCAACCCTGAGACCATCTCACTGGCCGCCCTGGTACTCGGGATGCTGTTGATCGCCCTGGTGTCCATTGGCGGCTTCACGGTGCTCGCACAACGTCGCATGCGTTCCATCGGCATGCTCGAGTCGATCGGCGCCACGGATCGTCATGTGCGGCTCGTGGTGAGCGCGAACGGCACCGTCGTCGGCATCGTCGGTTCCATCCTTGGTTTCATCGTCGGCTTCGCTGGATGGTTGCTGTATCGTCCGAGTTTCGAGCAGAGCGCGCATCACATTGTCGGTATGTTCGCACTGCCGTGGCTGGTCGTCCTCATAGCGATGGTTCTCGCCGTGTTGGCGGCGTACTTCGCGTCGTCTCGTCCGGCGCGAGCCGTGACGAAGATCCCAATCGTCCACGCGCTCTCTGGTCGTCCGGCGCCACCACGTCAGATTCACCGCTCCGCTGTGCCAGGCATTACGTTTCTCGTGGCAGCCTTCTTGTTGCTCGGTTACTCCGGGAGCACCGGCGGCGGTGATGGGAACGGTGGAGCGCCCGAACTGCTCCTTGGGCTCGTCCTCCTCATGCCCGGACTGATCTTGCTCGCACCATTCTTCTTGTCGTTGACCGAGCGCGTCAGTCGAGGTGCGCCGATTGCGTCGAGGCTCGCGTTGCGCGACCTCGCTCGGTATCGGGCGAGGTCGGGCTCGGCTCTGTCGGCAATCAGTATCGGAGTGCTCATCTCGGTCATCGTGATACTCGCCTCGGCCTCGCGTTTCAGCAACGTCTTTGACTACGCAGGCCCCAACCTCACCTCGAATCAGATCGCCCTTCACACCGGCTTTCCGCCGGAAGGTCAAATCATTGTCCAACGCGACTCCAAGGGCCAACTCGTCCGGGTCCGGCACCACAAGACAGAAACCGCGACGCCGGCCCAACTTGTCGCAGGGGCCGAGCAGATCGCGACGGGACTGAACGGCCATCTCGTCGCTCTCGAATCGCCGAACGCATTCTTGAGTGGCTCGCAGGGCGGGCGCAGTTGGAGCGGGCAGATCTACGTCGCGACGCCACAGTTGTTGCGAGCGTTCAGCATAACGGCGTCCGAGATCGACCCCAAGGCAGAAGTCTTAACGTCGAGACCCGGTCTCTCTGGTGTCTCGGGTCTCGTCCTGGGCTACGGGTCTAGTAGCAAGAAACGGGTCCTTCAGGGCGGTCCCGAACGGAATGTCAGGCAACCGTTGGTCCAGGAGGTCAGCGCGCTGCCTGGCGGTACTTCGGCACCGAACACGGTCATCACCGAATACGCGATGAAGAAGTTCCATATTTCCCAGAACCTCGGCGACTGGCTGGTGGTGGGCAATCAAAGCTTCACCGCGGCCCAAATCAGCAGCGCCCAACTGACCGCGGCGTCGGCACAGCTCCAAGTCGAATCGAGGAACGACGTGCCTTCGGGGTCGACCATCATCAACTGGGCGACGCTCTTCGGAATCCTCATCGCCCTCGGTGTCCTGGCGATGTCCGTCGGACTCGTGCGCAGTGAGACCTCGAGCGAACTTCGCACGCTCGCGGCGACCGGCGCGTCGAGCTACACGCGTCGTACGTTGACCGCCGTCACCGCTGGTGCGCTCGGCTTCCTTGGGGCGCTCCTCGGAGTGGTGGGAGGTTACATCGCCATGATTGGTTGGTTGAGGAGCAACTCGTTGAACGGTGGCATCTCCGCACTCGCAAACGTTCCCTTCTCTGACCTCATGCTCATAATGTTTGGCATGCCGGCGCTGGCGGCGGTCGTGGGCTGGCTCTTCGCCAGCCGCGAGCCCGCCGTATTGGGACGTCAACCGATCGAGTGACGTTGATCGTTCAGCACCATTGGCCATTTCCGGGTGGGTCAGAGGTCGCCCGTACCGGATGGGAGTCCGAGGACGGTGCGAAGTCTGAGCGTTGACTTTGTGATGTGCGGGGTCAACGCTCCGAGAGTGCGCGACCGCACCGCGCCGCTCATGACGCCAACCCCGTAGGCGACGTCGTCGGCCACGCCGAGGGGAATGTCGAGGGCACGAACGCGCGTCGATCGCCACCGATAGGCCGTTCCCACGACGAACAGGGTGAGCGCACGCCGCCGCCACTTCGGGTGCAACGCGCTCAGCAGAACCACGATGCCGAACGTCCGGACCGTCGCGCGCGCCATTAGAGGACCGGCGCGCACCATGCCTCGCCCCACCAGTTCACCCGCAACCTGGCCGGCGTCGTCGGTCGTCGGGCGCAGGCGCTCGCGAAGTTGATTGCGCGCGACGTTCAAAATGCGCAGGCCGATGGTGGGCTTGCCCACGAGCGCACTGGACCACGCGACGAGCGTCCACGCGTCCACGCGAAGTGGGGCGAGGCGCTCACCGTGCCGTTTGGCGAGTTCACTTGATGACTGTCCGTAGCGAACACGCTGGCTCCACCACGAACCCCACGACGAGCGTGCCCGGTGGCCGACGGTGACGTCGGCCACGAAGCGGACCAGCCAACCATGATCGTGCAGACGCCACACGAAGTCGACATCCTCGCCGACGCGCAACGTCTCGTCGAAACCTTCGCCGAAGCTCACTCGACGCACGACGAGGCAGGCGCTCGGCACGTAGTTCACTGCGCCATTGGGCACGACCAGTCCACTTCGAAGGCCGACGTCGAGCGGACTGAAGCCCCGTTCGAAGCGGTCGCGCAAGGAGTCTCCCGCGGCGCCGCAGATCCTCGGCGCGACCGCACCTTCGAGAGGATCGGCGAAGTGCGCCTGGAGTCGCGCGAGTACGTCGAGTGGATTGTCGATGACGACGTCGACGTCGAGGAACCAGAGGAGCGGCCGCGACGTGGCTCGCACGCCTGCGTTGCGAGCGGCCCCCGGCCCCCGGTTTTCATCCAGGCGCACGAGATCGACTTTGAACTCTTTGGCACACTTCGCGACCGACAACTGGTCGGGGGAACCGTCGTCGACCACCGTCACGTGCAAGTTGTCAAGCATCGCGAGCAACGATCGAAGCGACGACACGTCGTCATGGACCGGGATGATGACGTCGACGTCATCGACTGCGTCGACGCTGGCGTAAATCGGATGGAGGAGTCCCTGTTGGACGAGCGTGCGAGCGAAGCGACCTTCACCCGCACGGACTTCACCACCACCAACCCAACTTTGCGCAACTGGCTTCGAACCACCGGGTAGTCGCAAGAGGCGCCACGGTGAGCCCCCACACAGCAGGTCTCGATCAAGGAACGTCGCCTCGTCGTCGAGTCGCACGGCGGTGCCCTGGGGGATTGGAGCGTCGACGGGTATGGGCGCCAAGGACGGGTGATCGCTCACGCCGCGAGTCTCGCACGATTTGGTCCCGTGTGGACGGCTCGACCGGTCAGAATAGAGGTTTGAGGAGGAACCATGTCGACCGACACCCTGGTTGTGGAAGAAGAAGCAGTGGAGATCGAAGAGGGCGAAGAGCTCCTCGTCGAGGAGGTCTCCATCGACGGTCTCTGCGGCGTCTACTAGAAAGTGTCGAACTCGACGACCGACCTGTTCGACGCGTCCGCGTCCTGGTCTCTGAACCCTCAGGTATCGCTACGCGATGAAGCCTTCGGCGCATTGGCGTACCACCACGGCACACGACGTCTGGTCTTTCTCAAGTCTCGTGAACTTGTCGAACTCGTTCGTCGACTCGATGCGTTCGAAAGTGCCGACGCGGCGATTTGCCAGTTCGCACCGGCTGAGCAACACGACCGGTACGTGACGGCATTGTCGTCGCTCGCGCGCTCGGAGATTCTCTGTGAGCGCTAACTCGTCATTACGCAACCGATTTGAGCGGGGTCTCGCCGCTCCAATCTGTCTCACCTGGGAGTTGACCTACGCCTGCAACCTCGCCTGCACGCACTGTCTCTCCTCATCGGGTCGTCGCGACCCGATGGAGTTGACGACGAGCGAGGCGAAGGCGCTGATCGACGAGATCGCCGCGATGCAGATTTTCTATATCAACATTGGCGGCGGCGAACCAATGATGCGCGACGACTTTTTTGAGTTGATCGAATACGCCGTCCATCAACACGTCGGCGTCAAGTTCTCGACGAACGGCACACGCATTGACGAGGCGGCGGCGAAACGACTTGCCGGCATTGACTATCTCGACATACAGATTTCGATCGATGGCGTCGACGCGCCAACCAGTGATCGCATCCGCGGCGCCGGGAGTTACGGGCGCGCGCGAAGGGCGATGGACAATCTCAGGGCCGCGAACTTCGGCCAGTTCAAGATTTCGGTCGTGATGACCAAAGAGTCTGTTGAACAACTCGATGCGTTCGAAGCCTTAGCCCGTCACTACGGCGCCGAACTGCGACTCACGCGACTTCGCCCCTCGGGACGAGGGGCGGACGTGTGGGAGGAACTGCACCCAACGCTCGAGCAGAATCGCCGACTGTATCGATGGCTCGTGGAGCGGCCCAACGTCCTCACCGGCGACTCGTTCTTCCACCTCTCGGCACTCGGTGACGCACTCGACGGACTGAATCTCTGTGGCGCGGGTCGCGTCGTTTGTCTCATCGATCCAGTGGGCGAGGTCTACGCCTGTCCGTTCGTCATTCACGACGAGTTCAAGGCTGGCAACGTGCGCAACGCCGGCTTCGCGTCGGTATGGACAAACAGCGAACTGTTCCGGTCCTTGCGAGAACCGGGGAGCGTGGGCGCGTGCAACTCGTGCGGCTCCTACGACGCCTGTCGCGGCGGTTGCATGGCGGCAAAATTCTTCACCGGGCTCGAGATGACCGACCCCGACCCCGAATGCGTCTTCGGCCACGGCGAAGAGGCGCTGCGAGTCAAGCGCGTGACGTTGCGTCCGACCCCTTCGCCGGACCACTCACGAAGGATTCCCGTTTCGATCTCGTCGAGGTGACGAAGCCCATCATTTTGGCCCTCAGGTAAAGTCGCGGTGAGTCGGGAACGGGGAAGCAATGGCGAGCACGTGGTTTGAGTCGGTGGCCGTCGCCCAGCGACGGGCCGAAAAACGTCTCCCGAAGTCCGTGTATATGGCGCTGGTGGCCGGCTCTGAGAAGGGCCTGTCCTCCAGGGACAATCTGGCGTCATTCGACGAACTGGGCTTTGCGCCCCACGTCGCCGGTAACAAGAGCGAGCGGTCGATGGCGACGACCGTCATGGGTCAATCGGTGTCGATGCCCGTCGTGCTCTCTCCGACCGGCGTGCAGGCGGTCCATCCCGACGGCGAGGTCGCGGTGGCGCGCGCCGGCGCAAACCGCGGAGTGGCGATGGGCCTCAGTTCCTTCGCCAGTCGCTCCCTCGAAGAGGTCTGCGCGGTGAACTCCCAGGTGTTCTTCCAGATGTACTGGTCCGGCGACCGCGACACCATGCTTCAACGACTCACCCGAGCTCTCGAGGCCGGCGCCAAAGGGATCATCTTGACCCTCGACTGGTCCTTCGCCAATGGTCGTGATTGGGGAAGTCCTTGGATACCCGACAAGATCGGCGTGAAGGCAGTCGTGAAGTTGGGGCCCGAAGTGGCCCTGCGTCCCCGGTGGTTCTGGTCGTTCGCGAAGACCGGTCACATGCCCGGGCTGCAGACGCCCAATATGGCCAGGCCCGGGGAGAAGCCTCCGACGTTCTTCGGCGCCTACTACGAGTGGATGCAGAGTCCGTTGCCGAGTTGGGACGACGTGGCGTGGCTGCGCAGTGCGTGGGAGGGCCCGTTCATGGTCAAGGGTATAAGTCGTGTCGACGACGCGAAACGGGTCGTTGACCTCGGCGCGACCGCGCTGTCGGTGTCCAATCACGGTGGCAACAATCTCGACGGAACGCCCGCACCGATTCGTTCGCTGCCGGCGGTTGTGGACGCGGTCGGCGATCAGATTGAAGTCCTGCTCGACGGCGGGGTGCGTCGCGGAAGCGACGTCGTCAAGGCGCTCGCCCTCGGCGCGCACGCGGTCATGATTGGCCGCGCCTATCTCTGGGGGCTCGCCGCGGAGGGTCAGAGCGGTGTCGAGAACGTGCTCGACGTCTTGCGTGGCGGGATCGATGCGACACTTCTGGCACTCGGCAAATCCGATGTGAGTGAACTAACTCGAGACGACGTCGTGGCGCCCGACGGATTCTTTCGAAGGCTGGGCGCGTGAGTCGTGTCGCGATCGTGACCGGCGCCGCGCGGGGCATCGGCGCGGCGACGGTCGATGTCCTCGTGAACGAGGGGTATCGCGTCATTGCCGTTGACCGCTGTCGCGACATCCCCGAGGTTCCCTACGCCCTGGCCACGTCGGCCGACCTTGACGCCGTCGTGGCACATCACGGCGATGCCGTCCTCGGGCTCGTGGGCGACGTGCGAAGTGCCGCCGACATGCAACTCGCGGTCGAGACGGCAACGCGTCACTTTGGTCGACTCGACGCGGTGGTTGCGTGCGCCGGGGTGATTGCGGGCGGCTCTCCCATTTGGGAGATCAGCGACGCGGCGTGGGACGCCGTGTGGTCGGTGAACGTGCTCGGTACCCGCAGGCTCATTGAGGCGTCGGCGCCGTCCTTGATCGCGAACGGTAAGGAGGCGAACGGTCGCATCGTTGCCGTGGCGTCCGCGGCCGGTCGTACTGGCCTGTATCACCTCGCCGCCTACTCCGCGGCGAAACACGCAGTCGTCGGACTCATTCGCGGCACGGCAATGGACCTCGCGCAATACGGGATTACTGCGAACGCCGTAAGCCCCGGCTCGACTCGCACCAGGTTGCTCGACGCCTCCGCGGCGGTGTACGAACTGGCGAGTCCCGAGGAGTTCGCTCAGCAACAGCCAATCGGGCGACTCATTGAACCAGTAGAAGTTGCCGCGTCGATTGCCTGGCTCTGCTCACCGGCAGCGTCAGCCATAACTGGCGCGGATGTTGCCGTCGATGGCGGCATGACCGTCGGCTGAGGCGCGCGCGGACCACGGGGCGCTCACGGCGGACTGCGACGTCCTCGAGGTGGCCGGAGCGGATGAGTGCGACGTGACGTATTGGTGCAGGAAGACTATGGCACCGACCAAAATTGCCATGAGAATGAGAATGACCACGAGTTGGCCGACCATGTCACGACGTGATCGCTTCGGTGAGTCGGACATGAGGTCACATTACGTCGCGGACCTGTTTGTTCTCGGGGCATAGTCCGGCGAATGATGTAAGGTCGACAATGCCTCGTGGCAGCGAAGTTGGTGAGATTCCAACGCTGTCCCGCAACTGTAAGTGGTCATAGAAGTTCGACCATGTAGCCAGGTCGCCTTCCGCGAGGAGATGTGAAAGACAGCTCTCGAGGTAAGGAGCGGTCGTTCGGATATCCATCCGTCGCCCAACCCACTTCGACGGAAAGGAGATATCCATGTTCAAGTCCATTCGGTTGGTCCTCGCACTCTCACTCAGTGTGGTGGCCCTGCCCCTACTCAGTTCGGCGGCCAGCGCCGCCAGCGCACCGCAGTGTGTCGTATCCCTGTCACCCACGGCGACCGAAACGCTCTACGCCATCGGCGCCGGACACCAAGTGCAGGCGGTCGACAAAGACTCCGACTTCCCGATCAAGGGTCTGCCCACGAAGCGCATCGATTCGCTCAATCCGAGTGTCGAGGCCGTCATTGGAATCTGCAAGACCACGTCAATGCACCCTTCGGCGAAGCCGGATCTGGTGATCATCTCCTACGACGCCAATCAGATCAAGGAGAAATTGACGGCGGCCGGCGTCAAGGTCGTCGAGCAAGACGCCCCGTCGAACGTGGCCGGTGCGCTCGCTCAGATTCGCCAACTCGGCACCTTGACCGGTCACGTGACCAAGGCCAACGCCCTCGCCACGTCGATCAAGACGACCATCGCGAATGACATTGCGTCGGTACCGAAGCACAAAGGAAAGACGCTCACCGCGTACTACGAACTCGACCCGACGTTCTACTCGTTGACGAGCTCTACGTTCGTCGGTGCACTGTTGAAGTCGCTCGGCGTCGTCAACATCGCCGACCCTGAGAACACGACGGCCGACGCAGGGTACCCGCAATTGAGTAGCGAGTACATCGTGAGCGCGAATCCCAAGATCATCTTCCTGGCCGACACACTTTGTTGCAAGGCGTCGCAGTCGACGGTCGCGAAGCGAACGGGTTTCTCCAATATCGCGGCCGTTGCCGATCACGAAGTGATTGGACTGAGCGACGACGTGGCGTCTCGATGGGGACCTCGCCTGAGCCTCCTCGTGAACGAACTCACCACAGCGGTCAAGGGCGCCCTCCAGAATTCCAAGCTCTGGAGCTAGTGCTTGAGCACCAATCCTCCGACGAGACGGCGCGTCGCGATCGTCACGGTCTGCACGGTCGTCGCGCTCGCGGTCGCCATCGTCGGAGGATTGGTGATTGGCCCTACGTCCATCGGTACGTGGCGCGTCGTTGGTGATGCTTTTTCCCACATTGGAATCGGCCACTCCACACTGACGTCACTGCAGTCCTTCATTGTCTGGCAGTTGCGCGCGCCACGAATGGTGATGGGGCTACTTGCCGGTGCGATGTTGGCGGTCGCGGGGGGCACCTATCAAGGCGTCTTTCGCAACCCCCTGGCCGATCCGTATCTCCTTGGCGTCGCGTCCGGCGCCGGACTTGGAGCAACCTTCGCCATCGTCGACGTTGGTCACGGTCTCGGTACGCCGACGTGGACACCGCTGCTCGCGTTCGTGGGCGCGATGGCGGCAGTCACGGCGACGTGGCTCATCGGTGGTCGCAGTACGCGCACGGGCGTGGGCACCCTCATCCTCGCCGGGGTGGCGGTGGCGTCGCTGCTCACGAGTGCTCAAACATTTCTTCAACAACAGTCGAGTGCCGGTTCGATCACGCGCGTCTACATCTGGCTGTTGGGTTCACTCGCCAGCAGCACCGGATGGGGACCGGTGACGTTGGTACTTCCCTACGTGCTCGTCTGCATCGCGGTATGCGTGGCGGCCGGTCGAGCGCTCGATGTCATGAGCGTGGGGGAAGACGAGTCGCGTTCGCTCGGGGTGCCCGTGCGTCGGATCCGCTTCATCGTCATCGCGGCGTCGTCACTGGGGACCGCGGCCATCGTGTCGGTCGTCGGGCTCATCGGTTTCGTGGGCATCATCGTGCCCCATATCGTGCGTCTGCTCGTGGGGACCTCGTATCGCCGGATCCTTCCACTTTCGGTACTCTTCGGCGCGGCGTTCCTCGTGTTCGCCGATACCATCGCGCGCACCGTGATCGCGCCCTCGGAGTTGCCCCTGGGCGTGGTCACCGCCCTCGTCGGTGCGCCGGTGTTCGTCTTGATTCTCAGCCTGCGTCGACCGGTCGCGGTATGAGTGCGGTCAATGTCGAGGCACTGACGGTCAAGGCCGGCTCCAAGATTCTCGTCTCGAACGTGACGTTGGCGGTAGAAGCGGGAACCTGGTGCACGGTGGTCGGACCCAACGGCGCGGGCAAGACAACCCTCGTCGAGGCTGTTGCCGGACTTCGTAAGGCGTCACACGGGTCGGTGTCGATTTCGGGTCACTCCCTCGCCGAGATGAACGAGCGCGAGCGGGCCCACCGCATCGCGCTCGTGCCCCAGCATCCGGTCATTCCGAGTGGGATGAGTGTCGAGGACTACGTGGCGCTCGGTCGCGTCGCCTATCACGGGCTTTTCCGACCGCCCAGCGCGAACGATCGCAGCATCGTCGAGTCAGTACTCGCGCGGCTCTCGCTCGTCGAATTCCGTGAGCGCGACGTGATGACGCTCTCGGGAGGCGAACGTCAGCGGATGGTGCTCGCTCGGGCACTCGTGCAATCGACTGCGGTCATTGTCCTCGACGAGCCGATCACGGGCTTGGACATGCGCCACCAGATGGACATGTTGGAACTATTGAAGAGCGAGGTCGCCCAGTGTGATCTCACCGTTGTCGCCACACTCCACGACCTCACGCTGGCTGGCCAGTTCGCTGATCGGCTCGTCCTGCTCGACCGAGGGGAAGTGGTGCTCGACGGCGCCGCGGGAGACGTCATCCGGAGCGACGAGTTGGCGCAGTGCTACGGCATGAAACTTCGAGTGGTCGACGTCGATGGCGCCGACGTCGTGGTACCCGTTCGACAGTAACTTGGTGAACGCAGCGTGACGCGTCAGGTCGACCTTTTCTCATCTCGTAGACTTGTCAAAAGCAACGAAGGGAACCACGTGCGACGCACGCGAATCGTAGCCACCATTGGCCCCGCCTCAGACAGTGACGAGGTCCTCCTCAACCTGGTCAAGGCCGGTGTTGACGTCTTTCGTCTCTCCTTCGCCCACGGCGACATCCCGTCAGGCATCGAGCGTCTTCGCCGAGTGCGCGCCCTAGCGCCAGACCTCGCGATCATGGTCGATATCCCGGGACCGAAGATTCGCGCCGGTTCCTTTGGCACGACACCGGTAGCCCTGACGCTCGGTGACCATATTGAACTCAGCGAGGGTTTCGATGAGACCTCAACCGCGCAGAACATCGTGGTTGAGCGTCTCCACGTCCTCGCCCAACTCCAAATCGGCGACAAGATTCACATTGGCGACGGGGGCGTGTCGTTGCTCATCGAGCAGCCCGGACCCAGGCCCAAAGCCATGATCACCTCGGGCGGTTCGGTCATGGGCAAGCCCGGGCTGAGTCTTCCGTCGTCGCTCGTCAACGACCGACTTCCGACCGACGATGACCGCGAGCGTCTCGAGGCGTTGCGTACGGAGTCATTCGAAATCCTCGCGGTCTCCTTCGTGCGTTCGGCCTTCGACATGGTCTCGGTTCGAACCGCGTTGTCTCGTGATGACGTCATGCTGATGGCGAAGATCGAGACGGGCGAAGGCGTCGAGAACCTCGAGGAGATCATTGCGGTCTCTGACGCGATCATGGTCGCGCGCGGCGACCTCGGTGTGCGAATGCCCATTGAAGAGGTACCGCATTTGCAGAAGGAGATTGTCCGCCACGGCGTGCGTTTCGCCCGCCCGGTCGTGGTCGCCACGCAAATGCTCGAGTCCATGACCCACGCCCAGGTACCGACACGCGCCGAGGTGACTGACGTGGCGAACGCCGTCCTCGACGGCGCCAGTGCGGTCATGTTGAGCGGCGAAACGGCGATTGGGGACGACCCCGTTGCGGTCGTGACGACGATGGACCGGATCGTTCGCCGCGCCGAGGAGTACTTCGACTACGAGGGTTGGGGTTCGGGCCTCGGGGTGCAACAGATTGGCGCCGGCACGCGTTCGACGAGAATCACGGCGGCGATCACCGGTGCGGCGTGGCGCGCCGCGATGGAGGAGAAGGCGGTCGCCATTGTGGCCTGCACGCGTTCTGGCATGACGGCCCGCGCTATCTCGCGATTCCGTCCTCCAATGCCCATTGTGGCGATCACGCCGAGCGACGCAACGGCCCGTCAGCTTCGCTCGTCCTGGGGCGTCGAGGAGATCTACGTGTCGCCAGCTCAGGACATCGACGAACTCTGTGAAGTCGCGGTCACTCGCCTGAAGCGTTCGGGCATCGCGAAGTCCGGCGATCCCATTGTCATCATGGCCGGATCGACGTCGGGTGGCGCGCAGATCACTGACACCGTTCGAATGCTCATCGTCCCCTAGGACCCTGACTTCATTCTCGTCTCGGGGTTTTTATTGGGGATATCCCCAATAGGCGAGTGGCAACAAAGTCATGAGAATGGCCATGTGAAAACTCGCCGAACAGCAACGCTTCGTTGGTGGGTCCACCTCGGGCTGATGGCGTC
>DATCCA010000128.1:0-22915 GCA_036511575.1 Acidimicrobiales bacterium
AAGATCACCCGGAACTCGTGGTGATAGCCAAGGTGGACCTCCAGAACGAAAGTGCGACTCTCCTATGGATTGGTCCGGTCGAATAGCAGTCTTTTAAAGGTCAGTTTCAAACTGACCCACTACCCAAAAGTCGGTGACGGGTCAACTTCGTACCGTTCAATTCTAGGGCGAGTGGACCTCGATTGAAACGCTCAATGCTGGCAACCGACGTCTCATTCGTGGGTCCGAAGTACGTGGCGATGGGGTCAGAACAGCGGTACCCAGAGACGCGAATCCTCCTCAGCCGTGTCCGAACATCTCCTTCTCGGACAGGGCCGGTCGCTCAAGCACTGGAACGACTGGATTTTCCTCTAGTGAATCAGTGCGACAACGCTCGGCGTCTTCAGCTTGCTGGTCAGAACCTTCCCTAGGGTGGCTCCATTGAAACTGTATTGAGCAAAGGCACTGATCGTCACACCCTTGGCATCAAGTGCCTTTAGCTCAGATCGTAGGAGCCGGGCCACAGCCTCAGCCCTCGCCCGGCTCACGGCCAGTCGCTTCTTCGCCGTCACGTGACCCGCCATGCCCACGAGAAGCACCGTGTGGCTGTGACGGGTCTCGATCGTGTGGGCCAACACCACCACTTGGCTCTTCAATGAGGCCGACAACGTCGACGAGTTCACCGCGAAGGGACTGACCGCAACTGATTGCGAGATGCTCGACGTGGGGGGCAACGACGGCGTGGTCGTCTCCGTGGTAATCGGATGCGTCGTGGTAGTCGTGGGCGCCGTCGTCGTGGTCGAGGTCGTCGGCTTCACGGTGGTGGTAGTCGTGGTCGTTGTCGTTGTCGTGGGCGCTTTGGCCGTGGTCGTTGTCGTGGGCGCTTTGGTCGTGGTCGTGGTCGTGGGTGGCTTCGTCGTCGTCGTCGAGGGCGGTGGCGACGTGGTCGTCGTCACGGGGCTCGAAGCGCCGGCGCCGTACTCCGCTACCCAGTCAACCTGCAGTGACTCTGACGATCCCGATGTCGGGCACGCCCAACCAGCGGCACACCAGGTTTGCTGTTGAAGATTGAGGGTCATCGGCACTTGAGAAATCTCGGAGGGATTAGTCACCGACCCCCACTCTTGGCCATCGATCGTGTAGATGATCGAAGTGGAGCTCCAGATGACGCCCCACGTGTGCCATTGCGTCAAGTCCTGGCTGGTGAAGGACTGTGTCTGGGCCGGACTGCCATCGGGATTCACTGCCCAAATCGCCGTCGTCGATTGGGCCGTCGTATTGCCATCGGTCTCGCTGAAGTCGATCTCGGGCGGCCACCCGTTGACTGGCCACAACAACTCGACTTGCGTCGGGCCCGGTGCGGTCTGGCGAGAACGAACAAAGTATGCGCCAAACGTCTTTTGGACGCCGCATTGACAGAGCCCGCCCGTGAGCCATATCCCGCCAACTTGTGCGGTGTTCAACGACATGATGCCGTTGGCGACTTGAACCTGCGAAAGGGCCCATTGACCGTTCCCGTTTCCCGACGGCTGACCCGAGAACACGTCCCAATCGGAAGGCACGCTCGACCCCGTGAAGTCTTGTACGTACGTTTGGCCGTAACCACTGAGGGCCGAGGCGCTGGGTGGCCCCATGCCCGAAGGCTCGGCAGAGTTGGGCGTCCCATAGGGATAGGGCGTCGTCGTCGCGGCGCTCGCCGTCACACTACGTCCGCCTTGCAACACGGTGGCAGCAACCGTGACGCCCGCGCACGGTACAACGAATGATGCGACGACCGCGATCGCCGCAAAAGGCGACGCCACTTTCGCTCGTCGTCGGGTATTGGAATCGCCTATGCGATGAAGAGACCACTTCACTGTCGGAACCTCAGTTTCACGTTGTGTTCTGCCCTTAACAAAATGTCAAACGAGTACAGCAATACGCAAAGTGGATTTAAAAGAATTGGATTTCAGATAAATTCACCGCACGCAGAAAACGAACATCGCAAACCGACTACTTCCGACTTGAAGCGGCTCTCGCATGACAATAGCGGGTCACAAAACCCCATGAACGGGGCCTCTTTTGAAGAGAAAAATATGGCTTTTCATCAGGAAATGCCTGCCTACGCACCCCACGCTGAGCGGGCAGTAACAACGCGGCGAGCGCAAGAATATGCACGAAGTGATGCCTCACGGGGAGCTGACCCAGGGGGTAATGACGAAAATGCCACTCTTGCCGTTAATGACGCGCGGCTGCAACTTGCCGAATCCGTAGTGGCGTGTGCAGCACTTGTCGGTCGATTGACCAAGAAAGTGACTGCTGACCCTAGTTGCTCATAACGAAATGGCCCCATGCTGGGTTCATGGCAGTAATAGGTCAATCTCTCTCTAGCGAACCCCTCACCCGCAAGGACTGCTTACGCCTTCTCGATCGGGCTGATTTAGCTCGCGTCGTACTTTCCGTGCGTTGTCTTCCGGCCGCACTGCCGGCCCGAATTGCCCTCGTCGAACAGGATCATCTCATCCTCACGAGTCGAGAACGTGCAGTGATACTTGCGGCGCGACGCGGCGACGTCATCTCAGTACAAATCGACGGACTCGAAGCCGACGACACGACGTGGTCGGTGATGGTCTCGGGGATTGCGTCAACCGTCTCGAGCGATGAAGTCCACACCCAGAGAATCCAGGACTCAGTGGACCGCGGTGCAACCTTGCTGGCGCTGCCCCTTTCGGTGTTGATTGGCCAACGCGGGCACTAGGGCTTTCGTATAATCCGGTGAATGTGAGAGGCTTCAAAGAGTGGCCTTTCACAAGATCAACGATCCAGAGCGACTACATGCCCTCATTGATGCAATCCTGCTTATAGAGGCCGACGCGGACATCGACGGCCTGCTCGGGCGGATCATCGCCACGGCGAGCAATCTCGTCGGAGCGCGTTATGGCGCGCTCGGCGTCATCGCGGGCGACGGCGTCACCCTGTCGCGTTTCGTCACCTACGGGCTCGACGCCGAACAACGTGCCGCCATTGGACCCGAGCCGGTGGGCAAGGGCATCCTTGGCGAGATCATTCTTCACCCCTCTCCCCTGCGGATTGATGACCTGGGGGCAGACCCAAGGTCGCTGGGCTTCCCTGCGAACCACCCTCCCATGCACCGATTCCTTGGCGTGCCGGTCGTGACCGGTGATGGTCACGTCTACGGCAACCTCTACCTCACCGAGCCGCTCGACGGCGAGCCATTCAGCGCAGAGTCCGAGCAACTCGTCGAAGCATTCGGTCGCGCCGCCGGCCTCGTCATCGACCAAGAGATGCTGCGAACCAGCGTGCGCGAATTGACGCTCAGTGAAGAGCGCGAGCGTCTCGCGCGCGATTTGCACGATACGGTCATCCAACGCCTCTTCGGCGTCGGCCTCGCCTTACAGATCTCCCTCTCATCAGTACTCGACGACGGTGTGCGCGGCCGTATCAACAACGTGCTCGACGAACTCGACGCCACGATTCACGAAATTCGTACCACAATCTTCGAGATCGATCAGGAACAGCCACTCGGCCAGTCGCTTGAGCAAAGCGTGGCGCAACTCACGGGCGAGGTCGAAGCGCGCCTCGGCGTACTCGCTGAACTCAAAGTCGCGTCCGGCATTGATCAGGAGATTGGACCGAACTGCGCGCGCCACGTCATCCAGGCGCTGCGCGAGATCCTTTCGAACATTGTTCGACACAGCGAAGCGACCGTGGTACAGATTCAGGTCGACACGATGCAGAATCTCATCGAGGTCATCGTGCGCGACAACGGCATTGGCTTCACGCCCAACATTGGTCCGGGCCGGGGACTGAGGAATCTCTCGTCGCGGGCGAGGGAACTGGGTGGTGACTGCACGATAAAGACGGAAATTGGCAGTGGCACTATGGTTCGATGGACCGCCAATCGGATGGACTGAGATGATTCGACTACTCCTCGTTGACGACCACGAGATTGTGCGTCGGGGCCTTCGCGAACTCCTCGAGGCCGAAGGGGACCTCGAAGTTGTCGCCCAGGCCGGATCTCTCGACGAGGCGTTGGCCCTCGACATCTCCCACGTCGACGTTGCGGTCTTGGACGTTCGCCTCCCCGACGGCAGTGGCGTCGACCTCTGTCGCCAACTGCGCGCCGACCGTCCCGAACTGGGATGTCTGATGCTGACGTCGTTTGCCGACAATGAAGCACTCAACGCCTCAGTCCTCGCCGGGGCGCGGGGCTACGTCTTGAAGAACGTCCGCGGCGACGAGCTGATTACCTCAATCCGGCGTGTCGCCAACGGCGAGACGCTGCTCACGACCGACCAGGTCGAACGGGGCCGCGAACGACTACGTCGCCAAATCACCGAGGACATCCGAATCGAGAGTCTGAGCCCTCAAGAACACCGGATACTGGACCTTCTCAGCGAGGGGTTGAGCAATCGCGAGATTGCTGACGCGATGTTCCTCGCGGAGAAGACGGTGAAGAACTACGTCTCGAACCTGCTCGCGAAACTGGGATTCCAGCGCCGCACGGAGGCCGCACTCTTCGCGCAGCGCCAGCAGGACCGCGCGCATCCCAAGGCCGACTAGGCGACCGTAAAGACCTCAGGTCCGTTTTCGGTGACCGCAATGGTGTGCTCGAAGTGAGCAGACAGTTCGCCGTCCTCGGTCATGACACTCCAGCCGTCGTCGAGCACGTAGGTCTCGTAGCTTCCAATGTTGACCATGGGCTCGATCGCGAAGACCATGCCTTCTTTCAACGTCGGTCCCGGTGTGCCGGGCCAGTAGTTGGGCACCTGGGGATCTTCGTGCATCGCGGTACCAATGGCGTGACCGACGTATTCGCGAACAACGGAGTAGCCGGCCCCTTCGGCAACGTTCTGTACCGCGCGACCAATTTCGTTGAGGCGGTTGCCCTTGACCAGTTGATCGATGCCCGCCCACAGTGAACGCTCCGTCACTTCAATGAGCTTCTTCGCCTGATCGCTGATCTCGCCCACGCCGGCCGTGTACGCGGCGTCACCGTGGTAGCCCTCGATGATCGCGCCGGCGTCGATGGAGATGATGTCGCCCTCTTTGAGTGTGTAGTCGCCGGGGATGCCGTGCACGATCATGTCGTTGGGGCTCGTGCAGATGACGGCCGGGAAGCCGTGGTAGTTGAGGAAGTTCGAGCGCGCCCCGCGCTTCGCGAGGACGTCGGCGGCGACTTCGTTCAGTTGCATGGTCGTCACGCCCGGTCGAATTGCCGCGCGCGTCGCTTCGTGCATTTCGGCCACGACCTTGCCGGCCTTACGCATCTTGTTCAACTCGTCGGCCGAGCGCCTCACGCCAAGCCTCGCTCGTGAACAACGCTCATGAGTGCGGCGGTGACGTCGTCGGGGCTCTGGTCGCCGTCGACGGTGACCAGAAGACCGCGAGCTCCGTAAAACGCGAGCAGTGGCTCGGTGTCGCGCTCGTAGGTTTCGAGGCGTTTGCGAATCGCGTCGGGGTAGTCGTCGGTTCGCTGGATGACGTCGCCACCGCAGACCGAGCACGTGCCCGAGATCGCTTCCACGTCGCTGTCCTTGTACGTCGTGCCGCACTCTTGGCAGACGCGACGTGACGAGAGTCGCTGGGTCACCAGTTCGGTCGGCACGTCAAGGTTGATGCAGAGTTTGATGCCGTCGTCACCCAACATCTCTTCGAGCGCCTCGGCCTGGCCAATGGTGCGCGGGAAGCCGTCGAGCACGACACCCTTTTGCGCGTCGGCCTCTTTGAAACGTTCGCGAACGAGTTGGTTGACCAGGTCGTCATTCACGAGTTCGCCGGCGTGCAGGATCGATTCGACCTGCATGCCGAGTTCGCTTCGCGCGGCGACCGCGTTGCGCAGGATGTCACCGGTCGAGACGTGCGGAATACCGTACTTAACGGCCAGGATGGTGCTCTGGGTTCCCTTGCCCGCGCCCTGCTTGCCCAGGACGATGAGATTCAGACGTTGTGACATGACTACCGCTTCAGGAAGCCTTCGTAGTTACGCATCATGAGCTGACTGTCGATCTGGCGCATGGTCTCAAGCGCGACACCTACCGCGATCAGCAACGTCGTTCCGTAGTACGGGAAGGTGGTGATGCTCCAGAGCGCCATGAAGATGCTCGGCACCACGGCGACCGAGGCGAGGAAGAAGGCGCCGACGACGGTGATGCGAGACAGCATCTTGGCAAAGTACTTCTCGGTCGGCATGCCCGGTCGGATGCCCGGCACGAAGCCACCTTGCTGACGCAACATCTCGGCCTGCTGGTGCGGCTCGAAGGCGATGTACACGTAGAAGAAGGTGAAGGCGACGATGAGCACGAAGTCCGAGATGATGTAGAAGAAACTCGTCGGATGCAGTGAGGAGTTCACGAAGTTCGTGAACGAAGCCCACGGCACGATGTTGGACATCAAGATCGGGATGTAGAGCACCGACGACGCGAAGATGATCGGGATAACCCCGGACTGGTTCACCTTCAACGGGATGTACGTCGAGTTGCCGCCCATCTCTTTACGCCCCACGACCCGTCGAGCGAACGTGACCGGTATTCGGCGCTGGCCATTGTCCATGAAGACAATCAGCACGAGAAGACCGATCGACACGGCGAAGATAATGAAGAACTTGTAGGGGCCACCCTGGGTCCACACGGCGCGGCCACCCGAAGGAAGTCCGGCGACAACGTTCGCGAAGATCAAGAGGCTCATGCCCTGGCCAATACCGCGCTGGGTGATGAGCTCAGCGAGCCACATGACGAAGGCCGTACCAGCGGTCATGATCGCGACCATGAAGAGACCGAGCGAAAGGGTGAACTTGGGAATGAGGTCAATGTTGAAACCGAGCAGTGCCTGGTCGTGGCCGTGGAAGGCGTAGATGAGACCGGTTGACTGCAACAGCGCGAGACCAATCGTCAGGTACCGCGTGGTCTGGGTGATCTTCTTCTGCCCCACCGCGCCCTGGTCGCGCCACTGGGTCAACTTGGGGATGACGGTCGTGAGGAGCTGGATGACAATGGAACTCGTGATGTAGGGCATGACACCGAGGCCAAAGACGGCGAGCCGGGTCAGTGCGCCGCCCGAGAACAGGTTCAAGAAGCCGAGGACGCCACTCGCGCCGGCCTTGCCCTGAAGGATGAGCACCTGGCTCCAGCTGACCCCGGGAATCGGAATGTTGGCACCGGCCTGGTAGAGGCAGATGACGCCAATCGTGAACAAGACCTTGTTACGGAGGTCCGGTACGCGAAAGATATTCCCGAGTCGCCGCAGCACTGTCGGACCTTAGCGGTTCTGGTGTTGGTTGCCCGCCGCCGGAGGACGAACGGCGAAGGGCAAAGCCAGCTGCGTCGTCGTGCCACCCGCGGCCTCGATGGCGGCTTTCGCCGACGCCGAGAAACGGTGCGCAGATACGTTCAACTTCGCGGTCAGTTCACCGCGACCGAGGACTTTGACGAAGTCCTTCTTTCGCGCGAGACCGCGCTCGACCAAGACGTCAAGGGTGATGTCACTGACACCGAGCGCCGCGAGCGCGTCGAGATTGACGGGCGTGTACTCCACGCGGAAGGGGTTCGTAAAACCCTTCCGCTTGGGAATGCGCTGGAGGAGCGGCAACTGGCCACCCTCGAAGCCAGCTGGAATTTGGCGACGGGCCTTCTGGCCCTTCGTGCCTCGTCCGGCTGTCTTGCCACCGCGACCACCAATACCACGACCGACGATCTTCTTACGCTTGATCGAACCTTCGGGTGATTTGAGATCGTGCAACTTCATTCGTTGACCTCTTCTACTTTGACTAGGTGCGGCACCCGAGCGATCATCCCGTGAATCTCAGGACGGTCGGGCAGCACGTTGGACTGGCCAATGCCACGAAGCCCGAGCGCGCGCAGAGTCCCGCGGTGCTTGGGCTTGGTCGCGATGCCAGAGCGAATCTGCGTTACTTTCAGTTGACCCATGATCAGCCCTCCGTGACCTTGAACAGGTCACCCTCGCGCTGACGCTCACGGTAGGCGCGAAGCGTGCCATTGGGAATGACGTGATCGGCCGGCTTGTCGCGTGACGCGGCGATCTCTTCGGGACGACGCAACTGCTTCAGCCCTTCGATGGTCGCGTGCGCGACATTGATGCCATTGCTCGACCCGAGCGACTTGGCAATGATGTCCTTGACCCCAGCCATCTCCAAGATCGCGCGCGCGGCGCCACCGGCGATAACCCCGGTACCGGGCGCGGCCGGCTTCATCAGTACTCGTCCTGCCCCAGAAGCACCGAGGACCGGGTAGACGATCGTCGTTCCGGCGAGGGGCACGTCGAACATGTTCTTTCGAGCCTCTTCGATTCCCTTCTGCACGGCGAGTCCCGCTTCCTTGGCCTTGCCGTAGCCGAGACCGACGCGGCCATTGCCGTCACCGATGACCATTAACGCCGTGAAGGAGAACCGACGTCCACCCTTCACGACCTTCGAGACGCGGTTCACCTTGATGGTGCGCTCCTCGAACTGCTCTAGATCTGCCATTAGAACTCCAGTCCGGCGGCGCGAAGGGTGTCGGCGAATGCCGCGACCCGGCCGTGATAATCGAATCCACCGCGGTCAAAGACGACGGTCGTGATCTTGGCTTCCTTGGCGCGCGTCGCGAGCAAGTCCGCGACGGCCTTGGCACCGTCGATGTTGCCACCGCTCTTCTTCTTGAGTCCAGCCTCGACTGACGATGCGGCCGCCAACGTGCGGCCCGCGACGTCGTCGATGATCTGTGCCGAGATGTGCTTGTTGGTACGCGAGACCGCGACGCGAGGACGCTCGGCCGTGCCCGAGAGGCGACGGCGAATGCGCTTGTGACGACGCTTACGTAGTTCCAGGGTTGTACGTGCCATTACTTTGCAGCCTTTCCAGCTTTGCGCACCACTCGTTCGCCGAGGTAGCGCACTCCCTTGCCCTTGTAGGGCTCGGGTTTGCGGATTTTGCGGATGGACGCGGCCACTTGACCCACGACCTCCTTGTCGGCACCCTTCACAATCACGCGTGTCTGTGTCGGCACTTCGAACGTGATGCCGTCGGGTGCGGTGAACTTCACGGGGTGGCTGAAACCGAGCGCCAGGTCAAGCACGCCGGGACCGCCGTTCGCCGCGCGGTAACCAACGCCAATGATCTCGAGTTCCTTGCTCCAACCATCGGTGACGCCCACGACCATGTTCGCAATGAGCGTGCGCGTAAGTCCGTGCAGCGAGCGGTACATCGTCTCGTCGTTGACGCGTGCGACCGTGAGGACGTCGCCGTCCTGGTTGAGTGTGATGCCGTCGGGGATGACGCGGCTCATGGTGCCGTTGGGACCCTTGACCGTCGCAACACTGTCAGCAACGCTGATCGTGACCGCGGCGGGTACGGTGATCGGGTTAGTGCCGATTCGTGACATCAGTGAACCTCCCGGTTGAGGATACGACTACCAGACATAACAGAGCACCTCGCCGCCGAGCTTCGCCTTACGGGCTTCGCGGTCGGTCATCAGGCCGTGGCTCGTCGAGACGACGGCGACGCCGACGCCGCCGAGCACCTTGGGCATTTGGTCAGACTTCTTGTAGATGCGAAGTCCCGGCTTGGAGACGCGCTTGATGCCAATGATCGTCTTCTTGCGGTCTTCGGAGTACTTGAGGGTGATCTCGAGTTGGCTGTAGGGCTTGCCGTCAAGCTTGGTGACGGTGAAGCCCGCGATGAAGCCTTCGCGCTCGAGGACCTTCGCGAGGTTCTCTTTCAGTTTCGAACTAGGCATCTTCACGGTGTCGAACATCGCAGAGTTGGCGTTGCGGATCCGCGTGAGCATGTCAGCAATGGGGTCAGTCATTGTCATGTCTGTCCTCCTACCAACTCGCCTTAGTCACGCCGGGAATCTCACCGGCGTGCACCATCTGACGCAAGCAGATACGGCACAGGCCGAACTTGCGGTACACCGAGCGCGGACGACCACATCGCTCACAGCGCGTGTAGGCACGCGTTGAGAACTTCGGGGTCTTCTTCTGCTTAATTCGAAGAGCTTTCTTCGCCATATCTATCGATTCTCCTGCTTGAAGGGGAAGCCGTAAGCGCGCAAGAATGCGCGTCCCTGCTCGTCGTTCACGGCGCTGGTAACGATCGTGATGTCGAAACCACGCGGCGCGTCGATCTTGTCGTAGTCAACCTCGGGGAAGATCAACTGGTCATTAATGCCGAACGTGTAGTTCCCTCGTCCGTCGAAGGACTTGGGTGACAGTCCTCGAAAGTCACGGATACGCGGGATAGCGAGGCTGAGCAGTCGGTCGAAGAACTCCCAGGCGCGGTCACCGCGAAGTGTCACCTTCACGCCAATGGGCTGTTCTTCACGAAGCTTGAAGCTCGCGATCGACTTCTTGGCCCGTGTCACCACCGGCTTTTGACCGGTGATCAGTTCGAGGTCGCGCTGGGCGCCCTCGAGGA
Source organism: Acidimicrobiales bacterium (assembly GCA_036511575.1). GTDB lineage: Bacteria > Actinomycetota > Acidimicrobiia > Acidimicrobiales > RAAP-2 > RAAP-2. Next base: position 10,391 of record DATCCA010000128.1, read on the forward strand.
GTGAGGCCTGCTGCGTGGCGCGACCGACACCGCTGTTGAGCACGATCTTCTCGAGTCGTGGCACCTGCATGATGTTGTCGAGTCCGAGCTCCTCTTTCAAGGCCGGACGAATCTCTTCGTCGAAGCGGACCTTCAGACGTGGTCGTGTTGCGGTCGTCATAGTGTCTCTCCACACTTGCGACAGACGCGGTGCTTCACACCGTCGTCGTCGGTCTTGTAGCCGACCTTCGCCGGGCCCTTGTGACCGTCGCACCAAATCGCGACGTTGCTCGCGTCAAGGGGCATGAGCTTGTCGATGATGCCGGCCTGCATGGTGGAGCCGGCCTGCTTGGTGTGACGCTTGGCGATGTTGAGACCGTCCAAGATCACTTTGTTCGCGCTCGGCAGCGCCTCTTCGACGTTCGCACGCTCCCCGCGGAACTTGCCAGCGAGCACGTACACTTCGTCACCTTTGTGGATTTTCATCACAGCACCTCCGGTGCGAGAGAGATAATGCGCATGAACTTCTTGTCGCGAAGCTCACGGCCGACGGGCCCGAAGATTCGGGTACCGCGCGGCTGCAACTGGTCGTTGATCAACACGGCGGCGTTCTCGTCGAATTTGATGTAGGAGCCGTCGGGACGACGCTTCTCCTTGGACGTGCGAACGACGACGCAGCGGACCACGTCACCCTTCTTTACGGCGGCGCCGGGAATTGCCTCCTTCACGGTCGCGATGAACACGTCGCCAATCGAGGCGTAGCGTCGACGTGAACCGCCGAGCACGCGAATACAGAGCACTTCTTTGGCTCCACTGTTGTCGGCCACCTTGAGGCGGCTCTCCTGTTGAATCATCGAGCACGCTCCACAACTTCAGTGAGGCGCCAGCGCTTGAGCTTGGACAACGGACGGGTCTCTTGGACGCGAACCTTGTCGCCAATCTTGGCTTCGTTCTTCTCGTCGTGGACGTAGAGCTTCTTCGTGCGCTGGACGGTCTTGCCGTAGCGGGGGTGGCGCACGCGCTCGTTGACGGCCACGACCAACGTCGAGTCCATCTTGTCCGAGATGACGATGCCCTCACGGACCTTGCGCGGGTTCACTCTGGTGGTGTCGTTGGCGTCACTCATGACTGCTCACTTTCTTGGCCAGCTTCGGCCCGTGCGATTTCGCGCTCACGCGCGAAGGTCGACAGGCGCGCGATGTCCTTGCGCACGAGGCTGAGCCGCGCGGAGTTGTCGAGCTGGCCGGTGGCCAACTGGAAACGAAGGTTGAAGAGTTCGCGACGTGACTCACCGAGGCGCTCGAGTAGTTCTCGATCGCCCAGGAGGCGCAGTTCGGCAACATGCTCTCTGGTCTTTGGCATTAGATCGTTACCTCCGGTGTGCCGTGCGTACCGGGACGCACCACGAATTTCGCCTTGATCGGCAGTTTCTGGATGGCGCGCTCCATGGCGGCGCGCGCCAATGTCTCATCGACACCACCGAGTTCGAACATGATGCGGCCGGGCTTGACCACAGCGACCCAGAACTCGGGATTGCCCTTACCCGAACCCATGCGGGTTTCGGCTGGCTTCTGTGTGACGGGCTTGTCAGGGAAGACGCGGATCCAGACCTTGCCTCCACGCTTGACGTGACGGGTCATCGCAATACGTGCGGCTTCGATCTGGCGTGCGGTAATCCAGCCACGCTCGAGTGCCTGGATGCCGAAGTCGCCGAAGCTGAGCTCAACGCCGCCCTTGGCGTTGCCGCCACGACGTCCGCGCTGCTGCTTGCGGTACTTGACCTTACGGGGCATCAACATGATTACTCGGCGTCCTTCCTGAAGTGCGGCGTGTCGGTGTGCTCTTGGGCCGTGCGACGCTCGATCTCTTCTTCGACGCTCAACTGCGCTTCAACCTCGGGCGTGACCGCCAACAGGTCGAGCGTGTCGGCGTCGTCCACTACGACCTCGTCAACCGCGACGTCATCACTGACTGGCTCGGCCTCGACGCGGCGGCGACCACCACCGGCGCGCACCACACCCTTCGGTGCTGAGGACGCCGCGGCCGATGACGCGACGGGTAGCGCGTCGCCGGCGGCCATGGCGGCCTCGCGAACGATCTTCTCGTCGTTGGTCAACTGGTAGGGCAGGATGTCGCCCTTGTAGATCCAGACCTTCACACCGACGCGGCCCGTCGAGGTTCGAGCCTCACGGAATCCGTAGTCGATGTCCGCACGCAGTGTATGCAGCGGCACGCGACCTTCGCGGTAGGACTCGCGGCGTGACATTTCTGCGCCACCCAGTCGTCCCGACGCCTGAATCTTGACGCCCATGGCGCCGGCCTTCTGCACGGTCTGGATACCGCGCTTCATGGCCCGGCGGAAGGCCACGCGACGAAGCAACTGGTCGCAGATGCCCTGGGCAATCAACGCGGCGTCCAGTTCGGGCTGCTTGATCTCTTGGATGTTCAACGAAATCTTGTTCTTCTGACCGGTGATCTTCTCGAGGTCTTTCTTCAGACGCTCCGCCTCGGCGCCGCGACGTCCAATGACGATGCCCGGGCGCGCGGTATGGATGTCGACGCGGATGCGGTCCGAGTTACGCTCGATCTCAATGCGACTGACCGCCGCGCTTTCGAGCTGCTTGGTCAGGTAGTCGCGAATCTTCCAGTCCTCGATGACGAGGTCCTTGTAGCCGCGCTCCTTGAACCAGCGCGACTTCCAGTCCGTCGTGATTCCGAGACGGAAACCGTAGGGGTTTACCTTCTGACCCATTACTTCGTCTCCTCATCGCCGTCGTCTGACGCCGTCTCTTCGTTCGCCGCAGTCTCTTCGGCGTCTACTGCAAACTCGGGCTCGTCCTCAAGCGGTGCCTCAACGTCGGGCTCGACGTCACTGGTTTGCTCATCGGTCGAAGCCAAGTCCTCGAGCGGCGTGTCGACCGTGTCGAACTCCATGACGTCGGTCTCCAGCGCTTCGTTCGCGAATATGTCGGTCTCGATCGCTTCGTTCTCCATCGCCTCGTTCTCGGCGGCCTCGATGGCGGCGGTCTCGCGCTTGTTGACGCTGGCCTGCTGGTCGGCGCGACGACGTGACGACGCCACACGACGGGTTCGACTGACGGCGGCCTGCGCGCTGCGCGCGTTGCGCAACACTTCGAGGCGCTCGTCGTCCAGACGCGACACAATCACCGTGATGTGGCATGCGCGCTTGAAGATCTTGCTGGCGCGTCCGCGCGCACGAGGCGTGAAACGCTTCATCGTGATGCCCTCGTCGGCGTAGGCGGCCGAGACGAAGAGCTCTTCGGCGAGCATCGCGTCGTTGGTGACGGCGTTGGCAATAGCTGAGGCGAGGACCTTGGAGATGACGGCGGCGGCCTCGCGGGTCGTGCCGGCGAGAATCTCCTGGGCCGTGGTGACGTCCTCATTGCGGATGAGGTTCAACACGACGCGGGCCTTGCTCGCGGACATGTGGTACCCGCGCAAGGTGGCGCGTGTGCCGGGACGCTCGTTCAACTTGGGACCGGTCATTATCGCTTCCCCGTCTTTTCCTGGCCCGCGTGGAAGCGGAACGTGCGCGTCGGCGCGAACTCGCCCAGTTTGTGGCCGACCATTGATTCGTTGACGAAGACGGGGACGTGGCGACGCCCGTCGTGCACGGCGAAGGTGTGGCCGACCATGTCGGGGATGACCGTCGAACGACGGCTCCACGTCTTGATGACCTTCTTCTCGTTGGCCGCGTTCATCGCGTCCACCTTCTTTAGAAGGTGCGCGTCAATGAAGGGACCCTTTTTCAGACTTCGTGACATTCTCTACCTACCTCCGCGCGCCGCGTCCACGGCGACGACGAATAATTAGCGCGTCTGATGTCTTTGGCAGACGCGTACGACCTTCTGGTTGACCCCACGGCGACACGGGGTGACGTCCACCGGACGTCTTGCCTTCGCCACCACCGAGTGGGTGGTCGACCGGGTTCATGGCGACACCACGCGTTTGGGGGCGCTTGCCCTTCCAGCGATTTCGCCCGGCCTTACCAATCGAAATGAGTTCGTGCTCGGAGTTGCCAACTGAACCGAGCGTCGCGCGACAGTCGATCGGCACCCGGCGCATCTCGGTCGAGGGAAGGCGCAACGTGGCAAATCCTCCGTCCTTCGCGACGATCTGCACGCTCATGCCCGCACTGCGGGCCATCTTGCCGCCGCCGCCGGGTCGAAGCTCCACGTTGTGGACCGTTGAACCGGTCGGGATGAAGCGCATGGGCAAGGCGTTGCCGTTACGAATGTCGGCCTTGGGACCGGACTCGATCATGTCGCCGACTTTGAGACCATTGGGCGCGAGGATGTAGCGCTTCTCGCCATCGAGGTAGTGCAACAGGGCAATGCGACAGGTGCGGTTCGGGTCGTACTCAATAGTGGCGACCTTCGCTGGAATGGCGTCCTTGTTGCGCCTGAAGTCGATGATGCGGTACTGCTGCTTGTGACCACCACCACGGTGGCGACTGGTCTTGCGTCCGTAGTTGTTGCGACCACCGGTCTTGGGCTTGGGGTCGAGCAACGACTTCTCGGGCTTGGCGGTCGTGAGATCGGCGAAGTCCGAGACCGTCTGGAAACGGCGACCGGGACTCGTGGGTTTGCGTTGACGTAGCGCCATGGCAGTCCTTAGTTCTCGAAGAGGTTGATCGTGTCGCCCGCTTTGAGGGTGACGATGGCCCGCTTGGTGCCGGGGCGCATGCCCACGACGCCGGTGCGACGGTTGCGCGTCGACTTGCCCTTGCGGTTGAGTGTGTTGACGTTGGTGACCTTGACGTTGAAGGCCCGCTCGACGGCGTTACGCACGTCGATCTTGGTGGCGCGCGGGTCAACGACGAAGACGTAGGTGCCCTTATCCATCAGGGCGTAGGTCTTCTCCGAGACGACCGGGCGGATTAGGACGCTCATGGCATCGCGCATCAGCTGTTCTCCTTCAGCGTCGGCAACGTGGCATCGGTGAAGAGAATCCAGTCGCAGTCGAGGACGTCGTAGGCGTTGACCTCGCCGGCGTCGATGGTCTTCACGTTCATCAGGTTGCGCAACGAGCGAAGGGCGGTCGCGTCCTCGCGGCCGAGCACGACGAGGATCTTGCCCTCGAGGCCCAGGGCGCTCAGTGCACTGATCGCCACTTTGGTCTTGGGCGTCTCCCACTTGTCGAAGCCGTCGATCAAGGCAACGCGGTCCTCGGACGCGCGGTCACTCAGCGCCGAGTACAGGGCGAGGCGGATCATCTTCTTCGGGGTCTTCTGGTCGTACTTGCGCGGCTTGGGTCCGAGCGCAATGCCACCACCGGGGTAGTGCGGTGCACGAATGGTTCCCTGACGCGCTCCGCCGGTGCCCTTTTGGTTGAACGGCTTCTTGCCACCACCGCGGACTTCGCGACGCGTCTTGGTGGACTGCGTACCGGAACGCTTCGCGGCGAGCTGGGCCTTGATGACCTGGTGGAGCACGGCCATGTTGGGTTCGATGCCAAAGAATGTCGGCTCGAGGTCGACGCTGCCGAGCTCCGTGCCGTCGAGCGACTTGCGAGTCACCGAGCGCTTGGCGGGCTCTGGTCGGTCCTTCTTCACGGGACCGCGCAAGGTAAAGGTCTCGCTCATCGTGCGCCTCCGGCCTTCATCGGGTTCTTCACGCTGGTACGAAGCACCACGACGCCACCGCGCGGGCCCGGTACGGCGCCCTTCACGAGGACGAGATTTCGCTCGACGTCAACCGAGATCACTTCGAGGTTGGTCGTGGTGACCTGTCCCCCACCCATGCGTCCGGCCATCTTCGTGCCCTTAAAGACTCGGCCCGGCGTGGCGCACGCGCCGATCGAACCGGGTGCACGGTGGTGCTTGTGGTTACCGTGCTGGGCGCCCTGACCCGAGAAGTTGTGGCGCTTCATGGACCCGGCGAAGCCTTTGCCCTTGGCCACGGCCGTGGCGTCGATCATTTCGCCCTTTTCGAAGGCGTCGGCGAGGATCTCTTGTCCCACGCTGTAGCCAGAGACGTCATCAATGCGCAGTTCAACGAGTTTCTTGCCTGGCGTGACGCCGGCCTTTTCGAAGTGTCCGAGCTCGGGCTTGGAGAGCGTTGAGATGCGCCGAGTTCCCCACGTGACCTGCAGGGCCGAGTAGCCCTCCTTCTCAGGGGTCTTCACCTGGACGACACGAGCGGGGCTGACGCGTACCACCGTCACCGGGATCGCCCGGTTCTGGGCGTCCCAGACCTGGGTCATGCCCACCTTCTCGCCGACGATCGCTTTGGTCGCCACGTTTGCCTCTTCTCTTGCTCGCTGCACGTCGGTTCGTCCGACACACAGACGCCCCGCCGGGTCATAGAACCCGAACGGAGCGCTCGAATGGTTTGGTCCAGCGTTCCCGAAGGCGACTGAACACATCTTTTTTTTGCTCCCCAACCGCAAAGAAGGGGCTATTAACCGTACACCATCAGGCCCCGGGTGCGCAAAGGCACTCGGGGCCGAGGTGTTCAGACTTGACGAATCTTGATCTCGATGTCGACGCCGGCCGGAAGGTCGAGACGCTGCAGCGAGTCGACGGTCTTGGCCGTGTGGTCAACGATGTCCAAGAGACGCTTGTGCACGCGCATTTCGAAATGCTCGCGCGAGTCCTTGTGCTTGTGGGGTCCACGAACGACCGTGTAGCGGTGCTTCTCGGTCGGCAGCGGCACGGGGCCCTGCACCTTGGCGTTCGTGCGCTCGACCGTTTGGACGATCTTCGCGGTGGACTGGTCCAGGATGCCGTGGTCGAAGGCCTTCAACCGAATTCGGATCATTTGACGATTGTCGGCCATCAACAACTACTTCAGGATCTTTACGACGCGGCCCGAACCAACGGTACGGCCACCTTCGCGGATGGAGAAGGTGAGACCCTCTTCCATCGCGATGGGCTTACCCAAGGTGACGGTCATTTCGGTGTTGTCACCGGGCATCACCATCTCGGTGCCCGACGGCAACTCGATGGTGCCGGTCACGTCGGTCGTGCGGAAGTAGAACTGCGGACGGTAGTTCGCAAAGAATGGCTTGTGACGGCCGCCCTCTTCCTTGGTGAGCACGTAGACCGAGGCCTCAAAGTTGGTGTGCGGGGTGATGGTGCCGGGCTTGCACAGCACTTGGCCGCGCTCGACCTCTTCCTTCTTGGTGCCACGAAGCAGCGCGCCGAGGTTGTCGCCGGCCTGTCCCTGGTCCAGAAGTTTGCGGAACATCTCAATGCCGGTGACGACGGTCTTGGTCGTTGGGCGAAGGCCCACGATCTCGACTTCGTCGCCGACCTTCACGACGCCCTGCTCCACCTTGCCGGTGACTACAGTGCCACGGCCGGTGATCGACATGACGTCCTCGATCGACATGAGGAACGGCTTCTCCACGTCACGCACGGGCTCGGGGATGAATGAGTCCACGGCGTCCATGAGCGCCATGACCTGGTCGCCCGCGGCCTCGTCGCCCTCGAGGGCCTTCAAGGCGGACACGCGGATGATCGGGGTGTCGTCGCCGGGGAAGCCGTAGCTCGTCAAGAGCTCGCGAACTTCCATCTCGACGAGCTCGAGGAGCTCTTCGTCGTCGACCATGTCGGCCTTGTTGAGGGCCACCACGATGTAGGGCACGCCGACCTGGCGCGCGAGCAACACGTGCTCGCGGGTCTGGGGCATGGGACCGTCGGTCGCCGCGACGACGAGGATGGCCCCGTCGACCTGGGCGGCGCCGGTGATCATGTTCTTCACGTAGTCAGCGTGGCCGGGCATGTCCACGTGGGCGTAGTGACGGTTCGCCGTCTCGTACTCAACGTGGGCAATGGAGATTGTGATGCCGCGCTGCTTCTCTTCGGGCGCCTTGTCGATCTGGTCGAAGGGCGTGAAGGCAGTGCCGGGCAGGCGGGTCGATAGGACCTTCGTGATCGCCGCGGTAAGAGTGGTCTTGCCGTGGTCGATGTGGCCCATCGTGCCGATGTTTACGTGCGGCTTAGTGCGCTCGAACTTCTTCTTTGCCATTGTCGGGGACTAACTTTCTCTATAGCGACGGGTTCGTTTGAAACCGTCTTGTTCGTTTTGGCCCTCCCCGACTGCGGTTTGGACCGTTTTTACTGGCTTCCAGCTCTTACGCGCCCGTCGCCTTCGCCACGATTTCCTTGGAAATCGACTCAGGGACTTCTGCGTACTCTTGGAATTGCATGGTGTACGTCGCGCGCCCTTGGGTGCGAGAACGCAGGTCAGTAGCGTAGCCGAACATGTCGGCTAGTGGCACAAGTGCCCGAATTGTCTGGCCATTGCCCTTCTGTTCCATGCCTTCGATGCGACCGCGACGACTCGACAAGTCACCAATGACGTCGCCCATGTAATCCTCGGGCGTCACGACTTCCACGGCCATGATCGGCTCCAACAACACCGGGCTCGCCAGGCGCGCAGCCTTCTTCACCGCAATGGAACCGGCGATCTTGAAGGCCATCTCCGAGGAGTCGACGTCGTGGTAGGAACCGTAGGTCAGGCGGACGCGCACGTCAACGACCGGGTAGCCCGCGAGCACGCCCGAGGTCAGTGCCTCGGTGATGCCCTGGTTGACCGGCTGGATGTACTCCTTGGGGATAACGCCACCCGTGATCTCGTCGACGAACTCGTAGCCACCCCCGGGACCCGTGGGCTCCAAGGTAATGACGACGTGGCCGTACTGACCCTTACCACCGGTCTGGCGGACGTACTTCTCCTCCACCTTGGTGACAGTCTTTCGAACGGTCTCGCGGTAGGCCACCTGGGGCTTACCCACGTTGGCGTCCACTGAGAACTCGCGAAGCATGCGGTCGACGAGGACCTCAAGGTGCAACTCGCCCATTCCCGAGATGACGGTCTGGCCGGTCTCTTCGTCGGTGCGCACGCGAAACGTGGGGTCCTCTTCGCTCAGTGAGTAGAGCGCGCGGCCCAACTTGTCCTGGTCGGCCTTGGTCTTGGGCTCGACGGCCACGTGGATGACCGGCTCGGGGAAGACCAGCGTCTCGAGCTGGATGGGCTGGTCGACGCTCGAGAGCGTGTCACCAGTCGTGACCTGCTTCAAACCAACGGCGGCCACGATGTCACCGGTGCGGATGGTGTCGAGGTCTTCGCGGTTGTTGGCGTGCATCAAGAGAAGTCGTCCGAGACGCTCCTTCTTCATGTTCTTGGTGGTGTTGAGGACGGTGTCGCCTTTTTCCAGGGTGCCGGAGTAGACGCGCAGGTAGGTGAGTTTGCCCACGAAGGGGTCCGTCTGAATCTTGAAGGCCAGCGCGCTGAAGGGCTCGTCGTCCGAGGGCTTTCGCTCGATCACCTCGTCCTTACCAGGCTTGGTGCCCTGGGTCGGGGGAAGGTCGATCGGTGAGGGCAGGAAGTCAACGACGGCGTCGAGCATGGGCTGGACACCCTTGTTCTTAAAGGCCGAGCCGTTGAGGATCGGCACGCAGAGACCCTCGAGGGTGCCGCGGCGAAGCGCGCTACGCAGTTCGGCGGTGGTGATCTCCTCGTCGCCGAGCACCTTCTCCAAAAGATTGTCGTCGAAGGTCGTGAGGATGTCGAGCAACTTGACGCGGTACTCCTCGGCCTGCGCCTTGTACTCGTCGGGAATGTCGATGACCTCGACCTTTTCGCCGTGCTCGTCGTGGTGGATGGTGGCGGTCATCGAGCAGATGTCGATGATCCCGAGGTAGCCACCCTCGGCGCCAATAGGCAATTGGATGACGGCCGGCACGCAGTCGAGGCGGTCAGCAATCATGGCAACGCAGCGAAAGAAGTCCGCGCCCACGCGGTCCATCTTGTTCACGAAGCAGATGCGCGGCACGTTGTACTTATTGGCTTGGCGCCACACCGTCTCGGTCTGGGGCTCCACGCCGGCGACGGCGTCAAAGACGGCGACGGCGCCGTCGAGCACTCGAAGTGAGCGCTCGACTTCCACCGTGAAGTCGACGTGACCCGGGGTGTCGATGATGTTGATGCGGTAGTCGTTCCAGTAGGTCGTCGTGGCGGCCGAGGTGATCGTGATGCCGCGCTCTTGCTCTTGGACCATCCAGTCCATGACCGCGGCGCCCTCGTGGACCTCGCCAATCTTGTAGCTCTTGCCCGTGTAGAAGAGGATGCGCTCGGTCGTCGTGGTCTTGCCCGCGTCGATGTGGGCCATGATGCCGATGTTGCGTACTTTGTCCAGGGGGATGGCGCGAGCAGTCATTTCTAAGCTTTCTTTGATTACCAGCGGTAGTGCGCGAAGGCCTTGTTGGACTCGGCCATTTTGGCCACGTCCTCACGACGCTTCACTGCAGCACCGACACCGTTACTCGCGTCAATGATTTCATTGGCGAGACGCTCGGCCATGGTCTTCTCGCGACGCTTCTTCGCGAAATCGGTAAGCCAGCGGATAGCCAGTGTAGTGGCGCGACGTGGTCGAACCTCCATTGGCACCTGGTAGGTCGTGCCACCAACGCGGCGCGATTTCACTTCCAACTCGGGACGGACGTTCTCGAGGGCGCGTTTCAGCGTCGCGACGGGGTCGGTGCCGGTCTTCTGTTCGACGGTTTCCAGCGCGGTGTAGACAATGCGCTCAGCGATGGTGCGCTTGCCGCGCTCCAAGATCTTGTTGGTCAACTGGGTGACGAGGACCGACTTATAGATCGGGTCGACGGGCACTTCGCGACGTACGGCGGGGCCTTTACGAGGCATTGTTTACTTCTCCTTCTTGGCGCCGTAGCGACTACGGGCCTGCTTACGGTCACGCACACCAGAGGTGTCGAGCGCGCCGCGGATGATCTTGTAGCGAACACCGGGGACGTCCTTCACACGTCCGCCACGAACGAGGACGATGGAGTGCTCCTGGAGGTTGTGGCCGACACCGGGGATGTAGGCCGTCACTTCGACGCCGGAGGTGAGGCGCACGCGCGCGACCTTGCGAAGAGCCGAGTTCGGCTTCTTCGGGGTGACCGTGTGGACGCGGGTGCACACGCCACGACGCTGCGGGGCCCCCTTCAGGGCCGGCGTCTTGGTCTTGGAAACCTTGTCCTGTCGGCCCTTTCGGACCAACTGTGCGATTGTGGGCACGCAGAACCTCTTCTAGTTGAACTTCGTTGTTGGAGCGCGCCGAAGTCTCGGCACGCGGACTATCAATCCTAGGGCAAAACACCCCCGAACGGCAAGCCCGGCAACGAATCGCTCGCGAAACGAACGATTGCGGTCGGGCCGTTCGTCGCCACTCAGGCGTTGAGTAGTTTCCAGTGTCCTTCGGAGATGACCTCGACCGTGCCATCCACGACCATGATGGCCGTCTCGTCGTCGATCGCGTAACACGGGATCGACATCGCAGCGGCCCACCTCTCTGCATCGTTCATGGTGTTTTCGGGCGGCGCCGGGTGATCCAGGTGCGGGAAGATTGCGAAATCAACAATGCCGAGCGCCCTGTCAACCCCGTCGGGCGGTAGCCAGTCCATGAAATCCACACCGATCTTGGGCGTCATGGCCATACTGCCGGCGCTGAGTCCCATCCAGATCATCTCGGACATCGACTCGAGCACGTCCGCGAGGCCGGACGCCCGCAGCCAGTAGGCGAGGAACAGGGCGTCGCCGCCATTGACGAGCAGGATGTCACTCTCTAGGACGCTGGGTTTCCAGTAGTCCTCGGGCAGCGTGGGCAGTGTCGAGAGTTCGAGTACACCCAATGATTTCCACCCGAGTTCGGCCATCGGCGTCGTGGCAACGCCCGTGATGAATCTGTAGGCACCCTTTTGGCCACCACGGTGACCGTAACTGGCGGTCGGGATGAGGAGGGCGTTGCTCTCGGCGATTGGTTTGCCGAGCATTTCGACGAGCGCGTTACGGATGCTCTCATTCTTGACGCCAGCCGAGGTGAGGAGAAGTTTCATGGAGTGACGATGTTACTGAGCACCATCGAGCGATTCAAACGGCGGTTAACGCTTCCGCCAGAGCCCGAAGGCTCTGGCGGAGGTTGCGTTAGATAGCTCGACCGCCCAATTCGTCTTCGGGGTTCGAGACGTCGTTCTCGGGCAACGCCGACTCGTCGTACGTGGCGGTGCCGATGTTCTGGAAGGCCGTCAGGTCTGCACTGAACGTGTCGTCACCACTGAGCTCGCCCAACAGGCTCGCGAGGTCGAGATCATCGTCGCTGACCTGCGCCCAGGCGGGCAGCAGTTCGGCGTCGGGCATGTCCAGACGAAGTTCGCGCTGGTTGTAGAACTCGAGTCCCGAACCGGCCGGGATGAGCTTGCCGATGATGATGTTCTCCTTGAGGCCCACGAGGTGGTCACGCTTACCTTCAATGGCCGCTTCGGTCAACACGCGCGTCGTCTCTTGGAAGGACGCCGCGGAGAGCCACGAGTCGGTCGCCAACGAAGCCTTGGTGATACCCATCAACTGGGCACGACCGTCGGCCGCTTCCTTGCCACTGGCTTCAATCTCGTCGTTGGTGTCGTTGAAGAGCTTCACGTCGACCATCGCACCGGGCAGCCACGGGGACTCCCCCGCGTCAACGATCTGGACGCGACGCGTCATCTGGCGCACGATCAACTCAATGTGCTTGTCG
>DATCCA010000129.1:0-38797 GCA_036511575.1 Acidimicrobiales bacterium
CGGGGTCTTCTACGCGGAACTCGACGTGATGTCACCGAGCGGACACGACGTGTTCGACTGTCGAACGAGCGATGCGCTCATCCTCGCGACTCGCCAAAGCGTCCGGGCACCGGTCCTGTGTGCCGAATCGGTGCTGCGCGACTACTACGCCTGACGACGCCGCCTCGTCGCTCGCGTTACGCAGTCGTCAATAGGAGTCGTACGGGTCAAGCGGTGCGCCGACGAATCGCAGGCGACACCCGCTGTAACCGAGCGTGGAGCCCACGACCTGTTCCCAGAACGGCACGATCGTCGGCGTCACGCGAAGTTCAATTGAAGCGTCCACGTGGCGGTCAACGAGGTCGTAGACATCGACCCGTTCGATGGAGTGGACCACGTCATTACTTACCCAGTAACCAGTGACCGAGTCCGGTCGAAACGTGTCACTGGGCATGCGATAGGCGTAGAGACGGCAATCGCGCATCCGTTCGAGCCACGCCGATTCGATGACGTGGATGCGCGGTGTGTCGCTCTGAGAAAAGAACATCGCACGGTCACGCTCGGAGGTTGTCGCCAGAGTCCAGATGCAGGCCCGAGGACAGTCGCGAGGGAACCAATACGTCGGCGAGTGGCGGGTGTCAATCGCCCACACGAGTGGTGGCACCGCCGGATTGGTGACCGGCGTGTGAGGAGCAAAGCGCCCAAGCGTCGGATCCTCGGAGAAGTGCCACAACGCGAAATTGCCCTCACCCTCGTAGGGAGGCGCGGAGTCGTCCAACGTCTCAGCCACTCAAAGTTGCCGGGCCGTCGAGTCGTCCACCACTTGGCGCTTCGTGAATTTGACGGCGACGATCTCGCCACCTCGGCGGTCGAGCGCATTCTCGTCGGAGATTCGTAGGAGCAACGCCACGATGAGGTAGTTGGCGAAGAGCGAACTCCCGCCGTACGCGACAAAGGGCAACGTGATGCCGGTGAAGGGAAGGACACGAAGAATGCCCGCCATGATGATGAAGGCCTGGAAGCCCATGAGGGCCGACAGGCCGGCGGCGGCCAAGCGAACGTAGTCCGATGTTGCTTTCTGCGCGATGTGAAATCCTTCGCCGACGAAGCTCGCGAAGAGACAGATGATCAAGATGATGCCGAGGAGGCCCAGTTCCTCGCCGACAGCGGCGAAGATCATGTCCGTGGTCAGCAGTGGAATGTTGCCCGATTGTCCGAGACCGAGCCCCGTGCCCGTCACGCCGCCGGCCGCCAGCGAGTACCAACCCCAGGCAATCTGACAGTTGTTGGTGACGCCGGCACAAACGGCCCACGGGTCGAGCCAGAGCGTGAAGCGATCGTGGATCTGGATGAAGTAATGGGCGGCGACGTAGAGACCACCTCCGAAGAGCGCCACGGCGAGCACGACATAGGTCTTGAGCCCGGTCGTCACCCATAGCAAGGAGATGAAGAGCGCGAAGAGAAGCATCGCGAAACCAATGTCGTTCTCGGCGCCGAGAATCGCAATGGAGAAGCCCCACGCGAAGAGGATTGGTAGCAAGGTCTTGGGCGGCACGATCTGACGGCGACCGATTCTCTGTGTGGGCGTGGACAGCAACTCGCGATTGGCCGCGAAATAGGATGCAAAGAAGAAGACGAGCAGAATCTTGGCGATCTCGACGGGTTGGAACGAGATGGGACCGACTTTGACCCAAAGTCGCGCTCCGCCGGTCTGGGATGCGGGTATGCCGATGTGCGGTATGAGTGGCAAGAGGAGCAGTCCCAGGGCGGCCAACAGGGTTAGGTAGCGATAGCGGTCGAGGTCACGGACATGGCGCACGAGTATGAGCGTCACGACGAGCCCCGCGGCACTGATGAGCACCCAGAGTGCTTGATTGCCCGCGTAGAGGGGGTTCCAACGCGCAATCTCAACGTAGCCAACGCCGTTGAGGAGCGTCGCGATCGGGAGGAGCACCTGTGACGAATTGGGCGCGAGGTAGCGCACCGCGAAGTGCAATGCAAGTGAGATGGCGACGATGAAGGTGAGGAAGACACCGAGGCGAGTCGGGAGGTGCCCTTTCGCTCCGAGGGACGCAAGCACATAGAACGAGGAGATGACGATCCACGCCAGGATCATGAGACCGAGTTCCGTTAATCGGCCCCGTGACGGTTGCGTGACGGTTGTGCGCTGCGCGGAAGGCAATACAGAGCTTGCGTGTCTCGCCACAAATCAATGGTAGTCGTACGATGTACGCATGGACCTTATGGACGCCGAGAGATCCGGCGCTCGCGTAATTGACGTTCAGGCCTTCGGTCCTGAGAGGTTCTCGAGTCGTGAACTTTCCCGTCTGGAGTTCGGCGCCCGACTACTCGACCTCGCCGATGACCACATGTTGCCGATTCTCGACCGCTTCAAATTCGTGGCGATTTTCGCCGACATGATTGATGAGTTCTTTCAGGTTCGTGTCGTGAGTCTCGAAGACAAGGTGGCGGCCGGTGTACAGACGGCCTCGGTGGACGGTGTGCGTCCACGTCAACAACTGGAACTGATTCGAGAACGCGTTCTCTCACTCGTTGAGCGCCAGGACCGATTGATGCTGGATGTGTTGCTGCCGGAACTCGCGCAGAAGGGCATTGCGATTGTCCCGTTCAGCTCACTCGACGCATCTGATCACGACCGTCTGACCAAATACTTCGACGAGAACGTCTATCCGGTGCTGACGCCGTTGGCCGTCGACCCGGGCCACCCCTTCCCAATGATTTCGAACCTCTCGCTCAACATCGCGGTCTACGTTCGCGATGACGTGACGGGTGAGGAACGAAGCGCTCGTGTGAAGGTTCCGAACTCGCTGCCACGTTTCTTGCAGGCCAACGATGGCCAGTGGTGCATGTTGGAAGATCTCATCACCTCCAATCTTGGACGACTGTTCTCGGGCATGACCGTTGGTCGAGCTGACCTCTTTCGCGTCACCCGAAACGCTGACCTCTCGCTTGAAGAAGACGAAGCGGACGATCTTCTGGTGGCGCTCGAAGTGGAACTTCGTCGTCGTCGCTTCGGTGAAGCGTTGCGCGTGGAGATTCAGAGCGGCATGTCCCCGGAGTTCCTCGAACTCCTTGTTGACCAGTTGGACCTCGATCGATCGAACGTCTACGTGACCGACGCACCCCTAGGACTGCACGACATGTGGAGCCTGTACGCGATCGACCGTCCTGACCTCAAGGGTGAGGGGTGGTCACCAATCACGCCGCGTCGACTGCTCGACGGCGACCACGTGGGTGACATCTTCGCCGCCATTCGCGAAGATGACATTCTCCTTCATCACCCCTACGAGTCCTTCACCGACTCCGTGGAGATGTTCATCGCGCAGGCGGCCGCGGATCCGAAGGTTGTGGGCATCAAGCAGACGCTCTATCGAACGTCGGGAGACTCGCCGATCGTGGCGTCGCTGATTCACGCCTCGGAGTCCGGCAAACAGGTGGTGGCGCTCGTCGAACTGAAAGCTCGCTTCGATGAAGCGGCCAACATTGAGTGGGCAAAGTCCCTCGAAGACGCGGGCGTCCACGTGGTCTACGGCATCGTGGGGCTGAAGACTCACTCGAAAACCGCACTCGTGTTACGCAGCGAAGGCGACACGACGGTTCGCTACGTCCACATCGCGACCGGCAACTACAACGGCAAGACGGCCAGAACCTACGAAGATTTTGGCCTCTTGACTTGCGATCAGGCCATCACCGACGATGTCGGCGAGCTGTTCAACTTCCTGACCGGTTTCAGTCGAATTGGTGAGTACAAAAAAATCATGGTGAGCCCGCTGTCAACGAGGTCCAGGGTGATTGAACTCATTCACGCGCAACGTGACCGCGGACCGTCGGGAAGAATCTCGATGAAGGTGAATGGCCTTACCGACCCACCCATCATCGACGCCCTCTACGAGGCCAGTTCGGCCGGTGTGGAAATTCGCCTCGAAGTGCGAACCCTCTGCGCGTTGCGACCTGGTGTCGCGGGACTGTCGGAGAACATTACGGTGCACAGCCTGGTGGGAGAGTTCCTCGAACACTCACGAATCTTCATCTTCGGATCACCCGGCGAGGTCGAGTTCTCGATCTGGATGGGTTCGGCCGACTTGATGGAACGCAATCTGGACCGACGTGTTGAGGTACAGGTGCCGATCGAGAATCGCACGCTGCAACAGGAGCTCTTGGAGGCCTTTGAAGTGACCTGGCGCGACGACCTCTACACATGGGTACTGGGAACGGACCGTCGTTGGCGCCGTTTACAGTCCGTGAACAACTTTTCGGCGCAGGACGAATTTAAACGGCTGGCGCTGCTCCGGTCCCGGGCTCTGGCTTAGGCGCGAGGCCGTTCTCCTTGCGCCACATCAAGGTGGCGTAGGAGACACCGCCGACGGGAATCGGGATCCAGAAGTTCACGAGACGATAGGCGAGCACTGCGAGGATCGCCTGGGCGCGCGGGTCGCCAAAGCCGACGAGCGTTGTAATGAGGACGCCTTCGATGATGCCGAGTCCCGATGGCGTGAGGGGAATCGCCGCGAGGATATTCGCGAGTCCGTACGCCACGAGTAGGTCAATCGGCGAGACGACGTGGCCAAAGGACCAGATGAAGACCCAAAGACACGCGGCGTCGAGCAGCCAGTTGAGTGCAGCCCACATGAACGCCCCCCAGAGCGTTCGGCGATTGTTCACCAGCATCGTGATGCGTTCGGCAACCTTCGCGAGCAGACGCGCGACCTTCTCGGGGTCGAGCGCGGGGATTCGTTGGGCGACCCAGCGAAGCCAGTTGGCGGCCTGGCGTTGACCCCTTGTGATCAGGAGAATTGTTCCAAAGAACGCGGCCATGAGGAAGATGCCGGCGAGGGCCGCGAAGCCGTACGCCGGGTTGAAGCCACGTAACGGGATCGAGAGTACGAGCGCGAACCAAAAGATCATGTTGAGCACGACCGCCGATCCGGCGCCCTGGACCGCGAGACCAAAGGCGTTGGTGTCCTTGGGCACACCGAGTTCGTTGAAGATTCGATAGGAGAGTGCTCCGGCGGGCGCGGTGCCGCCGGGCACGACGTGACTGATCGCGAGACCAGCGAGGTTCACCCGGAGCAGGTTGTAGCGGCTGGGGGCGTAGGGGTAGAGAACGGATTTGGTCAACTCGACGTAGGCGTAGATGGCCGACATTTCCAACAGCACCGCCAAGGTGACGAGCACCGGGTTGACCGTGGCCAGCAAGTGCAAGGAACGTCGCGCCGATGAGAACTGTGGCAACACCAAGTAGGCAAAGACGAAGACCAGCGAGCCGACGCTCAGGGTGATGCGGACTTCGCGGGGCAGCGCGAACCGCTTCTTCTTGACGGGTTCGGGCATAGGAGTACCTTAAACGGGCACATTGGCGAATCTCAAACACCAAGGCGCCCTTTGGCGGATCGGCACGCATCGGTAGAATTGACCGATGCGCTCGCTGGTGGTCCTTCCCACGTACAACGAGATAGAGAACGTGGAGCCGATGCTGCGCACGTTGCGCAAGGTCGCGCCCCAGTGCGACATTCTGGTTGTTGACGACACGAGCCCCGATGGCACGGCGGCGTTGGCTGAGGAAGTCGGCCAAGATGTTGGCCAGATCTCCGTGCTGCGCCGACCAAACAAGAGCGGTCTTGGTGGCGCCTACCGCTCGGGCTTCGCGTGGGGAATCGAACGCGGCTACGACCACTTCGTGGAAATTGACTGCGACTTCAGTCACGACCCCCTGGCTCTACCGTCGTTGCTCAGTGCGGCCGAGGACCATGACGTGGTCATCGGCTCTCGCTACGTTCCCGGCGGACACATTCCTCAGTGGACATTGTCACGGCGAATGCTGTCGCGCGGTGGCAACCAATACGCGTCAATCATGCTTGGCCTCGGCGTGGCCGACTCGACGGCGGGCTACCGCGTCTACTCCAAGAATGTGTTGGAACAGATCAACTTTCGTAGCGTCCGGGCCGACGGCTACGGCTTCCAGATTGAGATGACGTATCGCGCGAAACGCACCGGAGCGTCGATTATCGAGGTTCCGATCTCCTTCACCGACCGTGAACACGGTGAATCAAAAATGTCCCATTCGATCGTGATTGAGGCGTTGTGGCTGGTCACGAAGTGGGCGATTGAGCGGCCGTTCGCCGCTGCGACCGGGACATCGAAGACCGTCAAGGCTCGGTAGACAATCCTGCAACTGCGATCTCCGGTGCAGGGGATGCGCCACCAAAGCGCCACCAAGTATTTACCATCGGACCTGATGTAGCCCGGGACCTATTGGACGACGTCAACCAACACTGAAGAAAGAAAGCTCGCCAACTTGGCTTTGGTTTCCTCGCGTTCCGCTGTTGGGTCTGACTCACTGACAATGCCGGCGCCGGCCCACGCTTCGAACTCGTTGCCCTTCACTTCAATACCACGAAAGCCAATCCACCATTCGCCGTCGCCGTTCGCGTCGATCCAGCCCAGTGGCCCGGCGTAGTAGCCACGGTCATGCTGTTCGAGTCGCTGGATGAGTTCGTAGGCGCTCTGGCGCGGCACGCCGCCGACGGCGGACGTCGGGTGCAGCAAGCGAAGCACAGCGAGCGCGTCCGGTGCGTCAGCGGCATTGTGACACGACGCGTTGATCCACGTGCCGAGGTGGGCCAGTGTTCGCAGCGCCACAATTGAGGGACTCGACTCGGCGTGCACGTCGTCGTACACACTCTCGAGTGCGGTGACGATCTCATTCACCGGCACGCTGTGCTCGTACTGGTTCTTTGAACTCCCGAGCAGCCAATTCAAGTAGTCGTCGGGTGCCACGTTGGGCGGGAGCGCAATCGTCCCGGCGAGCGGGTGACAGGCCAAGGTGGCGCCGTTACGCCGCGCAATGAGTTCGGGCGTTGCACCGACGAAGCGCCGCCCATCGACGGTGGGCATCGAGAACACGGTGCACAGCGGCTCTCGTCCGTGGAGTCGCTGTGCAATCGCGGCGGGGTCGATCGACTCGGGCACGGTTCCGTGGACCGACCGGGCCAACACCACCTTGTCAATCTCCTTGGAACGAAGTATCTCCACGGCGAGCGCGACATTGTGGGCGTATTCATCAGGCGTGGGCTGCATGGTGAGCGAGCGAAGACTCTGGGCCTCCTGCACTGGCGCGAGTGATGCGTCGAGCAGCGCGCTCCAGTTCGCGGGGCCATCGAGGGCGGTGAGCCACGCTTCGCCGTCGCGGAACTGGGTAACGGCGAACTCGGGAACCGCAAGTTGCCCACTCGCTGAACGATCAAACGGCAACGCACCGAAGGCGACGATGCCAGAACCCGAAGGCCCCTCAACGCCGTCAAGCGTGTGACGACGAAGTTGCGCGGTCGCGTCAAATGTATCGTCGAGACCATTGCCCAACGTCACGACATCGGCGACTCGGCCGAATCCGACTCGCAGGACCTCAGTGTTCTCGAGCAGCCAGCCATCGCGAGCCCCGAGTGCTCGAAGCACATCACGGTGTTGACGATCAATCCGGGATCGGACGAACTTCACGAGGTCCTCGTGGCGACGAACTGCTGGCTCAGACCACCCATGACACGTCGGTGGTTCACGGCGGCGAAACCGGAACGATTGAGCATTCGTACGATCTCCTCGCTAGCTGGTAAATACGCCGTCGACTGGGGAAGATAGTGATAGGCCGCCCGGTCAGAGACCAATGATCCAATGAACGGGATGACCTTGTGGAACCAAACTCGAAACCCGGCACGAAAGAGTCCCGAGCGGGGCTCGGCGACCTCTAAGAGTGACAGTCGACCGCCAGGTCGCAGTACGCGGGCCATCTCATCGAAGGTGGTGGCGAGATCGGTGAAATTGCGCAGCGCGTACCCACAGGTGATGCCGTCGAATCCACCAGATCGAAAGGGCAGCACCGACGCGTTCGCCTGCACGCGGGCGCTCATGTCACGTCCCGCGTGCAACATCCCGAAGCTGAGATCAGTCGCAACTCCACGGTGTCCCTGGCGGGCCAGTTCTCGCGTGAAGTCACCAGTCCCCGCCGCGACGTCGAGGACGACGCTCGTCGGCGGTAGTCGTAAATCGGCGACGGCGCGACGGCGCCACCGACTGTCGAGACCAAAGGTCATCAACTTGTTCACCAGTTCGTAGCGCGACGCGATGGCGTCGAACATGATGCGAACCTGACGAGTCTTCTCTTCGCCTTGTGGGAGGGGAGTGGTGGGCAACGGGCTCAGCTGTAGTAGCGATAGACCACTTGCGCGACGCACGAAGGCTTTGCGGCGTGCTTCACCTCGACAACCACGTCCAGAGCCACTTGGACGCCGCCGGCGACTTCGTCGACCGACGCGAGTGTGGCCCCCGCTCGAATCTCGGAGCCGACCGGCACCGGACTCGTGAAGCGAACCTTGTTGGTGCCGTAGTTGACGCCCATCGCGACACCGTCGACTTTCATCACGCCACCCAAGAGCACGGGAATGATCGACAAGGTGAAATAGCCGTGGGCGATGGGGCCGCCAAATGGTCCGGCCTTGGCCCTCTCGGGGTCAACGTGGATCCACTGGTGGTCGCCCGTGGCGTCAGCGAAGAGGTTGACTTCTTCCTGGGTCACCGTTCGATAGTCCGAATACCCGAGATGTGAACCGATGAGTGGTGTCAGGTCGGTAATGCTCTTCACGTGCGTCGTCATGGGAACCTCCAGACGCCATTCTAGTTACGCGACTGTTCACGAAACTAGACGCGGCGAGGACCGTAGGATGAGACGATGTCGCAGAGTTACCACTCAGAGAAACATCGACAGGTTGCTGGCGGGTGGTACCGCGCGGCCGTCTTTGGCGCGAGTGACGGGCTCGTCACCAACGCCTCGCTCATCCTCGGCTTCGCGGGTGCCAATCCCGGCCACAACATTGTGCGACTAGCCGGTTTGGCTGGTCTCGTGGCCGGCGCCTTTTCGATGGCGAGCGGCGAATATATCTCGGTGCGCGCGCAAAAGGAACTCCTCGAATACGAAATTGACGTGGAGAGAAAGTCCCTTGAGACCTCTCCGGTGGAAGAGCAGGAGGAACTTCGCGAACTGTTCGTCGGTCGCGGCATTGATCCCGAACTCGCCCAACGACTGTCGACCGATCTCATGCGCGACCCCGAGATGGCGCTTCGCACGCACGCCCGTGAAGAGTTGGGCGTGGACCCTTCGGCGACCGGCTCACCGTGGGGCGCCGCGATCTCGTCACTGGCCTCCTTTGGTGTGGGCGCCTTCATTCCATTGCTTCCCTGGATTGTCACGAGCAAGGGTGATCCGATTCTGTGGTCGATCCTGCTCGCGGTACTGGCGGCTGGAGTCGTGGGCGGCATGATCGGGTGGTTCACGCGCAACGGCATTGTGAAGTGGGCCATTCGTCAGATTCTCGTGGGCGCCCTCGCCGCCGCGGTGACGTTTGGCATTGGCCGACTTATCGGCGTGCACTAGGGGCGAGTAAAGC
The DNA here is from genome assembly GCA_036511575.1 of Acidimicrobiales bacterium. GTDB lineage: Bacteria > Actinomycetota > Acidimicrobiia > Acidimicrobiales > RAAP-2 > RAAP-2. Next base: position 9,435 of record DATCCA010000129.1, read on the forward strand.
GCAGCAGACGGTCGTCGCGTTCGACCTTGAAGCCCAGTGATTCGTACAGGGCAACGGCGTTCTTGTTGGACTGATCAACGAAGAGGATTGCCGTCGAGACGCCCTTGCGGCGCAGCGCGTCGAGTCCCTGGGTGACCATCACCCGGCCAAGTTTGCGACCTTGGAAGTCGGGATGGACTGAAATGATGTAAATCTCTCCGAAGCGGTCGGGGTGCAGTTCGTGCACTTTGGTCCAGCACGACGCCGCCAGGCGTCCATCGATTTCCAAGAGGAGAAAGCCCGACGGGTCAAACCACGGTTCACTCGTTCGTTCATCGAGGTCCGACCTGATCCACGCGCCCTGTTCGGGGTGATGAAAGAAGGCCGCGTTGTTCTGTTCGAGCCACGCGTCCTCGTCGCGACCGGGCTCATAATTGCGCAGCGTCGCGCCTTCGGGTACGGCGACCGCCGGGACGGGCAGCGCAACCTGCATCAGTTGGAGCGTGCGCACCACATCACATCCGGAGTGCACGGGGATCTGCGCTCCGCGCGTCCACCACTCCAGGACTTCGTGATGTTCGAGCAGGTTGCGGAGAAGGCTCTCGTCGACGTCGCCGCCGCACATCTCGACCATGGCCCGTTTGGTGCCCGTGGCCATGGCGTACTTGACGAGCAGTCCCTCGTGATACTGCAACCAATGTTCCGCGGGCCACCCATGCACCACGATGCGTCGGCGGCCTTCATCGATTGCTTCACGTCCGAGCAGTGACTCCGTGCGGTTGAGTAGGTTGAGGACTTCGAGTCGTCGTTCGGGCGTCAGCGAATGGCTGCGTTGCCACGAATCGGTCATGAGCGAAGGCTATCGTCGCGCTACCCGATTCGACCGGCTACTCGGTTCAGCCGTCGAAGGAGAGCGCCAATCGTTCGCTCTGCCGCAACAAGCTCGGTGTAGATGTCGGGCGGCATTGCCGATCCCTCAGTCTCCACGAGTGCGGTGATGCGAACGGCGAGGTCATTCATCGTCGAAGTGATCGTGTTGAGTTCGGTCTGCATGGTCATTGCCTAATGCCTTCTCGTTGGGAGCGTCGGAAGCGTTCGCCCATAGAGTAATTCGCGATGACCGAGACCATTTCAGTACTTGTTGATGTGCCGCCGCACTGGTCACACATTGTTGCGACTGGTCCCGAGGCCGAGTCGTTTCTCCAAGGACAGTTGAGCCAAGACCTCGCGGACGTACCGGACAACGGACGCTGGGCGCTACTGCTCGCCCCCGACAGTGTCGTCATCACGTCGTGTCTCGTGACGCCCTCGGTCGATGGACTGGTGCTGTGCGTGCCCCGCGAACTCGGCTTGGTCGCGCTCGAACGATTGCGGCGATTCCTACTTCGAACCAAGTGCACGCTCGAACTGGTCGACGTTGTCGAAGGTCCACTCGATACGAGTGCCGAGCAGATCCGAGCCGGCGTGCCCGGACCCGCGGAGTTTGCTCTCGGACTTACCCCGCACAGTTTCGGAGCGTCCTTCGTCGCCACCACGATCTCGTTCACGAAGGGTTGCTTCACGGGCCAGGAACTGGTCGGTCGCCTCGACGCTCGCGGTTCGAGCGTGCCGTGGCGCCTCATTCGCGTTTCGGGTCCGAGCGTGCAACGCGTGAACGATGTGCTGAAGTTGAAAGGCCCGTCGGGACCGCAGGGTCTGACCACGGCGATGCAAAGTGGTAACGGTGTCGTCGGCCTGGGTGTGGCCCACCGGACATTGCTTGATTCTCGCGAACTCGCCGACGCCAGCGATGTACACGTCGAGCCGATTGCCTGATTCTCTGCGCACTGGCCGTTAACGTGGTCGCAAGGAGCTCGCGTGCGGTTGAACACTGAAGGACTCTTCATCAAAGTCTCCGGGGTCACCACCGAAGACGACGCGCTGTTCTCGATTGGACTCGGCGCGAGCGCCGTCGGCTTTGACTTTGGGCCAACGCCGCGACAGATCTCGGTGAACGCCGCGCACGACATCGTGCGTCGCCTGCCCGTTGGCGCAACGTCCGTGGGAATCTTCCGAAACGAGATGCCCCAGCGGATCGTAGAGATTGCGAACACGCTAGGACTCTCCGCCGTGCAGATTGACGGGGCGATCTCGAGCGAAGAGCTTTCCTACGTCTCGGAACGTGTCAATACGGTGTTTCGAACTCTGGCCAGTACCGCCAATCATGATCTGGTGAAATCCTTAGAGGGTGTTGACTACGTGGTCGTGCCGGAGTCGGACGACCACTACTCATTGATGGACTCGCTGGAACTGTTCCGCGACATCGAAGTGCGAACGCCCATCATCGCCTCCGGCGGTCTCTCGCCGTCCAACGTGATCGACATCGTGCAGAACTATCCCGTCTGGGGAGTTGACGTCCGCGCGGGCGTTGAGAAGTCACCGGGTGAGAAGGACCCGGTGTTATTGGGCCAGTTCATTGCGAACGCTCGATGGGCCTTCGACAACGCCTACGTGGTTCGTCACCACGACGAGTGGCCGATGTAGCTAGAGGTGGGCGCGGCGAAAGACGACGCTGCCGTTGTGGCCGCCGAAGCCGAAGGAGTTCGACAGCACGACTTCAATGTCGGCGCTGCGCGGAGCTCCGATGACGACGTCGAGTCCGACCTCCGGATCCACCACCGTCGTTCCGGCAGTTGGCGGGATGACCTGATTGACCAGCGTGAGCACTGACGCGACGCCCTCGAGGGCACCGGCCGCCGCGAGCGAATGTCCGAGGTGGCCCTTGATAGACGTGACCGGCGGAACGTTGTCACCGAAGACCTTGCGCATCGCGACCGACTCGGCGAGATCGTTGAGGGGCGTCGACGTGCCATGGGCGTTGATGTGCGACACGTCCGAGGTGGCGACCTCGGCGTCGGCGAGCGCGAGTTCCATGCAGCGAATCGCGCCGTGACCGGAAGGGTCGGGAGCGGTGATGTGGTGCGCGTCGGCCGTCGATGCGGCGCCGAGGACTTCGGCGTAGATCGTCGCGCCCCGGGCCTTGGCGTGCTCCCACTCTTCGAGGATCAAAATGCCGGCGCCTTCGCCCATGACGAAGCCGTCGCGTTCTACGTCGAACGGTCGTGAGAAATCGGTGTTGCTGAGTGCGGTCATGTTGGAGAATCCCGCTTCTGCGATTTCAACCATCACGGCCTCAGCGCCGCCGGCGACGGCGACTGTGCTTCGACCGGTCGCCACGAGTCGGGCGGCGTTACCAATGGCGTGCGTACCGGCGGCGCAGGCGGTGGTCACCGTCTCGCACGGACCTCCGAGACCAAAGCGCATCGAGACCGCGGCCGTGGCGGCGTTGGGCATCATCATGGGCACCATGAAGGGCGAGACCCGAGCGGGACCCTTTTCGGAGAGCACACGGAACTGCTCGATGACGGTTTGGAGGCCCCCGATGCCGGTCGTGACGATGCTGCCCGCGTCGAGGAGTGGTCCCTCGAGCCCGCTCTGCTTCCACGCTTCGTCGGCCGCCATCAACGCGTAGAGCGCGAAGGGGTCGAAGCGCCGCAGTTCCTTGGGGCCACCGATGTGCGATGCGTCAAAGGGCGCGATCCGCTTGCTCTCTGGCGCGACGTCCTTCAACAGAGCAGTCCAGAGCGCGTCAACGTCCAGCCCGGCGCACGAAATTGCGCCTAAGCCGGTGACCGCAACCCGGTAGCCCGGCACTGGCCCCGACGGGGTGACCGCGACGTGCACTACAGCTTGGCGTAGATCAGTTCAAAGGACTCGCCAACGGTGCGAATGTCCTTCAGTTCGTCTTCAGCGACTTCAATGTCGAAGGTCTCTTCGAGTGCCATGACGAGCTCGACCAAGTCGAGGCTGTCGGCACCGAGGTCATCACTGAATGATGCCTCGAGTGTCACCTTGGAAGGGTCCACTGCCAGTACTTCGACGACGTTGTCGGTGAACTTGCTCAATGCTTCGTTACGGTCCATGGAAATGCCCCTTTTTTCTCTCGCTCAATCGTACTAAACCGGCCCGCTCGGTTCGACGTTTACAGGCCCATCGACATACCGCCGTCGACCGGCAGTACGGCGCCGGTGATATAGCGCGCCTCGTCACTGGCGAGGAACCCGACAACGCCTGCGATATCACTGGGCGTGCCCACCCGTCCCATTGGAATGAGGGCCGACATGGCCTCCTTCGCGTCGCCGAGGTCGCTGGTCATAGCGGTCTCGATCAGTCCTGGCGCGACGACATTGACGGTGATGCCGCGCGACGCCACTTCCTTGGCCAAAGACCGGGCCAGGCCGACCATTCCGGCTTTGGCCGCGGCGTAATTGGCCTGACCGGGCACGCCCATGAAGGGACCGACCGATGAAATGAAGATGATCGTGCCGTTTCGCGCTCGCACCATGGAGGCCAAGGTCGCGCGCGCCAGAAAAAACGCACCATCGAGGTTGGTCGCCAGTACGTCGCGCCACTGCTCGTCGGACATTCGTAGTGCTAAACCGTCACGCGTGACGCCGGCGTTGGCGACCGCGACGTCCACTGGTCCAAACGCTGCGACCGAGGCCTTGACCGCGTCGTTGATGGCGCTCGAATCCGCCACGTCCAACGCAACTGACTTGGCGCAACCGCTGGGCGCGTCACCGGAACGCGAGAATCCCACCACCTGGTCGCCCTGGGCAATGAAATAGTCGGCGATCGAGGCGCCGATTCCTCGGCTGGCACCCGTGATGATGACGTGGCGGCTCATAGGTTGATCTCGCGGATTTCGTCGAACGAGTCCGGCGCATACTGCGTTTCAAATGTACGAATTCGCTTGGTGAGGCCGTTGAGCACGCCACTCGGTGGCATCTCAATGGTCGTCGTGACCGAGTCCGGCACGGCGAGCACGGCGTCGAGATACTGTACCGGCGAGGTGAGTTGACGCGAGAGCAGTGCACGCCACTCGTCCGCGGACGTGTGCACCTGGGCATCCACATTGGAGATCAGGATCGACTCAGTCGTTCCCCACGTCACGCTGGCGAGGGCCTTGTCGAGTTCGAGTTGCGCCGGCTCCATGAGCGGAGAGTGAAACGCACCGCCGACGGGGAGTGGAGTGGCCCGTCGCCAACCGAGTTCCTTGTGACGCTCCAGTAGATCGTCGAGCCCGGCCCGTGTGCCGCTGACCACAATCTGTCCGGTGCCGTTGATGTTCGCGGTCCACACTTCGTGCAGTCCATTCAGTGCGTCGCGGGCACCGTCGTCGCCACCCATGAGCGCAACCATCGATCCCTCGGTCTGCGCAGCGGCCCGGGCCATGGCGGCGCCACGAACACCAATGAGTCGGGCACCGTCTTCGAGTGTTAAGAGACCAGATGCAACGAGGGCGCTGAACTCACCGAGACTGTGGCCGAGCAGGTAGCGAGGTCGGACTCCCTGATCGAGCAGGTCGTACCAACCAACGAGCGAGAGGGCGAAGGTCGCGATCTGGGCACGATCCGTGCGTACGACTTCCTCATCTGATGCGGTCAATAGAAGTTCGGCGACGTCGAGACGGGCCGCTTCACTCACGCGAGCGATCAAGTCCCAGAACCGATTTGACTGCCATGCAACACCGGCACCGCCGCTCAATGAACCTTGACCGGGGAAGAGAGCAACGACGTCGTCGCGAAAGGGAAGCGCCGTGGGATCAGACATCCTTCAACGGTAACAGTGCCCGGAGTGGGACTTGAACCCACACACCCTTTCGAGTAAAGACTTTTGAGGCCTCCGCGTCTGCCGATTCCGCCATCCGGGCTAGGGCGACCACGTTATCGCAACTTAAAGTGACCAGATGAAGACAACCCTTTGGCGACAGGACGTGACGATGCGTTTCTCTGTCCTCGCCGCCGGACAACGTCACGACGAACGTGCACGACTCTTTCTTCGCGTCGATCACGACGGCGTCGCGGGATTCGGAGAAGTGGCGCCCCAGCCACTCGAGCTGAACGGCGATGCCGCACTCTCGGACGTCATTGACGAACTGCGCGTATTCGTTGTCCCGCAACTACAGCAGATCCTCGAGCGCGAAGGCGACGTGCCCTCGTGGACCCGCGTGGCGCGTTTTCCTGGACCGAGGTCAGCGAGCAATCCCGCCGTCGCGCTGGTCGAGATGGCGATCCTTGATCGTGAGCTTCGAAGTACGCGACAAAGTGCGGCGTCACTGTGGCCCGCGCAGTTCGCAACGCCACTCCTTGCGACGGTGTCACTGCTCGACGACGCCGCGTGGAATGTCGGGCCCGACGCGACGCGCGTTCGGGCCAAGACGTCATCAGCCACGCCCGGAACGCTCGCCTTGGAGCGCCTCAGCCATCTGTCCGTGCCGGTCTTGCTTGATTTCAACTGTGGTGCGAGCAATGACGCCGACGTGCTCGAGCAAGTGCGCATCATTGGCGATGTCGCGTCGGTCGTCGGCGTCGAACAGCCCTACGCCGTGGGCAACGTCGTTGACTCGGCCCGACTCGCCGAAAAATTGGACGTGCCACTCAGTATCGATGAGGGCGTCCGCAGTGTGCGCGACGTGGGTCAAATCGTTCGCTACGCGGCGGCACAGATCATTTGCGTCAAGCCGGCTCGGGTGGGCGGACTCGCCAACGCCCGCGCCATCATCCTCGCGGCCCGTGAGGCGGGGCTCCGTCCCTACGTGGGCGGATTCTTCGAGTCGCCCTACGCCCGCCACGTGCACGCGCAGCTCGCCCGCAACTGCGTCGAGGAGCCGAGCGACCTGGCACCGGTGTCGGTCCAGCTCATGGGCTACGAGCGAGAGATTGACGTTCGCAGCGATGGCTTTGGCGTCACCCCGTCGTCGCCGATGTTGGATGCAGCAGAGGTACTGTTTGACGTCGGAGCGACGATTTAGACTCCGTCCATGAGTTCGCGCCTCCACAAACGTCGTCTTGAGGACGTGCAGCGCCAACTGTCCCAGGCCCGCGAGAGCCTCAACGTGCTGAGTGAACAGGTCGCGGTCTGGAACGACGGCCTCGAGGACGCGCGCATCCGCGCCCTGGTATCCGAGACCCCGCTCCAGGCCCACGAGTACGACGACCTTTCTCGCCACGTCACGGTGGCGAACGCCGAGATGAATCGCCGCGCCGAAGAGGTACGAGAGCTTATTGAGGCACGAGACGAACTCCTGCGAGACTGGTCCCCGGATGATGACAATGGATAAACGTGTAGTGATTGCCGATGACGAGTCGATCATTCGACTCGATCTAAAAGAGATCCTGGAGGGCGACGGGTATCTCGTCGTCGGCGAAGCGGCGCGCGGCGACGACGCGCTCGCAATGATCAAGGACCTGCAACCCGACCTCGCGCTGCTTGACGTGAAGATGCCCGGGCTCGACGGCATTGAAGTTGCGCGCGCGCTGAAGGGCAGCGCGACGGTCGTGGTCCTCTTGACCGCATTCAGTCAGCGCAGCCTGATTGAAAGCGCGCGTGACGCTGGCGTCGTGGCGTACCTCGTGAAGCCGTTTCGATCGAGTGAGATTCTGCCCAAGTTGGCGGCCATCCTGAGTCCGGCGGCCGAAGAGGAGCACGACACCGAGGTCAGTCACGTTGATGACAAGATCGAGACGCGTGAGATTGTCCAACGCGCCAAGGAGATGCTCATGAAGGAGCGGGGCCTCGACGAGCCGGCGGCGTTCGAGATCATTCAGCAGTCAGCCATGCGTGGTCGTACACGCATGCGCGACATCGCCCAACAGATCTTGAAGGGCGAGTTCGTTGGCTGAGTCTGTGACCGACCAGCGCCCCCTGGTGCTGCTGGACGGAATGTCCCTGGCCTTTCGCGCCTTCTTCGCGCTTCCCACGGACATCGCGACGTCAGAGGGAATCGTTACGAACGCGCTGCACGGTTTCGCGGCGATGCTCATCTCACTGGTGCGCAGCCAGAATCCGCGCGCGCTCGCCGTCGCCTTTGACCTTTCGGGTGGCACGTTCCGCGACGACATGGTCGAGGACTACAAGGGCGGTCGGGCCGAGACGCCCCCCGAAATCGAGCATCAGTTCGAACTGATTCGCAACCTCTGTGAGGTGCTGCACATTCCGGTACTCGGGGTGCCGAACTTTGAAGCTGACGACGTGCTCGCCACGCTCGCGACCTGGGGACGCAATGAGTCGATTCCCGTGGTCGTCGTCACGGGCGACCGCGACGCATTCCAACTGGTTGAGGACCCGTTCGTCAAGGTGCTCTACAACCGCCGTGGTGTCTCGGACTACTCGCTCTATGACGAGAGCGGCATCTTCGAGCGCTGCGGCATTGAGTCGAGTCGCTACCCGCTGCTGGCGGCACTCCGAGGCGACACGTCAGACAACCTGCCCGGCGTGCCCGGCGTGGGGGAGAAGACTGCGGCGAAACTCTTCGCGCAGTACCGCGACATGGACGACCTGTACGCGCACTTGAGCGATCTCACCCCGAAATTGCGTGAGAATCTCGCCACCTACGAGGAGCGGGCCCGCAACAACGAAAAGGTCATGTTGCTCATCCGTGACGTGCCCCTCGACTTCACCTTGCACGACATCACGCTCGGTGGATGGAATCGCAGCGACGTGGACGCCTTCTTCGACCGCTTCGAGATGAATCAGATGCGCACGCGCTTCGGGCAGATCATGAAGGAGGGCTTGCTCGGCGACGCCGGTCACGCCACGTCCGCCACCGACGAGGAGCCGGTCAAGGTCAAAGCGAAGGCACCGGCCAAGGCACTGACCACGACGACGCTTCGCGATGTCGTGAAGGGAACGACGGCGCCGGTCGTGTCCTATCGCCACGGTCGCGCGGCCGTACTGGACGCCGCGAAGGGCACCGTCGCGCTCTGTGACGTTGACGAGCTCATTGACGCGTTGGCGACGGTCGCTCCGAGTGGCCACGACTTGAAAGCGCTCTACCGCATGGCGGGCGAGAACGAGCGCGTGATGCTCGAACCTTCGGACGACACCGCAATCATGGCGTTCCTTCTCGACGCCAACTCCGGGCGCTACGAACTAGCCGATGTCGCCCATCGTTTCCTCGACGAGCCAATCGTTACGACGACGCCGTCACTTTTTGACTCGACGACCAGTGACGAGACGTTGCTCTACGAAGTGGCGATCGTGGCGCGACTGCGCGAACACTTGCGCGCCGAGATCGCGCAGTGGGCGTTGACCTTCGTCTACGAACAGATTGAGTTGCCGCTCGTGATGGTGCTCGGACTCATGGAGGCGCGCGGAATTCGCGTCGACGTTGCACTGCTGCGCACCATCGCCAAGGAGTTCACCGAGGAGGCGGCGTCACTGGATACGCAGATTCAAAAGGTCGCGGGACACGAATTCAAGGTCAACTCGCCCCAACAACTCCAGACCGTGCTCTTTAACGAGATGGGTCTCACCGCGGTCAAGAAAATCAAGTCGGGCTATTCGACCGACGCGTCGAGCCTCGAAGCAATCCAGGACGAGCACGCCATCATCCCCCTCATCCTTCGTTACCGCGAAGTTGAGAAACTTCGCGGCACCTACGGAGCGCCCCTCATCGACGCGGTCGGCCCCGATAGTCGCATCCACGCGACGTTTGCCCAGATGGTGGCGCGCACCGGACGGCTCTCGTCGGACAGTCCGAACCTGCACAACATCCCGGTGCGCTCCAAAGAGGGTCGCCGTTTGCGCTACGCGTTCCTGCCGAGCGAAGGATGGCAACTCGCGGTGTCGGACTACAACCAGATCGAACTGCGAATCTTGGCGCACCTCTCTCAGGACTCCGGACTGCTCGCCGCGTTCGCGTCGCACGAAGACGTGCACCGCACGATCGCGGCCTCGGTCTTCGCCTTGACGCCGGCCGAGGTGACGCCCGAGCAGCGCGAGCAGGCCAAGGCCGTCTCCTACGGACTCGCCTACGGCATGGAGGCCTTCGGACTGAGTCGGCGACTCGGGGTGTCGGTCGGTACGGCCAAGGAGATCATGAATCAGTACTTCGCCGGGTTCCCCTCGTTGCGCGCCTACATGGACGAAACCATCAAGGAGATTCGTGCGAAGGGCTACTCCCGCACCGAGTTCGGGCGAATCCGCCCGTTCCCCGATATTGCGACCGCCAGTGGGCCGCAGCGCCAGGCGGCGGAGCGCCAGGCCATGAACTCCGGCATCCAGGGACTGGCCGCGGACATCTTTAAGTCCGCCCTCGTGCGCCTCGACCGACAACTTCGCGCCGAAGGTCTCGAAGCCCGTCTGATTCTCCAGGTACACGACGAAGTCCTCGTGGAGGCGCCGCCGAAGGAGAAGGAACGAGTCGAGGAAGTGATGATCGACGCGCTCACGAACGCGGCGCATCTGAGCGTCCCCCTCGAGGTCACGCTGCACTGGGGCGATAACTGGGCCGCTGCCAAGGGCTGAGCGTTGTTTTGGTAGGGTTGTCTCTTGGGTTTACACCGGCGACCCACTCCTTATTCCCTAGCTGACCCCGGTGTGGTCGTATGAAAGAAGTACGTATGTCGGACGGCACCAGCCTCCTTTCCCCCCAGCAAATGGGCACCTTTGACGAAGAGGGCAATTACAGTCCCCGCGTCATCACCGAAGACAACATGCTCGGCACGGACCTCGCCACCCTCGTGGGCGACAGTGTCCTGGAGTTCGAAGACGGTGACCTCGTCACCGGCACCGTGGTCAAGATCGACCACGACGAAGTCCTGCTCGACATTGGCTTTAAGTCCGAAGGCGTGATTCCCGCGCGCGAACTCTCCATCCGCAACGACGTCGACCCCTCGGAGATCGTCTCGATCGGTGAGCGAATCGAATGCCTCGTCCTCCAAAAGGAAGACAAGGAAGGACGCCTCGTCCTCTCGAAGAAGCGCGCGCAGTACGAAAAGGCCTGGAGCAACATCGAAGAGTTGAAGAACCGCGACGAAGTCGTCAAGGGCGTGGTCATTGAGGTCGTCAAGGGCGGACTCATTGTCGACATCGGACTGCGCGGGTTCCTCCCGGCCTCCCTCGTCGAACTGCGCCGTGTGCGCGAGCTCCAGCCCTACATTGGCAAGACCGTCGAAGCCAAGATCATTGAGCTCGACCGCAATCGCAACAACGTCGTGCTCTCGAGGCGTGCCTGGCTCGAAGAGACCCAGAAAGAACAGCGCGGCGACTTCCTCTCGAACCTCAAGCCCGGTGAGCGTCGTCACGGCGTCATCTCCTCGGTCGTCAATTTCGGTGCGTTCGTTGACCTCGGTGGTATGGACGGACTGATTCACGTCTCGGAACTCAGTTGGAAGCACATTGACCACCCGAGCCAAGTCGTCACGGTCGGTGACGAAGTGGACGTCGAGGTGCTCGACGTCGACTTCTCGAAGGAGCGCATCTCACTGTCGCTGAAGGCCACGCAGTCCGACCCGTGGCAGGTCTTCGCCGACAGCCACAGCGTCGACCAGCTCGTCTATGGACGGGTCACCAAGCTCGTGCCCTTCGGCGCGTTCGTCCAAGTGGGTGAAGGCATCGAAGGTCTCGTACACATTTCGGAGATGGCGGCGCACCACGTCGAGTCACCGGACCAGGTCGTTACGGCCGGCGAAGAGCTGTGGGTCAAGATCATCGAACTCGACACCGCTCGTCGTCGGATCAGCCTCTCCATCAAGCAGGCCGCTGAGGGTGGCGAGGTCTCCGAGGAGTACCGCGAAGCCTTCGGCTCGCACGCCTACGACAATGAGGGCAACTACATCGGTGGCATCGAGTACGGCGAGTTCACGCCGGAGACTGAGGCGCAGGCGGCTTGGGCCGAGTACGCCGTTGAAGTCTCTGGCAAGGCACCCGACGCCGACGACGGCGACGCGCCCGACGCTGAAGGCAGCGACGCACCGGACGGTGAACAGAGCGACGCGCCGGACACCGCAGAAGTTGGCGACGGCGGAGCGACGGAAGTTGAAGCGGCTCCCGACAGCGAGTAGATCTCAGCGACGAAGCCCGTCCTCTCAACAGTCGAGGGGGCGGGCTTTGTCGAATAAAAGGACGTGTGCTCGGACGACGAGCGAACTCAGCCGTCGATCGCGGTGGGGGTCGGCGTTTTGTGCGTGATCGTGAGCGGGTAGTGACACGATACGAGATGGTTGGGCGCTACTTCCTGCGGTAACGGCTCTTCGTCCGCACACTTCTGGGTCGCGTTCGGGCAGCGAGTTCGAAAGCGACAGCCGCTCGGTGGGTTCATCGGGCTTGGTGGTTCGCCCTCGAGGGTCTGAGAGTGCATTGGTGAGTCGGGGTCGGCTTCGAGGGCCGCGCCGAGCAGGAACTCGGTGTAGGGGTGGGCCGGCGACTCATAGAGCGTGTCGGCCGGTCCAATCTCACAGATTTTCCCGAGGTACATGACCGCGACCCGGTCGCTCACGTTCTTCACGACGGCCAGGTCGTGGGCAATGAAGAGCAACGTCAGGCCGTACTCGGCCTTCAAGTCTTCGAGGAGGTTAAGGATCTGGGCTTGCACCGACACGTCCAGGGCCGAGACCATCTCGTCGCAAATGAGCAACTTCGGCCGCATGGCGAGCGATCGTGCGATCGAGATTCGCTGACACTGACCACCGGAGAACTGGCGGGCGTAGCGATCACCGTAGACATCGGGGTCGATACCCACTTTGCTCAGCAGGTCGTGCACGATGGTCGTGCGCTCCTCGCCGACCACTTTCTTCCAGCAGTCAAGGGGCTCAGCGACAATGTCCTTGACGCGCCGGCGTGGGTTGAGCGAACTGATCGGGTCTTGGAAAATCATCTGCATCTTGGTGCGTGCGGCGCGCAGGACCCTGCCCGAAAGGGTCGCGACATTGGTGCCTTCAAGTTCAATCGTTCCCCTGGAAGGTTCCACAATGCGCATGAGTGCTTTGCCGGTGGTCGATTTGCCACATCCAGATTCGCCGACCAGTCCGAGGGTCTCGCCTTCGAAGATGTCGAAGCTGACGCCGGCGACGGCACTGACGGCGTGACCGTGAGCGTGAAACGTGACCTCGAGGTCACGGACTTTGAGGAGCGGTTGGCGAACGTCGCTCACGCGAGGGCTCCTTCTGCGTTGACGGGGAGGGGATTCCAGCACGCGAAGGTATGGCCCGGCTCAGTCGAGGGTTCAAGTTCGGGACGAACGAGGTGGCACTGATCGGTGGCGTACGAGCAGCGAGGCGCGAAGGCGCATCCGTCGGAAAGGTTCAGAAGATTCGGCGGTCGACCGGGGATGGTGACGAGACGGGTGTGACTGTGGTTCGACACCTTGGGTGAGCTCTCGAGCAGCGCCTTGGTATAGGGCATGCGGTGGTGATAGAACACGTCACGGGTGTTGCCGGTCTCGACGATACGCCCGGCGTACATGACGATGATGCGCGACGTACGCGTGGCTACGACGCCGAGGTCGTGCGTGACGAGGATGACCGACATCTTGAGGCGATCCTTGAGTTCGTCCAGCAGGTTCAGAATCTGCGCCTGGATGGTGACGTCGAGACCCGTGGTGGGTTCGTCGGCCATAAGGAGCTTGGGTGAGCAGGCCAATGCAATGGCGATGACGACGCGTTGGCGCATGCCGCCCGACAGCATGCCGGGATACGCGTTGTAGCGCTCCTGAGGTGAGGGAATACCAACGAGTTCGAGCAGTTCAATGGCGCGCGCCTTGGCCGCCGCCTTATCCATGCCGAGGCGAACACGAAGCGCTTCATCAATCTGCTTGCCGATGCGCATGACAGGATTGAGCGACGTCATGGGATCTTGAAACACCATGGCGACCTCAGTACCCCAGATCTTGCGCTTGTCGTTCTCGCTCGCACCGACCACTTCGAAGCCGTCGATAACCGAAGAGCCCGTGACGCTCACCTTGGTGCGCGGTTGCAGGCCCATGATCGTGCGTGAGAGCACCGTTTTGCCCGATCCGGACTCACCGACGATGCCGAGTGTCTCGTTACGTTCGAGTTCGAAGGAGACGCCGCCGACTGCCGGCAGGAGTCCGTTGGCGGTGTCGAACGTCGTCTTGAGGTCCTTCACCACGAGTAGCTTTTCATCGCTCACAGCTTCACCTCCGTCACGTCGAAGTGCGTTCGGATGCGGTCACCGATGAAGTTGAGACAGAGCAGGAACAGACAGAGCGCCAGCGAAGGAAAGATGACCAGCCACGGGTTGGTCTGCAAGATGGTGCGGGCCTCGTTGATCATGTTGCCCCACGACGGGGTGGGCGCAGTCACGGACAGGCCGAGGAAGGCCAACGCTCCCTCGAGCGTGATGACCGTCGCGATGCCGATCAGCAGAAACGAAATGCCGATGGGCGCGATGTTGGGGAGGAGCTCCTTCATGAGGATTCGACGGTCGGTGGCGCCCTGCACCTTGGCCGCGATGACGTAGTCCTTGGTCGCCACGCTCAGGGTCGCCGTTCGAATGACCCGATAGACGAGCGGGATCGACGCGATGCCGATGACAATGATGATCTTGGTCAGGGAGCGTGGCGTCCAGAAGGAGAGCACCGCGATGGTGGCGATGATGGCGGGAAACGCCAGCATGACGTACATCACGGTGGTCAGGACTCCGTCGAAGCGGCCTCGGCGATACGCGGCGAGCATGCCGAGCGGCGCGCCCACGCCGAACCCGATGATCATGGCGCCGACGCCCACCGAGATCGACACCCGTGAGCCGAAGGCCACGCGCGCCAGGATGTCTCGACCAAGGTCGTCGGTCCCGAAGAGGTGGTGAAGGCTCGGTGCCGAGTTCAGTACCGTGAAGTCCTCGTTGAGGGGATTTTGGAAGGGCAGCACGTTGGCGAAGATCGCGACGAAGACGTTGAGAGCAATCCAGCCCACGCAAATCCAGAAGAGGATGCCTAGGGGCTCGCCCTTCTTTCGGCTGCCCTCCATGAGTTGGACTTCGGAGTAGATGGTGGCTTCATTCACGACTAATCCTCGGATCCACGACGTTGATGATGAAGTCGAAAATGAAGTTGATCAGGACCACGCCGACCGACACCACCAACACGATGCCCTGCACCAAGAGGAAGTCATCGTTGTTGATGGCCGTGATCAATGTGTAACCCAGACCGGGTATATCGAGGAGGTACTGGACGACGAAACCAGCGGCGAGCAGTCCACCGATATTGACGCTCGCGGCACCGAGCAGGGCCACCGACGAGGGACGAAAGGCGTGGCGCCACATGATGCGCCGCTGGCTCAGTCCTTTGGAGCGCGCCATCGTGATGAACTCCTCTTGCAAGGTCGCGATGAGGTCACTGCGTAACACCCGGTAGTAGACGACGAAGCTGCCAATGGCCAGCGTGATTGCCGGCAGTGACAGGCTTTCGAGGTTGTTGAGTGGACTGGTCCCGAAGCCGACGTAGGCCGATGGTCCGGTCGCCGAGAGTCCCAATTTGATCGAGATCAAAAGGACTGCAAAGACGACGACGATGTAGGGGGGAATCGAGAGCAGCGTGAAGCTGCCGGCGCCCAGAATGCGGTCGACAGGCCCGTCGGGCTTGCGGGCTGATCGCATGGCCGCGGGAATCGCCGCGGCGAACGCCAGGATCTGACTGAGGAAGATAATTTCGAGGTCGATGGGCAGGGCGGAGCGAATCTTCGACAGCACGGTGTCGTTCGAAATGAAGGACGTTCCGAGATTTCCGTGAAGCACGTGGCCCATCCACACGAAATATTGAAGGTAGACCGGTTTATTCAGGCCAACTTGCGCGTAAAAGGCCGCCTTGGCCGCGGGGGTGGCCCCGAATCCGAGGACGACGACCGCAGGATTGCCGGGCAACAGGTGGATGAGGTAGTAACTGCCCACCGAAATGATGAAAACGATGCCGACGAGCAGCATCAGTCGTTTCACCAAATATCTGAGCACATTTCCCCCTATTGAGACAGACCTGACATTACTCAACGCCAGTGTGGACTACGTACCACCCCAGCGCGCTCGTCAGTGATGTCACAGCCTCTGACTACCGTGGTCTGATGAAAAGAATTGTGATCGCGGGCGGTATCGGTGCCGGCAAATCAGCGATCTGTGATCGATTGCGCACGCTGGGTTACACCGTCATCGACGCCGACGACGTGGCCCACGACGTCACGGCAAAGGGCAGTCCGGCACTGGCAGCTCTCGTCGACGCCTTTGGCCGTGCGGTACTCGCGGACGACGGAACCCTGGACCGCGCTTTTATGGCCGAGATCGTCTTCAATGACCGTTCGGCGCTTCGTCGATTGAATCGAATCACCCACGAGAAGATCGGCGTGGAGATAGTACGACAACTGGACGGGGCCACCGGCGACGCCGTCTTCGTGGCGGTGCCACTTTTTCGTCCCGAGCACCGAGTGGCGTTCACGCTGGATGAAGTGTGGTCGGTACAGGTTGACCCCGAGACCGCGGTGAAGCGATTGGTCGAACGTCGCGGGTTCAAGGAAGATGACGCGCGCGCCCGTCTCGCCAACCAGATCAGCAACGACGAACGCGAACGCATCGTCGACCGCGTGTTGTGGAACGAGGGCACACTGGAGCAACTGTTCGCCCAACTCGACGCGGCGCTGGAACTCGTAGGACTCGCCCATGGATAGGTTTCTGGTCGAATCACCCTTTGAACCGGCGGGCGACCAGCCCACGGCCATTGCGTCCCTGTCCCAAGGGGTGGAGGACGGACTTCGCTACCAGACCCTCGAGGGCATCACGGGCAGTGGTAAGACCGCCACCATCGCGTGGCTCGTCGAGCACGTGCAACGCCCGACACTCATCCTGGAACCGAACAAATCGCTGGCGGCGCAACTCGCCTCGGAGTTGAAGGAGATGCTGCCACAGAATCGAGTGGAGTTCTTCGTCTCGTACTACGACTACTACCAACCCGAGGCCTACATTCCAAGGACCGACACCTTTATTGAGAAGGACAGTTCGGTGAACGAGGAGATCGACCGACTCCGTCACGCCGCGACCTCGTCGCTCCTCACCCATCGCGACACGATCGTCGTGGCGTCGGTTTCGTGCATCTACGGACTCGGTTCGCCTCTTGAGTACCGCGAGCGGATGCTCCACCTCGAGGTCGGCGCGACGTTCGAGCAGCGCGCCCTCTTGCGACGGCTCATAGAGATGCAGTACAACCGCAACGAGCTCGTCCTTGATCGAAGTACGTTCCGCATGAAGGGCGACACGCTCGAGATTCAACCGGCGTATAGCAACGAGGCCGTGCGTGTTTCATTCTTCGGCAACGAAGTCGAGGAGATCTCGTTCTTCAACCCGTTGACCCAGGAGAGCCGCGGCAAAGTGAAGGAAGTCACGCTCTTCGCGGCGTCGCATTACGCCACGGGCGCCGCCACGCTGCAGCGGGCCTGTCGCGGGATCGAGGACGAACTGCAGGTGCAACTCGCGACCTTCGCCGCCGAGGGCAAACTGCTCGAAGCGCAACGACTGCGCTCGCGCACCGAGCACGACCTCGAGATGCTCGAACAGACCGGCTTCTGCGCCGGCATTGAGAACTACTCGGCGCACCTCGACGGGCGCAAACCCGGCGAACGGCCCTTCACGTTGCTGGACTACTTCCCCGAAGACTTCCTCGTCGTCATCGACGAGTCCCACGTGGCCGTGCCCCAAATCCGCGGTCAGTACGCCGGTGACCGTTCGCGCAAACTGACGTTGGTCGAGCACGGCTTTCGACTGCCGAGCGCGATGGACAACCGACCACTTAATTTTGACGAGTTCATGGAGCTCGTGCCCCAGATGGTCTTCGTGTCCGCGACCCCCGGCCCCTACGAAATAGAACACAGCGACCAGGTTGTCGAACAGGTGATTCGACCGACCGGCCTGCTCGATCCCGTCGTCACGATCATGCCCACCAAGAATCAGATTGACGACCTGCGAGTTCGTCTCGACGTGGTCATCGAGCGCAACGAACGCGTACTCATCACGACCCTCACGAAGCGAATGGCCGAGGACCTCACGAATTTCCTCTCCAAGGCCGGGTACCGCGTCCAATACCTGCACAGCGACATCGACACGATTCAGCGCATTGAGATCCTGCGTTCGCTGCGACTCGGGGAGTTTGACGTGCTGGTCGGGATCAACTTGCTGCGCGAGGGACTCGACCTACCCGAAGTCTCACTGGTCGCGATCCTTGACGCCGACAAGGAGGGTTTCTTGCGTTCACGCTCGGCCCTCATCCAGACAATCGGTCGCGCCGCTCGAAACTCCAATGGCCAAGCCGTGCTCTACGCCGATCGGATGACCGACTCGATGCGTGCCGCGATTTCGATGACCGAGCGCCGTCGGATGCTCCAGATTGAGTACAACAAGGAGCACGGGATCGAGCCGACCACCGTGATGAAGAACGTCGCGGACATCCTCGGGCGCCTGCGCAGCGAGTACATGGTCGAGCCGGCGAACAAGGTGCACGGCATTACCTCCTTGGAGGAGATGCTGCCCGACGACCTCTCCTTGGAGATTGCCCGAGTGGAGAAGGCGATGCTGGTCGCCGCGAGCGAACTGCGCTTCGAAGAGGCGGCGGCGCTTCGCGACATGCTTCATCTCCTCCAACGTCAGGGTCTCGCCACTGAGATCGATCAACTGGTCATTGACGACCTGGCTCTCGATGTTTGACCGGTAGATTCCCTACATGTCGTCGACCATCCGAGTGCAGGGCGCCCGCGTCCACAATCTCAAGAATCTCTCGGTCGAGATACCGCGCGACCAGTTGGTGGTCTTTACGGGACTCTCCGGTTCGGGGAAGTCGTCGCTGGCCTTTGACACGATTTACGCCGAAGGACAGCGCCGCTACGTCGAAAGCCTCTCGGCGTACGCCCGCCAGTTCCTCGGCCAAATGGATAAGCCCGACGTCGACTTCATCGAGGGCCTCTCCCCGGCGATCTCCATCGATCAGAAGACCGCGTCACGCAATCCGCGATCGACGGTGGGCACGATCACCGAAATCCACGACTACCTTCGACTGCTCTTCGCACGAATTGGCGTCCAACACTGTCCCAACTGCGGCAAGGTCGTCACCCGCCAGACGCCCCAGCAGATCGTCGACCAGGTGTTGGCGCGCACGAATGACGAACGCTTCCTCGTCCTCGCCACGGTCGTCGACGGCCGTAAGGGCGAGTACAGCACGCTGCTGAATGAACTCGCGGCCCAGGGCTTCTCGAGAGCGCGCGTCGACGGCGACGTCATTGAACTGAGCGATCGCGAGAGCGTCAACCTCGCGCGCTACGAGAAGCACACGATCGACGTCGTACTGGACCGACTGAGCGTCAAGGCGTCGGTCCGTCAGCGACTCACGGAGTCGGTCGAAGCGGCGCTCAAACTGACGAGGGGACTGGTCTCCTTCCTCTTCATCGACAGCGACCAACTCGTCCAGTTCTCCGAGAAGATGGCGTGCAACGACTGCGGACTCAGTTTCAGCGAGCTCGCGCCACGCGACTTCTCGTTCAACTCGCCCTACGGGGCCTGTCCGGTGTGCACCGGCCTCGGCACGCGATTCGAAGTCGACCCCAACCTCGTGGTACCCGACGACACGCTGTCATTGGCCGACGGGGCGTTGGCGCCGTGGGCCGGCGTGCGCTTCAAGTACTTTGCGCGCCTCATCGACGGGATCGCGGCGCTCGGTGACTTCGACGTCAAGACATCGTGGAAGAAGCTTCGACCAAAGGACCGCAAGCTGATTCTCTACGGCGTGGAGAAGCGCTCGGTGCCGGTTAAGTACCGCAACCGCTACGGCAAGGTTCGCACCTACGACACCACGTACGCCGGCATCGTGGACTGGTTGGAGCGTAAGCGTAATGAGTCCGACGGCGACTGGTCACGCGAACAGGCCGAGCAGTACATGCGCGAGGTGGAGTGTCATACCTGCAAGGGACAACGACTCAAACCCGAAGTGCTCGCGGTCAAGATTCACGCCCACAACATCGCGCAAGTCAATTCGATGACGATCGACGAAGCGATCGACTTCTTCGCCAAGCTCAAACTCACCAAGCGCGAGCAGACGATTGCCTCGCGGGTCGTGAAGGAGATCACTGAACGGCTCACGTTCCTCATGGACGTGGGCCTGGATTACCTGACCTTGTCGCGAGCCTCGGCGTCACTGTCCGGTGGCGAAGCGCAGCGGATCCGACTCGCCTCACAGATCGGCAGCTACCTCGTGGGTGTCCTCTACGTCCTTGACGAGCCATCGATTGGACTCCATCAACGCGACAATCGCCGACTCATTTCCACCTTGGAGCGGTTGCGCGACCTCGGTAACTCGGTCATCGTGGTCGAACATGACGAGGAGACCATACGACTCGCCGATTTCGTAGTGGATATTGGTCCCGGGGCCGGCGAGTTCGGCGGACGCGTGGTGCACGCCGGCACCTACAAGGAGTTGCTCGAGAACACCGAGTCGATAACTGGCCAGTACCTGTCGGGGGAGCGGTCGATCCCGATTCCCGCTGTGCGCCGATTAGGCGACGGCAAGAAACTGACCATCAAGGGCGCGCGGGCCAACAATCTGGTGAACGTCACCGTTGACATTCCCCTGGGCGACTTCGTGGCCGTCACTGGTGTCTCTGGTTCGGGCAAGTCGACGTTGATCAATCACATTCTCTTGCGATCACTCGAGCACCAGATCAACCGGGCCAAGACCTCGCCGATGGAGCACGACACCATCACCGGCGTCGCGAACCTCGACAAAGTCGTCGCGGTCGACCAGCAGCCCATTGGTCGCACGCCGCGTTCGAATCCCGCGACGTACACCGGCGTCTTCGACAAGATCCGCAAACTCTTCTCCGAGACGCCAGAGGCGCGCGTTCGCGGCTATACGCAGGGTCGGTTCTCCTTCAACGTGAAAGGCGGGCGATGCGAGACCTGCGCCGGCGACGGCACCATCAAGATCGAGATGCACTTCCTGCCCGACGTCTACGTCAACTGCGAAGTCTGCAACGGGGCGCGTTACAACCGAGAGACGCTCGAGATCAGCTATCGCGGCAAGTCGATCAGCGACGTACTGAACATGCCGGTCGCCGAAGCGCTGGGGTTCTTCGAACGTCAGCCGTCAATCCTTCGTCACATTCAGAGTCTCAGTGACGTCGGCCTCGGGTACGTCCGCCTGGGTCAGCCCGCGCCGACGCTCTCCGGTGGCGAAGCGCAACGGGTGAAACTCGCCACCGAACTGGCTCGGCGCCCCACTGGTCACACTCTCTACGTGCTCGACGAGCCGACCACGGGACTACATTTCGAAGACGTGAAACGACTCTTGGAGGTCTTGCACCGCCTCGTCGACCAGGGCAATACCGTGCTCGTCATCGAGCACAATCTTGACGTCATCAAAACGGCGGACTGGGTCATCGACCTCGGACCAGATGGCGGCCGTCGCGGAGGCCGGGTCATCGGCGAGGGAACGCCGGAGGCGATTGCGATGCTCGACACGGCGACGGGAACTGTCTTAAAGGAGTCGTTGGCCGCGCACGGACGGTTCTAGGTGTTCACGAAGCCCTCGGGCATTCCGCGCCAGAGCGGCTGCTATCTCTTTCGCAACGAGCGTGGCGACGTCATTTACGTCGGCAAAGCGTTGTCACTGGCCTCGAGACTCTCCAGTTACTTTCAGCGCTCTGAGGGATTGACCCACAAGACGCAGGCATTGATGGCGGAGGCGACGTCGGTCGAATGGATCGTCACGCCGACCGAAGTGGATGCCCTGGTACTGGAGAACGAACTGATCAAGGACAATCAGCCGCGCTACAACATGCGCCTGAAGGACGACAAGAGTTTTCCGTGGGTCGCCATCGACACCCGAGTTGATTTTCCGGCGCCCTTTACGACGAGGTCGAAGCACGTGAAGGGCGTGCGCTACTTCGGCCCCTTCGTAGAAGTACGCGCTCTTCGCACGACGATGGACGAACTGATCCAGGCCTTCCCGCTTCGCTCGTGCACCAAGCACAAGTACAACTACCACCAGCGGATTGGCCGTCCCTGTCTTCTCTTCGACATTGGTCGATGCTCGGGGCCCTGCGTCGGCGCCATCGACGTCGAGGGTTACCAACAACTCGTCGACGCGTGGGCGCGCTTCTTCGACGGCGACGTACGTCAACTTCGTGACCTGTTGCACCACCAGATGACCGATGCGTCCGAGAACAAGCACTACGAAGCGGCGGCGAAGGCGCGCGACGGCCTCGAGGCCCTCGAGCGCGCCGCGAGTGTGCAGAACGTCGTGCTCGACGACCACTCGAACCTCGACGTGCTCTGTGTTGCGACCAACGGTGGCCGGGCCGCGGTCGTGCGCTTCCGTGTCCGCTTCGGGCGGATCATCGGGCGAAGCGTGCACCTCATTGACCGTTCGATGGACGAGAACGACGCGGAGATCCTCGAGAGTGTGCTCACGGACTTGTACCCGGACGCGGAGTCGGTCCCTCCGACCGTGCTCGTCGGCAACGACGAGGCGACGACACCGTTGATGGTCGAATACCTCAGTGAACTTCGCGGCAAGCCGGTCGAGGTCGCCGTGCCCCAACGAGGGAAACGTCGTCGTGCGATCGAGCTCGCGGTGAGCGATGCGACGTCGGTGATTGACCGCGATTCGCTCCGGCGCCAAAGTGACCACAACGTGCGATCGCGCGCACTCCAGGAACTCGGCGCGGCGCTGCATCTTTCGCAGCCGCCCTTTCGAATTGAGTGCTTCGACATGAGCCACCTGCAGGGCACGAACTACGTCGGGTCGATGGTCGTGTTCGAGGATGGTTTGGCGCTCAAGAGTGACTACCGTCACTTCAACGTCAAAGAGGTCCTCGGCAACGACGACGTCGGCGCGATGGAGGAGGTCGTGCGCCGGCGCCTCGGTTACTGGAATGACGAGCAGCGCGCGACGAAGTTTCGCCGAGCCGACCTCATCATCATTGACGGGGGACTTCCGCAACTGCACGCCGCCCAGAAGGCCGCCCAGACCCTTGGACTCAGCGACCAGGTGGAGTTCACGGCGCTGGCCAAACGTGAGGAACTGCTCTACCGTCCCGGCACCAGTACGCCCATCACGCTCGATCGCGGTTCGGAGAGTCTGTACCTCGTGCAGCGAATCCGAGACGAGGCCCACCGCTTCGCCATCACGTTCCATCGTTCCAAGCGCGGCAAGTCAATGGTCGCGTCCACGCTTTCCGGTGTCGAAGGACTGGGACCGGCTCGACAGGAGAGACTGCTCGCGCAGTTCGGTTCACTCGACGAACTTCGGCGCGCGTCGCTCGACGAGCTCGGTGCGTTGGCGTGGCTCCCGAGTGACGTCGCGACGAGGCTCTACGATCACTTACAGGCGCCGGCCCAACCGAAGCCGACCAAGGGGAGCGACGATGAGTGAGGTGCTGCTGGTCACCGGGATGTCGGGCGCCGGGCGTTCGACGGTGTCGGCCGCGCTCGAGGACATTGGGTGGTTCGTCATTGACAACATGCCCATTGAACTCATCGCGCGCGTGGGTGAGCTCGCCACCGCGGGCTCTCGCGAATACGCCGGCGTCGCCTTCATCGTCGGTCGTTCCGGTGGCGTGCAGCCCGACGACTGGCTCGCCGTGGAGCGCGAACTGCGTCAACTGCACGAAAACGCCAAGATCCTCTTTCTCGACGCGCCCGATGACGTCTTAATTCACCGCTTCGAGGGCAATCGTCGTCGTCACCCCTTCGACGCACCAACCCTCGCTGACTCCATCACCGGCGAACGGGCACTGCTGCAGTCGATCCGCGACGGCGCCGACCTGGTCATCGACACCGGCTCGATCAACGCCAATCAACTCCGCTCGCGGATCGTGGAAACGTTCACCGAGATGTCGGGCTTCGGTGCACTGCGGGTCTCGCTCGTCTCCTTTGGTTATTCGAACGGTCTGCCGCGCGACGTGGATATTGTCTTTGACTGCCGTTTTCTTCCCAATCCCTACTGGGTCGAGGCACTGCGACCGCTCTCCGGTCTCGACGCGCCGGTGGCGGACTACGTCTTGACGCCCGAGCCGGCGCAGCACTTCCTTCGTGACGTGGTCGCCATGCTCGAATGGCAGATCCCCGAATTCGCGAAAGAGGGCAAGTCGTATCTGTCGATTGCCATTGGTTGCACGGGTGGGCGCCATCGCTCGGTGGCCATCGCCGAGGAGTTGCGTCGACGCCTGAACATCGAGCACGCCGTCTTTCACCGCGATATCGCTCGATGAAAGTCGTGGCGGTGGGGGGTGGCCACGGCACGGCCGTCTCGCTGCGCGCGCTGCGACTGCACTCGAGCGACGTGACCGGCGTCGTCTCGGTCGCGGACGACGGGGGATCGACGGGGCGACTGCGCGCCATGTTGAACGTGGCGGCCGTCGGCGACCTACGAAAGTGCTTGGTGGCCCTGGCCGACCCCGACAATCCGCTGGCCGCCTCCTTCGAACATCGTTTCCGCGCGGGCGAACTGCGGGGCCACGCCGTGGGCAATCTCTTGCTCGTGGGGCTGATCGACGCGACCGGTGACCTCGAAGAGTCGGTTCGCGCCGTCGCCCAGGTGATGGACGTCACGGGCGAGATCATTCCGGCCAGCAGTGAAGGCGTGGTGCTCGTCGCCGCCACCGAAGCGGGTGACACGCGGGGCCAAAGCGAAGTGATGAAGTCCTCATCGATTCGTCGGATCCGCGTGGAGCCGGCCAACGCCGCCGCGCCGATCGCCGCGGTCGAGGCCATCGAGCGCGCCGACCTCATCCTCATTGGACCGGGATCGCTGTTCACGAGCGTCCTCGCCGCCTGCGTGGTCCCGGGCATCACCCAGGCGCTCGCCGGGACCCGAGCGCGCAAGCTCTACGTGGCCAATCTGGCCGAACAGCTCCCCGAGACCGAGGGCTACACGCTGGCTGAGCACGTGGAAGCGCTGTTGCGACACGGCGTGGTGCCCGACGCGGTCCTCGTCGACACGGCGTCGGCCTTCGCCCAACAGGAATGTTCACTGCCCGTTTACCGTCACGACCTCGCAGGGAGAAATGGTCGTGTCCACGATGTGCAAAAATTGGCTGACGCGGCTTTCGCTCACGTGCGATAACCAAGGCCGACGAACTAAGGAGCAGCAGTGGCAATACGTGTGGCAATCAACGGGTTCGGACGTATTGGAAGGGGCTATCTTCGCGCCGCGCTCAACAACGGCGACATCGACGTGGTCGCTGTAAACGACCTCACCTCGCCTGAGGTCAACGCCCACCTCCTGCGCTACGACTCGACACAAGGTCGCCTCAACGTGCCCGTCGGGCTCACCAGTTCCGGGATGACGGTGGGGGACCGATCGGTCAAGGTGCTCGCCGAACGAAATCCCGCGGAGCTGCCATGGGGCGAACTGCAGGTCGACGTCGTGATCGAGTCAACCGGACGCTTCACCACCCGCGAGGCCGCAGCCCAGCACCTTAGTGCCGGCGCTCGCAAGGTCATCATTTCGGCCCCCGCGACCGACGTCGACGCGACGTTCGTGGTCGGCGTCAACGACAAAACGTACGACGCGCAGACCCAGCACATTGTGAGCAACGCGTCGTGCACCACGAACTGCTTCGTGCCAATGGTGAAGGTCCTCGATGACGCCTTTGGTGTCACGACCGGTCTCATGACGACCATCCACGCGTACACGAACGACCAGAATCTGCTCGACCTCGAGCACAAGGACATGCGTCGGGCCCGCGCCGCCGCGATCAACATCGTGCCGGCCTCCACGGGCGCCGCGCGCGCGACGAGCCTGGTCCTCGAATCGATGAAGGGGCGACTCGACGGGACGTCGCTTCGTGTGCCGATACCGGTCGGCAGTATCACCGACTTCACCGCCATCGTGCGCTTGACGACCGTCGATGAGATCAACGCCGCCTTTCGAGCTGCGGCCAGCGGGGCGCTCAAGCACATCCTGGTCTACAGCGACGAGTACCTCGTCTCCTCGGACATCGTCGGCACGCCGGCGTCGTGCACGTTCGACTCGAAGATGACGATTGCCCAGCGCATCGACGACAACCAGAGCCTGGTCAAGATCTTTGGTTGGTACGACAACGAATGGGGCTACGCCAACCGACTGGTGGACCTCTCGGCCATCATCGGTAAGTAGTCGTGGCTCAAGCCCTCCCTTCCTACGAGCGCTGGGGGAGCCTCGTTGACAGACGGGTCCTCGTGCGCGTGGACTTCAATACGCCGGTCGCCGAGATCGATGGTCGCCTCGAGGTGACTGACGATTTCCGTATCCGAAGCACGGTGCCACTCTTTGACGAACTGCTCGCACGTGGCGCCACCGTCGTTGCCTGCACGCACTTTGGTCGCCCGAAGGGTGTTGTCGTGGCCCAGTACTCCGTGGAGCCGGTCCGGCGACGACTGAACGAACTCTGCCCGGGCGTGACGTTGATGGAGAATCTTCGCTTCGATCCCGGCGAAGAGGCCAACGACCCTGAGTTTGGTGCCTCGCTCGTGGAGGGATTCGACTACTACATCAACGAAGCATTCGGCGCATCGCACCGGGCCCACGCGTCGATCATGATTCCCCCGACGCTGGTGCCGAGCGCGGCCGGCATGAACCTGGCGCGCGAAGTCGCCACCATCACGTCACTGCTGGAACGTCCCGAACGTCCCTTCGTCGCCATCGTGGGCGGCGCCAAGGTGGCCGACAAACTGGCCATCACCAAGGTGCTCTGCGCCAAGGCCGACACCGTCATCGTGGGTGGGGGGATGGCCTATACCTTTGAGGCGTCCCAGGGGCGCACGATTGGCTCGTCGCTCTTTGACGCGTCGTACCTCGAGCAGTGCGCGCAACTACTCGCCGCCGGCAACGTCGTGATCCCGAGCGACGCGCTGGGCCTGGCGTCCGGTGCCGACTTCGGTTCGGGAGGACCGGACCCGGTGTTGTCATTTGGACCTGACATCCCCGACGGTTTCGTCGGACTCGACATCGGACCGGCGTCGGTCGAGGCATTCGAAGAGGTCATCGCCAATGCCGCGACGATTCTTTGGAACGGCCCGATGGGCGTCTTTGAAGACCCGCGATTCGTCGGTGGCACCGAAGCGGTCGCGCGCGCGGTGGCTAAGTCGGCCGCAATTTCGGTCGTGGGCGGCGGGGACTCGGTGGCGGCGCTGCAACAGTTCGGCCTCGAGGGCGACGTGAGTTTCGTCTCCACGGGCGGCGGCGCGTCACTCGAACTGGTTGAACTGGGCGACCTGCCCGGACTGAAGGCGCTACGTGAAAGTCCCTTCACATGACGGCGAAGAAGCCACTCGTCATTGGCAACTGGAAGATGAACCTCGACTTCGTCGAAGCGGTCCACCTGGGCCAGCAGATCGGCGTGCTGTTGAAGAACCGTCCGGCCGAGCACACCGACGTTGTCGTGGCCCCGCCCTTCGTCGACCTGCGAAGTGTCACGTCAATTGTGACCTCGGAACGTATGGCGATTTCCGTCGCGGCCCAACACGTGAACCCGAATGAGAACGGCGCGCACACCGGCGAAATTAGCGTCGCGATGCTCCAACGTCTCGGCGTCGAGTGGGTACTCGTTGGTCACTCCGAGCGGCGCGCGCACTACGCAATGGACGACACTATCGTCGCGGCGACGCTGCGTGCGGTGGTGCGAAGTGGTCTTAAGGCGGTGCTCTGCGTGGGTGAGGCGCTGGACGTGCGCGAAGAGGGCGATCAGGCCGAGTGGGTCCGACGCCAACTTCGTGGCGCCCTCGAAGGTCTTGATGCGCGATTCGCCGAGCTCGTGACCGTGGCCTACGAGCCAATCTGGGCGATCGGCACTGGCCTCACCGCGACCAGTGAACAGGTCTACGAGATGATGACCCACGTACGCAGCGTGCTCGCGGGGTTGAAACTGGGCGACACACGAGTCCTCTACGGGGGATCAGTGAACGCCGAGAACGCCGCATCGCTCGTCGCCGAGGGCCACGTCGACGGCTTCCTCGTGGGGGGCGCGAGCCTCAAGGCCGAGTCCTTCCTTGCCATAATTAGCGCCTGTGACGACTGCTACGCTTTAAAGCGCTAATCGGAGGCCACGTTGTTCACCTGGACATTCATCGTTATTGAGGCATGCACGGCCGTCGGGCTCATCTTTCTCGTCCTCTTGCACTCTGGGCGCGGTGGCGGCATCTCGGACCTCCTCGGTGGCAGCATGGGCGCCGCCGCCTCGGGATCGACGGTTGTTGAGCGCAATTTGGACCGCATCACGATTGCCGTGGCGCTGATCTTCACCTTCGCGACGCTGACCCTCGACCTGCGTTTGCAGTAGCGGCCATGGTCCTACGAGGATCGAGGGGCCGTTTCGTCATGGGCGCCCTCGTTCTCGCGGCGCTCGTTGTGCCCTTCGCCGAGACCGGTGCCACGGCCTCTCTGGTCACGACGAACAGCGCCAAGACCCTGTCGCTGTCCGTCCCCGGCCCGTTCAACGGCTGTTCATTCCTCGATCCGGGCGCCACGCCCAGTACCAACGCCATCAATGACCTCTTACTCCCGTCGGCCTTTTTGACCAGTAGTGCTGGCAACCTCTACGGAGAGAACGGTCCCATCGCCTCGGCCGAGCTGACGTCGCTCAGCCCCGAGACCGTCAGATACACCCTCGCGCCCAACGAGAAGTGGAGTAACGGCAACACCTTCAATGGCAATGACCTCGTCGGCTGGTGGCTGCGCGCACGCGCGCTCAAGAGTGTGCAAAGCGATGGCTACCGCGATATCACGACACTCACCGTGGCACCGAACGGGCTCGCGGTCACCGCCGTCTTCTCGACGCCCTACGCCGAGTGGAACCTACTCTTTCGTGACGTCGAGGAACTCGGTACCCAGCCCGGTTGCACGTTGGCCGACTGGGCGCAACGTCCGACACTTGGGCCCTACGTACTCTTCTCGGTCGCGAAGGACCGGATCGTTCTCGCGATGAATAAGCACTGGCCGATAAACAAGGATCGCTTCGGTCGAATCGTCATCACCGACTCGAACGCCATTCCGGCGTCGGCGTCCGCGCACTTCGCCGATTTTTCATTGATTGTCAATCGTGCCGAAGTACAGAACATCAGCGCGCACCCCAATGTCATGAGCCACATTGGCTCGTCGAGCGAAATTGAAGAACTCTCCTTCGCGGCCACGCGACCCTTCACCGCGCGCATTGCCGTGCGCGAGGCATTGAGTTGGTCGATTGCCCGCCAGACGCTGATCGACCAGTTGTGGGGAGCGGTGACGTTTTCGCCATCGGCCGGTGCGTCGGCCCTGTTTTCGCAGGGCCAGGCGCAGTACCCCGGCCCGACGGGGTCCTCGCCGACGTCCCAGACCACGACCACCACGATCGCCCCGAGCAGCGCGCACAACGGACTCGCCGACTGTTTCAGCTGCGCGAGTGACGTGTTGTCGGCGGCCGGTTTCAACCGGACCACGAAGGGTTGGGCTACGAGTACTGGAAAGGTGCTCGCCCTCACGCTGGCCGTGGGTCCGAGCGACCTTGACCAAAGCGTGGCGACGAGTGTGGTCGCTGGCTGGTCCTCCATGGGCGTCAAGGTGC
>DATCCA010000130.1:0-2124 GCA_036511575.1 Acidimicrobiales bacterium
GACGTCGAGACCAAGCAGCGTGAGCACGGCGCGTGCGACGACGGGGTGGCCCGTCTTGAGTCCCGGGAAGCTCATGGCGAACGCGCACGCGATGGCCAGGTCGATGGCGACGCTTAGAGCGATTCCGTCTCGCGTGGTCGACGCGCTCACGAGTGCGACGATGGTCACGATGATGGCGAACGCGACGGCGGTCGGTACTCGGCGCGCGGCGAGGAGTTTCATCAGACGCGTCTCTGAATGCTCTTGGTGAAGACGCCGCTCGGGCGGACCATCAACGAAACGACGAGAATGGCGAGGGCGACCATGATGACGGCGTTCTGGTTCACGAAGTCGGTTACGAACTGATTGACGATGCCGAGCAAGACGCCGGCGGCGATCGCTCCGATGGGACTCTCGAGACCGCCAATGGCGGCAGCGATGAAGCCGTAGGCGAAGATCCCGTCCATCACCGTGGGCGTCAGTCCCGAGAAGAAATTCGCCGAGACCAAAATTGCCGTGATGACGCCCACGGCGGTCGAGAGCATCCATCCCAACGTGAGGAGCCGCCCCACGCGCACGCCCAGCAATCGCGACACCTCCGGGGCCAACGCTGAAGCGCGTAGTTGCAGCCCCAGATTCGTGAATCGGAATAACGCGGCCACCAGGGCCATGACCACGAGCGCCGTGGCGATCTCGTAGATCGTGAAGGGTGACAGCGCGAAGGGCTTACCAGCCAGCTGCCAGTGGATCGACGAGAAGGGGCTCGGCAGACTGCGCGGCGTCGACGACCAGATCGCGGCCGCGACCGCTTCAAGCACGATGAGGAATCCGACCATAACCACAATTGGATTAATTTCCGGTTTGCCGTAGAGCCTTCGCACGAGGATCCGCTCGGTCAGACCCCCGAGGAGGAGTCCGGCGATGATGCACACCACGACGCAAGCCCAGTACCCGAAGTGATACGACAACAGTGCGAAGCCGACGTAGGTGGCGAACATCGGCATCGCGCCCTGAGCGAAGTTCAGCACGCCGGTGGAACGCCAGATGAGCACGAGGCTGAGAGCCACCAGTCCGTAGGTGACGCCATTGGTCAAACCGCCCAGGACGTCCGTCACGACGCGAGAGGTGAGGAACGGGTCCATCACTCCACCAGTCCGAGGTAGTACTGACGGAGATTCTCGTCCGCCGCCACGATCGACGCGGCGTCGTTCGCGACCACGTTGCCGACGTGCAAGACCACGGCGTGATGTGCGATTCGAAGTGCCGACGAGGCGTTCTGTTCGACGAGGATCACCGTGAGGTCGCTGGACTCGCACAGGGAGTGGATCGTGTGCATTAGCTGAGCGGTCACGAGCGGTGCCAATCCGAGCGAAGGTTCGTCTAACAAGAGCACGGAAGGTTTGGCGATCAGTGCTCGGGCCATCGCGAGCATCTGTCGTTCGCCACCGGACAGTTTCGCCGCGTGCTGCTTGCGTCGTTCGCCCAGCACCGGGAACTGTTCGTATTGCTCCTCCAGACCCTTTTGCAGATTGACCTTGGCCATCATCGCGCCCAGTCGAAGGTTCTCTTCGACCGTGAACTCGCCGATGACTCCTCGACCTTCGGGGACGTGGCCGACACCCATGCGCGCGATGTCCTCGGTCTTCTTGTGAACGAGCGCCTGACTATCCATGAGAATCGTGCCCGACGTGGGTTCCTTTAGTCCGCTGATGGTGCGGAGCAGCGTGGTCTTTCCGGCGCCGTTGGCGCCGAGGACCGCGGTGATCTGTCCCGTTTCGGCGCGGAAGGTCACGTCACGAAGTGCCTGGACCGCGCCAAAGGAGACCGACAGATTGTCGATGGCGATCATTCGTCAACCCCGAGGTACGCCTCGATGACCGCTTCGTTTTCGCGAACCTCCGACGGTGATCCGCTGGCGATGACTTCGCCGAAGTTGAGCACCACGAGTCGATTCACCAGTGGCATGACGAACTCCATGTCGTGCTCGACGAGTAGCACTCCCATGGTCGCGTGCAGCTCCACGATGAGCCGCGCAAAGTCATCGAGTTCAGACTCGTCGAGCCCCGACGCCGGTTCGTCCAGCATCAGCAATGTCGGATCGCTCATAAGAGCGCGGGCGACGGAGACCTTCTTTGCAATGCCGTA
>DATCCA010000131.1:0-8240 GCA_036511575.1 Acidimicrobiales bacterium
CAACGACGACGACGACCACCACGACGACCACCACGACGACCACGACGACCACCACGACGTTGCCCCCGTTCCATATCGTGTCGAAACCGCCGCAACCGCCGAAACCTCCGGCGAATCAAAACGTCACGATCGCGCCCTTTGCCGAAGGTTCATTCACTCTGACGATCAAATTGAAGTCAGAAGTGCAGGCCATGGCCCTATCGATAAAGAAGAGTCACTTCACGACCGTTAACTTGACGGGCTACACAGACAATGTCTTCACTCCCGCCTTCAACACGACCCTCAACCTCAATCGCGCCAAGGCCGTTGCGGCGAAATTGACCGCCGACCTCGCAACACTCGGTGACCTCGGCGTCGTCATCACCATCGTGCCCGGCTACAGCGCGGTCGTGGTTTCGACGAATGCCACGGCTACGGGACGTGCACAGAATCGGCGAGTCGTCGCGGTCCTCAAGGCGACCTGACGTTCGCCGTGAAACATTTGCCCGACACCGACGAACGCCGTCGCCGCACGGGCGTGCGACTCTCAGCGACGCTGGCGTGCATGTTGCTCAGCCCGGCGTTCGCGTTCTTCCTCAGTTCGTCGCCGGCGTCCGCAGCGCCTCAGGGCTTCGCGTCTGGCACCGTATACGTCACAAATCTCAATCTCAATACGGTCACTGCGATCGATGCGTCGAACTCTCACGCGACGGTGTTGCGTGCCACTAACCCACAATTGAACGGTCCACTTGGCATCGCCATTGCGCCCGACGGATCGACCGCTTACGTCACGAACTCCGACGGCAACACGGTGCGACCAATCAACCTGCACGCCAGCCCTCCCTCGTTCGAGACGCCAATCAAAGTGGGGAGCGGTCCGGCAGCTATTGCGATCACCCCGAACGGCGATACGGCCTACGTCACTAACTTCAATAGCAACACCGTCACTCCCATCAACCTTCGAAGCACTCCCGCGAGGGCCGGTGCGCCAATTCCGGTGGGCAGTGGACCATGGAGCATCGCCGTGAGTCCGAGCGGCGGCTTCGTCTGCGTGTCCAACTCCGAGGCGACGTCGGTCAGTGTGATCAACACGGCCTCGCGTGCAGTGACGACGATCCCCGTGGCTAGTGCACCGCAGGCCATCGCGATTGCTCCCGATGGAGCGACCGCGTACGTCGCCAACGGCTCAATTATTTCTGTCATTAACTTGGCGTCCAGTCCTCCCTCGCTGAAGGGCTCGATCAGCGTGCCTAGTGGCCCACTGGGTATCGCTGTCACCCCCGACGGGACAACGGCCTTCACCGCGAACAACAACAACACGGTGACCCCCATCAATCTGACGACGTCGCCCGCCACCGCCGGCGCGTCGCTCTCGGTGGGGAGTCTCAGCCAACCTGACGGCATCGCCATCGCGCCTGACGGCAAGACTGCCTACGTGGCGAACGCCACGAACACCGTGACGCCAATCGATCTCGCATCCTCGCCACCGCGACCCGAAGCAGCGGTCCAGGTGGGCGCACCGAGTTTTGGCATTGCCATCGCGCCGGGACAGGCTCCCAGTGCGCATCTGAGCGTTATCCCTGCGGCAGCCGGGAAGAGTTCGACCTTTGACGCCTCTGGGTCGTCATTGTCGGGCGGCACAATCACGAGCTACCACTGGGACTTCGGCGATGGGACGAGCGCCACGACGAAAACCGCGAGGACATCACACGTCTATACCAAGACGGGCAGTTACTCGGCGTCGGTGACCGAGACAGGCTCTGACGGCACGTCGACCGGCACAACGTTCACCGGTCAGACCGTGAGCAACAACGGCAGTTCGACGGCCAAGGCGGACGCCGCACTGCGCGTCTCCTCAGCGTTGCAGACCACGCCGGCGACGGGGCCACCGGGTATAGCCATCACCCTGCGCGACTCCACCTTCACGAGTACCTGTCGACCGGTCTACGTGTTCTTCGATAGCAAGCTGATCGACCAGGTGGAAGATACCGGCACCGGGTTCGACCTGCACCATCTCGTAATTCCCGGCGACGCGACGGTTGGACGCCATCGCTTGGAGTTGTCGTGCACGACGTCGCATCCCTATTTGTTGTCGGCCCCCTTCGATGTAACGGTCACCAAGAACCACCTCTCTGAGTTCAGCGTTGCCATGCCCGGTCCTAGCCAAATCAAGAGCAATCTCGTCAGTTCTGGCGGCATCAGCATCGGGGTACTGCTCGTCAGTCGTCTCATCGGCGCAGGTTTCCCCAGCGAATGGCTCGACGTGACGTACGCCGAGAATAGAGAGCGCATCCAAGCCCGGGCGAGAAAACGCTTTCCGAAGATGTTCATTAATCGTGAGATCGAGAAATCATTCGCACGACGCGTGACGATTGGCACCGCATTGTTCCTGGGCTTCATTCTTTTCGCCGGACTCATCAACTCATTCCTCGACAAGGGCTTCGGGCTCAACCGCACCACCCTGTGGCTGTTCCTCGGTCAGTGCCTGGGTGTTGCCATCGTGACCCTCACGTCGCAGTTGCCGATCATCTTCGGCGGGTTGCGCGAAAAGCGCAAAGTCCACATGCACGTGCTCGTTGGTGGCATGATCATCGCCATTGTCTGCGTGAGTGCGTCGAGAGCGCTCGGACTCTCACCGGGTTACTGCTACGGCCTCATTGCCGTCTTCGTCTTGCGACCGCACACCGACTACAAGGACTGGGGGCGACTCCACGCGATTGCGTCGGTCTGCGTGCTCGTCGTCAGCACCGCCGCGTTCTTCCTCACAGTGCCCGTCTTTCACGCGGCCACGGCGCACTCGCCCTCACCGTTCTGGCTAATCTTGGATCCGGCATTGAACGTCGCGTTCCTC
Organism: Acidimicrobiales bacterium; assembly: GCA_036511575.1. Classification (GTDB taxonomy): domain Bacteria; phylum Actinomycetota; class Acidimicrobiia; order Acidimicrobiales; family RAAP-2; genus RAAP-2. Next base: position 2,831 of record DATCCA010000131.1, read on the forward strand.
GGCGGCTTCGCCAGCCTGGCCTTTGGCATGTTTCCGCTTCCGTTCCTGCCGGGCCGCCACGTGCGCCAGTGGAACAAATGGGCGTGGATGGTGATCACGACCATCGGATTAGTTGGATTCGTCGCGGTGCTGCTCTCGCCCGGGAGTGGTAGCCAGAATGAACTGCACCACATCGCCATCGTGCCGCTGATTGTGGCGTTTGCGGCCTTTGCGATAGGTTCGCTCGCCTTCATGCTGTACTTCCATCTGCGACCGAATTCGCCAGAGTCGCCTTCGCACATGTCAGCGTCACCCGCGCCCACGGGTGCGTCGGCCGATTGATTCGTCACGTTCGAGCGTTGTACGTTTCGCGCGTCGAAAATCAATCAGTTCAAGTTGGGCAGGACATTGTTGGCCCAGGTGAACGTCATTGGGGGCAGGGCACCCTTGGGCAGTTCGATGAGGTCGACGTAGGAAGCGTGGCCGTTGACCATCGCGAAGCCCGTGCCCATTTCACACGTGGTGCACCCAAGACCAACGCCGGGGTTGAAACCGGGGTCGGATCCAAGCAACTCATCACGGTGGGCCCAACAACCGGCGGCGTGAGCGGAAGTGCAGGCTACGTTCGAAGTCGCGGCAATACTGCCAGCCCACGCGTCGTCGTACATCCAGACGTAATCCGCGGCGAGGACCGTAAAGCCGCCGGACCAGGCGCCGCCAAAACCGGCCGATCCCTGGGCGTCGTTGCCCATTGGGAACCCAGCGGCGACGGAGGGGTCGTTGTTGGTAGCGGCGGCATGTTGCGCGTTAGCGGTGAGTGCACTGTTGATCCCAACGTAGGCCGGGAGACCCCGAGCGGTGCGTTCGAGGTCGGCGACAACGAAGAGCTGTTGAGCGGTGGTCAAGCTGTACCAATTGTTCGGCAGCACCATTGGGCGAACACCCTCGGCGGCGCGTGCGCTATTGATCGCTTGGAGAACGTAGTCGGTGCACGCGGCACCGTTGGTGAATCCGGGCCACGCAAGTGCGGTTGCGGATCCGGCGACGCAAGGATTGTCACACCCCCAGACGCCATTGGCGAAGGTGCAGTGACCGGTCTGAAGAAAATTCGGATTCGGTGCAATATTGGCGCCGGGGTTGGGGATTGAAAGAGGAACGCTCCTCGTGACGGGTGGGCTCTTCGCGATCGTCGTAGTCGTCACCGGCACCGTGGTGGTGGGCGTCGGGGCCACCGTCGTCGTCGTCACCGGAATGGTCGTTGTTGTCGTCGAATGCTTCGGCGTTGTCGTCGGCGTTGGCGATGTTGTTGTCGTTACCGATGTTGACGAGACACTCTTGACCGACGATTCGGTGCGCGATGTCGCGACATGAGCGATTCTTGTAGTACTGCGCGATGTGGTCACTCGAGTTCGAAGATGCGCCGGGGTCTTGGGTGTCGTGACCGCAGTCGAACGAGACGCCGCGTTGCTTGAAGCTGTCACTGCCGATGTAGTCGTCAAGGTCGTTGACTGAGATACTTGGCTCGCCATCACGGGGAGAGCCGTCGCACTGAGCACGATGCCCGCAGCCAGGAAGCCCAGCGATCCAACGACGACGGAACGTCGCGGAGCGCGCTTTGAGGTACGGGTCGGGTCGCCCAGATTGTTTTGCCCCTGCGTGAAATTCGACATGCATCAATTGTCGGAAACTCATTCCAAGATGCCCCCTACGACGCCTCAACATCCGCTCAACTCAGTGGGTCCCTTTGAACCATTGACGAACGAACAGATATCTGTGACGGCGACGAGGAGCAATGCATCGCCACAACTACCAGAAATGCACGACGTCCTGTCTCTGAGAACATTTGCGAATGCACACGTGCTCGACGTGACGGCGCCACGTCACGTCGTCTGCAGCAAGTGGGCCTTGCAGTGCGCATGAGGTGCGTAGACGTCGCACTGCGTATTCGTAGTGCACTTCGGCGACATTCGTCGCTGCACATCGTGACGGTGCCAACATTGGCGATTTCGCAGTCCTGATCAGGTAAGTGTCACTCCGCATCTTCGTACAGCAGTTGACGATCGACGCGAGCAAAAATGTTCAGGGACGTGGACCATCACGCAAGGGCATGCTGGTGGTCCACCTCAGAGAGTTCTGAGAAGTGCCCTCGCGTGAATGCGAGGCAAGACGAGTGTTGCATCCAGAAACGCGAAATCTCCCGACTTGTTCCTATTTTGCTCAGATTTTGACGGGGCGTTGATGGTGCGACGAAAACAAAAGGAAATTGACGACGTCGCCGTCGTGTGCGATGTCGCGTACGTCGCCTAGGTCGCCTACGTCTTGATGAGCGCTGTGAACACGACGATGTTCGATAGGTAGTGGCCCGTACTCGGGTCGAATATTCCGCCGCACGTTACGAGCTGTAGAGCCGGATAATCGCGAGCACCGTAGACGAGGTGGTTCGGGAAGTTTGTCTTCTCATACATTCGAACGCCGATAACTGCAAAGACCAATTTCTTGCCATTACGCAGCGTCACGTCGATACGGTTTCCCAAACCAAGTGTGTCGAGTTTGTAGAAGATCGCTGGTCCGGTCGCGCTGTCTACATGTCCGAGTATGACCGCCGACCCTTTCTGGCCCGGTGAGCGATCACCTTTGTACCAACCCGGTACGGCGAAATTCGTTGGAATGTTGACAGTACCTTTCTTGTTCAATCCGAGGACTGAGAGGCGCACGGAGACACCAATCTTTGGTATTGCGAGGTGAACGGGCACAGAACGCGCGATTGCCTTGGCGACGTAGACAGGTGTCTTGCTCTTGCTCCTAAGGCGCGAATCCTTCGCCACGGCGAAGTCGCCAGGCGTACTGCGGCCCCGTCGCGTGGGACCGGTCTCAAGGGCAGTCAAGTTGGAGTGCGTCGCGCTGGCCGATGTGAACGCGCCCATCGACGACGCAACGGTCGTCGTTTTTACTGTCGTCGTGGTACTCGGCGTTGTTGATGTCGTCGTACCAGAGGGGATCACAACGCCTGACTTGGGCAGAGTGATCTCACCTATCGGCCTGAGAATAGTCGGCCCAACCGGCGCACTTCGTGGCACGAATATGATTCCCGCGACCCCGGCCGCAATGAGCACGAGACACGCGATCGTCCACCAGAGCAGGGATGACCGACCCTTGTTTGAGGATGTCACGACGCTCAATGTAGTTGAGCCCGGCCCGAAGTCCCTCTCGCCCTACGCCCGCCGACGACGTCGCAGGACGAGTCCTAGACCCGCGATGCCGAAGAAGAGAAGCAGGATGCTCAAGATGAGTACGCCGCCATTGACCGAGGACGTCGCGGACCCACCGAGTCCCGTGCCGGGTGCACCTGAGGGAATCGTCGCGGGAGGAATGTGCGGTGGCGTCGTGGGCGGACTGTTGTTGATGGTCGTCGTTGAGGTGATCGGCGGGACCGTTGTCGAAGTTGTTGACGTAGTGGACGTCGTCGCAGCGGTCGTGGACGTTGTTCCCGATGGCGTCGCTGGGAACGTCGTTGACGTCACGGGAACTGTTGACGTTGTCGATGTAGTGCCCGTGGGCGATGTTGTTGACGTTGTGGATGACGTCGTCGCTCCGGGCGATGTTGGTGTGGTCGGCGACGTCGTTGACGTCACGGGACTTGTTGACGTCGTCGACTGCGAGCTCACGGTAAAGGGCTCGCAGGCTCCAGTGGAGCCTGGATACGACGCGGTCCCACTACCGGTGTAGACGCCAACGAAATAATACGAGCCGGCCGCGAGGGGGCCAAAGGATGTCGATGTCGCCGATCCATTGGCGTCGAGCGTTTCGGTATCTGTTCCCACCACCGTGCCACCGGATCCCTGTCCGTTGCAAGTGCCGCCCGTGTAGAGCGTGAAGGTCACCGCACCACTCGGACTGTTGTTGCCGTTGCCCGTGACATTGGCGGTGTCGGTGACCGTTGCGTCAAGTCCGAGCGGTGTGCCGACAATTGGCGCACCGCCGGAGTTCACCACGGTGCTGGTCCAACTCTTCGGTGCGGAACAGACCGTGAATGGCTCACAGTTGCCGGTAGAGGGTGGATAGACGCCGTCGCCTGCGTAACTCACCACGAAGTAGTAGTTGCCGGCCGCGAGTCCGCTGAAGGTCGGGGACGTGGCGTCGCCATTTCCGTCGAGGGGACCAGTCGACGCGGAGCCGACTTGGGTTCCGCTGGAGCCGACCTGCCCGTTATTGCACGTGCCGCCCGAAAAGAGCGTGAACGTGACGTTCCCCGTAGGGGCCGCGCTCTCATTGCCGGCGACGTTCACAGCGTCAGTCACGGAGGCCGGTTCACTGAGAGGTGCGCTCACAATGCTCGATCCCGACCAGACCGTCGTCGTGACCACCGCCGTGGGACAGGGCACAATCGTGAACGGTTCGCACGGTCCGCTCGACGGCGGGTCGGTCCCGTCGCCTAGGTAGTTGGCCACGAAGTAGTAGGTCCCGGGCGCGAGCCACTTGAACGCTGATGAGGTTGCATTGCCGCTCGCGTCCAAGGCGGTCGTGAACGGCGAGCCCACTTGGGTGCCACCCGATCCCGCACCTTGAGTGCACCAACCACCCGAGTACAAGGTGAACGTCACCATCCCTGTCGCGGTGGTCTCTTCGTTACCAGTGACGCTCGCCGTGTCGGTAATCGAATCGTTCGTCTTAATTGGTGAGGTGCCGATGGGCGAGCCGTTGGCGTTGACCGTGGTGCTGGTCCAACTGACGGGGGCGGGACAGACCCAGAAAGGTTCGCACGGCCCGGCCGCGGCCGGGTAGTTCCCATCGCCGCTGTACGTGGCGACGAAGTAGTAGCTACCAGGGCTGAGCGGTGCGAAGTTGCCCGAGTAGGCGCTGCCGCCGCTGACCGGGCTCGACATTGGTGAGTCGGACGTCGCGGTACCACCGGTGCCGACGCCCGTGGCAAGATCACACGAACCGCCCGAATACAAGGTGAAGCTCACCGTGCCACCGGGCATTGAACTCTGGTTCACCGCAATGGAGGCGGTATCGGAGACAACGACGCCCGCGAGAAGGTTGCCAGTCACCGAACCGCCGTTCGCCCACACCCACGTACTGACGCTGCTCGTCAGGGGTGCGAAGTTGGCCGTGACAGTGAGGTTCGACATGATGTCGTCATCAGTGCGCCCGGCGTTGACCACGGCGTCGCTCCAACCCGTGAAGTAGTAACCGGGTGAGGCAACGGCGGTGACCGTCGTGCCGTTCAGTCCGAAGTCAACCGTTTGTGACGTACTGCCTACGACTGAACCACCGGTCTCTGCGCGGTACGTCAACGTGAACGAAGCGGGTGCCACGGAAGTGGAAATTGAATTGGTCCAACAGGTAGCCGTCGCGCAGCCAGGCCCGCTCCATGACGCGGTATTTCCGACGGTGGCGCTGCCGTAACCGATGGGCACCGTCACGGAGA
>DATCCA010000132.1:0-2550 GCA_036511575.1 Acidimicrobiales bacterium
CGTTCCCGCCGTACAGCGTGACGATGACGAGGATCGGCGTGCCGACCGGCATCGGCGCGACGGACGCCGCTTGGGCAACGTCGTCCATCGTCAAGTTCGCCGCAATGGTCGCGGCGCCCGCGGCGCCGGTGTACTTAAGGAACTGGCGCCGATTGAAGTCGCAGGTGTGCACCGTCATGCGCTCACCAAGTATTCGGGGGAACAGAGCGCCAGCGTGGCGAAACGGTTCGGGTCGGTCAACGCCTGATTGAGTGCGCGTTCGGTACGGGTGCTCCACTGGGGGATGCCCAGCCAGTCTGCCGCCGCCTCAACCACCTTGGACTTCGCAACCTTGGTCAGCGGATCGAGGTTGCCGTGCTGGAGAAGGTAATAGGTCATGTCGATGCGGTACTGCGTCGAGGCGGCCGTCAGCCACGCCTCGTCGTTGGGCCAGCCGCCGACGCTCGGGGGGTTGAAGGGGAACTGACCCATCGAGCCGAGCATCCACGCCACGTCACCCGGCGACGGTAGTTTCGACGGCGTGATGCGCAGCGCGCGACAGGACGACACGAACCACTCGACCGGCGACTTCGCTTGACTGACACCGGGACGGCGCATCATGGGGTTCTTCGCAATCGTGGTAATGAGTTCGGCGATGTCACGATTCTCAAAGACCTTCGCGAGCGAGGCGGGCGGCGCTATCGACGTTGACACGAAGCGAAACCAGAGTCGGCGCGCGATGAACGTGGCGTTCTCGGGGCGCGACACAATGTAGTCACTCAACGTCCGGGCATTGAAGTTCTCTTGTTTGCCCAACACACTCTGCGGCTTGGTGTCGTGGGACTTCGCGACGAACGTCACCGCCCCGCTGGTCTGATTGACCTGGTAACCCGTAAAACCGAGCGCCGCCTGGTGGACGTCATTCTGTGAATAGTTGCCAACGCCGAGCGTGAAGAGCTCCATGAACTCTCGGCCGAGGTTCTCATTGGGCGACCACGAGACGTTCTCTTCGCCGTCGAGCCAAAAAATCAGCGCACCGTCTTGGACCATGGCGCGCGACATGTCGGTGAAGTTGCCGAGGGCGTGCGTGCGCAAGGTCTCGTTCTGCGTCTTCATGGGCAGCGCGTACGAGACCTTCGAGATCGAGGTCGCCCAGTGTCCGTGCCAGAACCAGGTCATGCGCTCGAGGAAGGGGTAGTCCGCGAGGACCATACGGTCCATCCACCACATGGCGACGCTGATGGATTGCTCGTAGACCGCCTGCCAGTAGGCGTGACTCGCCGTGGGGTCGGACGGAGCCTGACCCATGTCGGGGAAGGCGGGCGTGACGAGTGCGTCGAGTCCGTGGTCGTAACGGCGAGCGAGAATCGTCGCGCGGGCCTGGGGGATGCCCGCGCGAAGCAGATTGACGTACTCACCGGGCTTTGGTCCGAAGCCGAATCGATGGACGAGGCGTGAGAGCTCCAGTCGATCGGAGGCGGTCGTCATGCAGCGAGACTAGAACGACGAGTTCAAAATCATGAAGGTGTTGTTTTGATTTGTGCGCGATTTGATGAACCGATGCCGACCCCTAGAAACAGGCCGCCAGATCGAACAGGAAATGCTGGAGTGTCTGTACGTAGATAAGGACCTCCGCGCTCGTGGCGGCCAACTGCTCGTCGGTGAGAAGTCCCTTACTCTGCGCGGTAGAACGAAGCGCAACCTGGAGCGTCGTGAGCCACGCCCACGCTTCGGTGTCATTCAAAAACTGTTCGTCAACGCTGAGACCAGCGAGTTCCGCGTTCGTGGACGTCTCGTTCTGGCGCGCGAGCATCGACAGCGGATCATCCTGATCGACACTGGGATCAATTGGACCCGAAAGCGCGACGTGCCACTCGTGCTCAGGGTCGCGCTCGGCCGCCAGCACGTTCGAGAAGGCAGTGCGCACGATGTCGCGCGCGTAGTCGTTCATTCGTACTTCAACCCTCCCATCACGGCGGCGGGTGAAGAGTTTTGAACCGGCCACTAGTTGTCCTGTTCAATCGTGCTCTGCAGTCCAGCAACTTGGAGCTTGACGCAGTACGACTCGGCCCGTTCACGGTTCCCGGACCACACGAGTGCTCGGCCTTCGTTGTGGACGGCGAGCATCAACTGCGTGCACTTGTTGTGCGAGTAGCCAAAGATCTTGCGAAAGATGACCACGACGACGGTCATCGGCGTCACCGGGTCGTTCCAGACAATGACGTTCCAGGGCTTCTGGGTCTGCACCGCATCACCGGTCTGGGTCTCGCCCTCGGTCGTTGTTCGACGAAGCGGTTGGGTGGAAGGCATTACTCCAGTGTCGCAGACGACGTCCGTGAATGAAAGGAGTCACCATAGGGTGGCACCGAACGAAGCGGGAGGACACGGTGTCGACCAGATGGGCCACTAAGGCGCCGACGCGACTTCGTCAACGAGTCAATCGCAACATCCGAAGCGCCGTAGGGCTCACGGAGAGCCCTCCCCCACGATGCAACGACCCCGACGAGTCCTACTTCGCCATCGACGGCGTTGCGCGCATCGTGCACGGCGATCTTCCACCGATGCTCGTCG
>DATCCA010000133.1:0-17764 GCA_036511575.1 Acidimicrobiales bacterium
TACACCCTCTCGGGTGGACAACGCCAGCGCATCGCCATCGCCAGAACGCTGCTGCTCAATCCACCCATCCTCATTCTCGACGACGCCACGAGCGCCATCGACGTGCACGTGGAGTCGGGTATCTACGAGGCCCTGCGGGGACTCATGAAGCAACGAACCACGATCGTCATTGCGCACCGCATCTCGACCATCGCCCTTGCCAGTCGGGTGATGGTGCTCGACGAAGGTCGCGTCATCGCGAGCGGTACGCACGAGGAGTTACTCGAGAGCGAACCGCTGTACTCAGAAATTCTTGCCCAGACTACGTCCGGCGAGGAGTCCTAATGGGTTGGGGCGGCGGCGGCGCCATGTTCGGACCCAGCGCATCGTCGTCGAGCGGACAGGCGGGACTCCCCTTCGGTGGTATTCCCGAAGAGTTAATGGATGAAGCGACGAAGCTGCTCGCGAGTGAACCGGTGCACGCAAAGTCTGATGTCCACTTCACGCAGCGTCCCAGCGAAAGGGAACGTGAACGCCTGACGCTTCCTAAGTTGTTGCGCGTCTACCCCAAATGGCTCATCGCCGGTTCGGCCCTCGTGATCATTATCAGCCTCACGTTGCAGGCCGGGCCGCTCCTCACGGAGTACGCCATTAGCCACGGGATGGAGCGGCACAAGAGCCTGAGCGTGATCGTGGTGTGCGCGATCTTGTATCTCGCACTCGCGTTGGTCAGCGTCTACTTCCAACGTCAACAAGTCGACGTCACCGGCAAACTCTCCTCGCGGGTGATGCACGACCTACGAATCCGTGTCTTCACCCAGTTTCAACGACTCAGTCTGGACTTCTTCACCGAAGAGAAGGCCGGCGTCTTGATGAGTCGAATGACGAGCGACATCGAGAATCTCCAACAGCTCATCCAGGACGGCATCAGCCAATTCGCATTGCAAGGCCTCACGATGATCGTCATTACGGTCATCTTGTTTCTCACGAACGTCACGCTCGCCGCGTGGACGGTGCTGATGGTTGTGCCCATCCTCGTGGCCTTCTCGATCTGGTACCACCACGCGTCGGAGAAGGGTTACCTCCTCGCGCGCGACCGAATTGCGAATGTCTTGGCCGATCTCTCCGAGTCGCTCTACGGCATTCGTGTCGTGACCGCCAACAATCGTCAACGTCGCAACATTCGAAACCACCGTCACGTCGTGGGCGCCTACCGTGACGCCAACGCCTACACCGGTCGCGTCAACGCCGTCTACGGTCCGTCCACCCTCATGATTGGCATCCTGGGACAGGCCATGCTGCTCGGCATCGGCGGCCACATGGTCCTTCACCATCAACTCGGTGTTCCTCAACTCATTGTCTTCTTCCTCTACCTCAACCGATTTTTCGCGCCAATTCAACTCCTCGTTCAGCAGTACACGACGCTGCAACAGGGCCGCTCGTCGATTATTCGTTTGCGCGAACTGCTCGAAATTGCTCCGAGCGTTGATGAGGTGCCCGACGCCGTCGACCTGCCGACGATCGAAGGGCGAATCACCTTTGAGCACGTGGACTTCGGATACCTGAGCAACGAACTCGTGTTGCACGACGTCAATTTGGAGATCGCGCCCGGTGAATCCGTCGCCTTTGTCGGTCCCACCGGTGCGGGCAAGTCGACCATGGCAAAACTCGCCAATCGCTTCTACGACCCGACCTCAGGTCGGGTGCTGCTCGACGGTGTCGACATCAAAACTGTCACCTTGCGCTCCCTGCGCTCGCAACTGGGCGTCGTGCCACAAGAGGCGTTCCTCTTCGCCGGTTCGATCCGCACCAACTTGAGTTTCGGCCAACCCCACGCCACCGACGAAGAGATCAACACAGCCGTTGACGTCGTGGGACTGCGTGAACTCGTCGATCGTCTCCCCCGGGGGCTCGACACACCGGTGCACGAACGAGGCCAGACGCTCTCCGCGGGTGAACGTCAGCAACTCGCACTGGCCAGGGCCTTCCTCGCGCGACCTCGAGTATTGATCTTGGACGAAGCGACGTCCTCACTTGATTTGCAGAGCGAGATAGTGGTCGAACAGGCCCTCGATCGACTCCTCGAAGGTCGTTCGGCCATCCTCATTGCCCACCGCCTCACGACCGCGCAACGCGCCGACCGCATTGTCGTGATTGACAACGGTGGCATCGTCGAGATGGGTACGCCCGATGAACTCCTCGCGTTAGGCGGTGCCTACGCCATCATGTACGACGCGTGGCTCGCGTCGGGTGGACGCGACGCGACGCGAACTGCCTAGGCCATCTCTTTCACCTCAGCGATCAGCGACGCCGAACTTTGATCGCCCAGCGGTATTGGAAGGACCTGCAAGTGCGTCACGCCGGCCTCTTTAAACGCCGCGATGCGTTCAGCGACGTAGCTCTTGGGTCCACATAACGTCGTCAGCTCGAGCAGCTCATCGGGAATCGCCGCCTCGGCCTCCTTTTTCTTGCCGCTGAGGTAGAGGTCTTGGATGAGTTCCGCTTCCTTCTCGTAGCCGTAGCGAACCATGAGTTCGTTATAGAAGTTCTTGCCCTTTGCACCCATGCCGCCGACGTACAGGGCGGTCATTGGTCGAGCGAACTCGCGTAGCGCCGTCACGTCGTCGCCCTCGCCAATGGCGAGCAGTCCTCCGGCGCTGATCATGAGATCGCCCAGCGAGGCGTCACGCTTCGCTTTGCCCTTCGACAGTGCGGAGCCCCACACGTCGCTCGCACGCTCGGGGATGAAGAACACCGGGATCCAGCCGTCCGCGATTTCCGCGGTCATCTCGACATTCTTCTCACCCAGTGACGCAATCCAAACGGGAATCTCACTGCGCACGGGGTGAGTCAACAACATGAGCGCCTTACCGAGGCCCGTCCCTTGGTCGATCGGGAGCGGCAGCGTGAAGTTCTTCCCCTGGTGGACGAGCGGAGCTTCGCGTCGCCACAGGTCGCGACATATTTCGACGATCTCACGGGTCCGACCAATCGGATTGGTGTAGGGCACACCGTGGAATCCCTCGATCACTTGTGGGCCCGATGCCCCGAGCCCGAGATTGAAGCGGCCATCGGACAGCGCATCAATGCCGGCGGCGGTCATGGCGATCAACGCAGGGGTGCGCGAGTAGATCGGAAGGATCGCTGAGCCGATCTCGACCGTCTCGGTGAGCGCCGCGAGGTACCCCATCAGGGAAGGGCTGTCGAAGCCGTAGACCTCGGCAACCCAGACGAGGTCGAGCCCGGCCTTTTCCATCTCGGCGACCTCGGCGGCCGCTTTCTTGAAACCGCCCGAGTATGCCAACATCGTCGTGATCTTCACGTGTACGCCTTTCATCGCGCGCTTCGGAGTCAGAGTAGCAACGCTCGCTGGCCCGAAACTCCAATCAACCTGACGTACGCTGGTCCTTGAAAGCAACTGCGCTTTTCCGATATCAAAGGCTGGTGACAACGTGGTCACGCGTCCGACTGAGGCGTCCCCTCACGAATTCAATCCGTGGCTCCATGTCACGTCGCTCATCGAGACCGCCGGTCGCCTCCTCGGACTCAATGAGGGACTGATAAAGCGCATCATTACTCCCGAGCGGATCCTCGAAGTCGCGGTCCCCGTTCGCATGGACACCGGTGAGGTTGAAATGTTTCACGGCTGGCGCATCCAGCACGACACGTCGCGCGGCCCGGGCAAGGGCGGCATCCGCTTTCACCCGAGCGTGAACGTCGACGAAATTGCCGCGCTTAGCGCGGATATGTCCATCAAGTGTGCGGTCGTCAACATCCCCTACGGCGGCGCCAAGGGGGGAATCAAAGTTGACCCCTCGGCGCTCTCACGCGCCGAACTCGAACGCCTCACCCGTCGCTACGCCTTTTCAATCGCGCCAATGATTGGTCCCGACCGGGACATCCCCGCACCGGACATCAACACCGACACCCAGGTGATGAGTTGGATTATGGACACGGTGTCAATGTTGCGGGGTCACAACACGCCGGGCGTGGTGACTGGCAAACCACTCGCCATTGGTGGCACCCTCGGACACGCCGGCGCGACATCCCTCGGAGTGACGATTTGCACGAGCGCCATCCTCCAGCGACTCGGACGACTGGCCAGTGAACAGCGCGTCGTCATTCAGGGTTACGGCAAGGTCGGGGCACCGCTCGTAAAACTGTTGAGCGACCGCGGCATGAAAGTCGTGGGCGTCGCGGACATTCGCGGCGCGATTCACGTGCCCGACGGCATCGACCCCGCGATCATGGCCAGCCACTACAAAGAGTCCGGCACGATCGTTGGCTACCCCGGCAGCGAACCGGTCTCCGCCGATCTCCTCTTTACGCTGCCCAGCGACATTGCGATCCCGGCCGCACTTGGTGGCGTCGTAGACGAAGACATCGCCAAAACCATGTCCGCGTCGATCGTCGTCGAGGCGGCCAACGGTCCCACGACCGGCGAAGGTGCAGAGGTCCTGGCGAGCCGCGGCGTCGCGGTCGTGCCCGACGTGCTCGCCAACGCCGGCGGCGTCGTGGCGTCGTACTTCGAATGGGCACAAGATCTCCAGGGCTACCTCTGGGAACCCGAGTTGTTTCACGATCGCCTAGAGAAGACAATGCGTGAGGCGTTCAACTACATCTGGACCCGACACTTGCAACTCGAGGTCACGCTTCGAGAGACGGCCATTGCGGTGGGTGTCGAACGAATCGCTGAAGCCACTGAACTGCGCGGGCTCTTCCCCTAATCCGCAGAATCGACTGATTTCACTTGACCCTTCAGCGTCACCTGGTCAACTGTGCGAACCTTTCACCGTGAGCCAGACCGAACCTTCCCGCGAAGAGCTCGAGGGCACACTTGCGTCGCTTCGCGAAGAGAATGCGCGCCTCAAGGAAGAGATTCGCAGGATTCGACGCGAGACGAACGAAGTGCCCCCCCACTACCAGTAGCTCGTCACGCGGTGGTCATTGTCGATGTCGGAGACGACAGCTGATTTCGCGCAGCGAGCACTTGCCGCCCGGTACGCTCGCAATGATTGAAACGAGGAAAAAATGACATCGCTACTTCCCGCGGCGTTCATTGGTCACGGATCGCCAATGAACGCGATCGACCACAACCGCTACACGGAGTCGTGGGCGAGGTTTGGAGCGTCAATTGAGAAGCCCAAAGCAGTCCTCGTGGTCTCGGCTCATTGGTATGTGAACATCACGGCGATCACCGCGATGCGCATGCCTCGAACCATTCACGACTTCTACGGTTTCCCTCCGGAGCTTTTCGCTATGCAGTACCCCGCACCCGGTGATCCGTCCATTGCGGAGCGAATCGTCGACGTCGTGCAACCAACCTATATGGGTCTCGACGAAGATAGTTGGGGCATCGACCACGGCACGTGGTCCGTCCTCGTCCACATGTTCCCCCAGGCCGACGTGCCGGTACTCCAACTCTCGATCAACGCGGAACTCCCCTTCGACTACCACTTCAACCTCGGTGCACAGTTGCACGCGCTGCGAAGCGAAGGCGTCCTCATTGTGGGCAGCGGCAACGTTGTGCACAATTTACGCCTGGTTGATTGGAACTCACCGGGCAAGGGCACCGACTGGGCGCAACGATTTGACGACGACGTACGCGCAATTATGACCAGCGACGCCAATGAACTCGGCCAAGCGGGATCTCACCGTGACTACGCCCTGGCCGTGCCGACGCCCGATCACTTCTTACCCCTCGCGTACGTGGCCGGTCTCTCGGCCGCAGCGAATACGCCAACACGCACCCTGATCGACGGCTACGAGATGGGCTCACTTTCAATGACCGCCTACGAACTGCCGGCGGCGTAGCTCACTGCTTGCGCGATACGCCCTGCGCTCGATACAGCGAAATTCCCAACGAAGCCACGACGAGCAGCGGAAGAGCGATTATCGCGGCCACGTTCGCCCCCGCGGCTTCGCTGAGTATCGCGATGACACCAATGACAGTGAGCGCGGCCACGAAGAGTTCGGGCGTGTCACCAATGAGAAAGTCCCACCAGAATCGCGCGAAACCCATGAGGAGCCGAAGGACCAGTGGTCGACGACGATTCACGCGGCCACTCGACTCGCTCTGGCTTGCGTGCGTCGAAGCAGACTGACACCGAGCCACGAGACAACGGCGTAGATGCCGATAAGACCTAAGAGCATTGTGTCGCCGCCGGGCCATCGAACTCGTAGCCCTTCTCCGGTCCAGAAGGTTCCGTACGTAATAAGGAGAATGCCGACCGACATCTTCATGGCATTTTCGGGAACTCGCGACAACTGTTTGGCGACCACCGCGCCCGTCACCGCGACCACCACGATGGCGACACCCGCCGCACTCGCCGCCAAACCCAATCGATGCGCTGAGGTTCCGAGCGTCAGCACTGCGACGACGACTTCGAGTCCTTCGAGGAAGACGCCCTTGAACGCCATCACGAAGGCAATGCGATCGCGCCCTTGGCTCTGTCCTGATGCGCGCAGTTCTGCCACCTTCGCTTCATAGATGGCGTCTTCATCGTGCATCGACTTGAGCCCGCTTGATCGCAAGATCGCCTTACGAAGCCACTGCATCCCAAAGATGAGTAACACTCCGCCAACGACGAGTCGCAAGATATTCAGTGGAATGCTCACGAGCGCCGGACCGAACGCGCCGACTAATGCCGCGAGCACGAACAACGCCGCGGCTACACCCTCGAAGGCCGATCGCCAACCGCGAGTATGGCCAACCGCGAACACGATCGTCAGCGCTTCGACCATTTCAACGCAACAAGTGAGGAAGACGGCGCCGACAAGGACCACAACTCCCGACGAGACCGACGTGGCAATGAGCACGCTCAACGCTACCCGTTGGCGTACCCTCGATTAATCAAAACAAACTTGTGGATGGGCTGTTCAGACGTCGCGTCGACGCAGTTCGTCCTCGACCGCCGCGGGGTCGAGTCCGCGGCTTCGCAGTAGCACCAGCGTGTGGAACCACAGATCGGCCGCTTCGCTCACGACACGCTCATCGTCTTCGACGAGCGCCGCCACCACCAATTCGACAGACTCCTCACCGACCTTTCGGGCCACTCGTGGCGTTCCAGCGCTCAGGAGCGATACGACGTACGACTCAGCGGAACCGGCCTCTTCACGCTGAAGTATCTTGCGCCACAACCACGGCGTGAAGCACGATGTCGATCCGTCGTGACAGGTCGGTCCTGAGGGCGTGGCCCGAACGAGTACCGCGTCTTCGTCACAATCGAGCACGACCTCGACGACGCGCAGTTCGTTCCCCGAGGTCTCTCCCTTTCGCCAAAGTCTCTGCCGTGAACGAGAGAAGAAATGAACGAGTCCGCTCGAACGAGTCAGTGCCAACGCCTCCTCGTCCATCCATCCCAACATCAAGACTCGACCGGTCGCGTCGTCCTGGATGATTGCCGCTCGAAGTTCGTCGCTCATGATCGCTCCTTCATTGGTCGCAGTTGAATGCCCAGTGCTTCGATTTCGTCACGGAGACCGGGTAGTCCCGCTGGGTTCTCGTGGACGATTGACGCGACGAGCGCGCCATCCGCGATTCGCAGCGCCGCAACGACGTGCGCCGCGGACCCCGCGCCGCCGGACGCAATGACGGGAATCGACACGGCGTCGCGCACCGCCGCGGTCAATGCCAGATCGAATCCTTCACGCCGGCCGTCGTGCGCAATGGAGGTCAAGAGGATTTCCCCCGCGCCCCGCGCGGCCGCCTCTACGGCCCACGGAATCGTCTTGGTCGTGGTCGCAACCCTCCCACCGTGGGTGTGAACGACGCCGTCGCCGGCGTCGATCGCGACCACCACGGCCTGACTGCCGTAGAGCGAAGCGATCGCGGTGATGAGACTGGGGTCACCGAGCGCGGCGGAGTTGAGTGACACTCGATCGGCGCCCGATTCGATGATGCGAATCGCATCCTCAACCGAGCGAACGCCTCCCCCCACGGTGAAGGGAATCTCCAACACATCGGCGACTTGCGCGACCACTGAGGTCATGGTGGCGACATCGTCGGGGGTCGCCGAAATGTCAAGAAAGACCAGCTCGTCGGCGCCACCATCGCTGTAGTGCTTCGCGAGCTCCACCGGGTCGCCTACGTCGCGAAGCCCGACGAAATTGACGCCTTTGACCACGCGACCTTGCGCGACGTCAAGACAAGGAATCAGGCGCGCGAGAGGCATTGCTCGAGAAAGTCCAGTCCGGCGGCGGCACTCTTCTCCGGGTGGAATTGAACACCCAAAAAAGAGCCTCGCTCGATGGCGACGGTCACACCGTCGGATGTCGCGACGCTGTCGTTCGACTTTGCGGCGTAGGAGTGCGCGAAGTAGTAGGCCTCGCCCCACGGATCAACCTGAGCCCAACCAAGTCTCGGGACACGACCTTCGCTCATGCGGTAGACCGAACCTGAGAGGAGACCGATTCCCTCGACGCCACCATCCTCTTCACTCGTTTCAAGTGCGAGTTGCATTCCAAGACAGATGCCAAGTATTGGTCCGCCGTCATCGAACCGCTCGCGAATGGCCCGTGCCGCGCCGGTCGCATTCAGATGTGCCATCGCGCTGCGCGCCGACCCGACACCGGGGAGAACCACCTGCGTACTCCCCTTAATCTTGAACGGGTCACTGGTAACGACACTCGTTGCACCGAGGTGAGCAAGGGCTGCCCGGACCGATCGAGTGTTGCCGGCGCCGTAGTCGACGACGACCACGTCACTCACAAGGATCCTTTGGTGGAGCGAACGAGGGAGCCATCTCGCGTGAGAGCTTGGGCCAATGCTCGGCCAACGGCCTTGAAGGACGCCTCGGCCACGTGGTGGTCGTTCTCGCCCGTCGCGGTGACATGCAACGTAATCCGGGCGGTCTGGGCCAGTGACTGAAATGCGTGGGCCGCCATGCCGGGATCGGGATCGATGGAGATGTTGGCGGTAGCGCGACCCGAGAGGTCGACGACGGCGTGCGCGAGCGCCTCGTCCATGGGAACGCGAGCTTCGCCGTAGCGGGTCAGTCCACGACGGTCGCCGAGCGCTTCGTCGAGTGCCTCGCCGAACGTTCGCATCATGTCCTCGACCATGTGGTGTTCGCCGGTCTCGAGGTCCCCGACACCTTCGAGGCGAAGGTCCATGCCGCCGTGAAACGCCAACTGCTGGAGCATGTGATCGTAGAAACCCAGTCCAGTGTTGACGTACACCCGTCCTTCGCCCGGCACACGAAGGCGAACGTTCAGGAGCGTCTCGGCCGTGGCTCGACGGTGGCGAAGTGCCTGGCTCGGCAGTTCTGCGCCCGTCAGGACGCACCGCAGCGCATCGAGGAGGAACTCGTCGTCTAGTTGATCTTTGACACTGATGCGCAGACCTCCGGCGTAAGCGCGCACCACCACGCCAAAGTCCATGAGTTCATTGACCAACGTTTGGGGATCGTCCATAGGAATGAACAGGAAGTTCGTGAACGACGTGAGTGGCGTGAGTCCAAGTTTGGTTAACTCGCCCGCCAGTCGGTCGCGTTCCGCGTTCTGGCTTGACACGTCGAGAGGTGTGGCAATCGCTGCCAACGCCAGCGACGCCGAGAGCGATGAGACGGACAACGGAGCCTGGTACGAAGTGATTACTTCAATCAGTTCGGGGCTCGCAATGGCGTAGCCGACGCGCGCTCCGGCGAGCCCATAGGCCTTCGAGAACGTGCGCAGCACGATCGCTCCTTCGCGCACCCGATCGAGCGCGTCAACCCCGGCGTAGTCGGCGTACGCCTCATCGATGACCAGTTGGCCCGGGACCTCAGGGATGTCGACCAACTCCCCCGTCGGATTATTAGGGCGACAGACGAAGACGAGATCCGCCTCGGCGGGGTCCTCCACGATGGAGGCGCCAGCCATTGCCGCAGCAAACGGGTACATCGAATACGAGAACTTCGGCACGGTTGCGACGGTGCCCCCCTCGGCGAAGAGCCTGGCGAGCAGGACGATGAACTCGTCGCTCCCCGCGCCCAGGGCCACCTGATCGAGACCAACGTCGTGGCGCTTCGCAATCGCCTCGCGCAGCGCGACGTATCGTCCGCGGTCGTATTCATTCACGTCGGCGAGCGCCCGGGCCAGCGCCGCCGGACGCGCGCTGGGAGGCGGCGTCGCTGCGACGTTGCCGTCGAAACGAATGATGGCGCGAGGGTCGAGTCCAACACGTTCGGCAATTACATCATTCGACGGAGGCCACTGATATGCGTCGAGCGCGACGGGGCGCGTCATCGTCGTGCCGTTGCTTTGTGGGCGGACATACCTTCGAGCTCAGCGAGCGCTTCAATCGTGGAGGCCAGCCGCTCGAGTCCTTCTTTGGTCACACGCTGTACGGTCACGGTCTTCATAAAGGCTTCGAGTCCGAGGCCGCCCGTTGACTTGGCCCAACCACCCGTTGGCAACACGTGATTCCCTCCAGTGGCGTAGTCGCCCGCGGGCACCGGCGAATAGGGGCCGACAAAGACCGCGCCGGCGTTTCGAATCCGGTCGGCCAGTGACTCGGCGCGTACGCCGAGCAGCGCAACATGCTCCGCGGCGTACTCCTCCACCTCGGCCAACGCCGCTTCGAGATCGTCGCCGACGCGAACCACGTAGGCGCGCGAGTCGGGGCCGTGTTCCATCTGTGCATCGAGTTCCTGTTGAATGATCGCTTCATCGAACCCCTCGTCCGCGACGACGACAATCTCACTCGGTCCGGCGGGCAGATCAATCGCGACGTCACGACTCACTAACAACTTCGCAGTATTGACGGCACCGCCGCCAGGTCCAAAGATCTTGTCCACCGCAGCGATCGATTCCGTTCCGTACGCCATGGCGGCGATGGCTTGGGCGCCGCCAATCGCCCACACTTCATCGATGCCGAGCAAGGCTGCGGCAGCGGCCACGGCCGCGGAGCCATTGGGCGGCGTGCACACGACGATCCGCTCCACTCCGGCGACTTGGGCCGGAACAGCCGACATGATCAGCGACGAGACCAAGCCCGTCGGCACGTAGATGCCAATCGAGCGGATGGGCGACCAACGACGTTCGAGCGTGACGCCGGGTGACACTTCGAGGGTGAGGTCGGCCGGTCGTTGCGCCGCGTGCCAGGTGCGAACGGACTCGGCGGCGGCGAGCACCGCGGCCGTGGGGATGTCGCCGTAGGGCACGGCACGTTCGGGCGTGGTTGCCGTCGTCGCGTCAAATCGCTGGGACCACTCAACGAGCGCAGCATCACCACGCGCCCGAACGTCATTGACGACCTCTTCGATAGAGACCGGTTTGTCAGTACTCAAGGGCTTGCTCACTTCACCATCCGTTCGACGGGCAGCGTCAGGATTGAACTCGCGCCAGCGGCTTCCAATTTGGGCAACAGGGACCAGATCTCTGCGGCCGGTACCAAGGCGTGCACGGCCACGACGCCGGGTGTCGCGAGGTCCATCACGGTCGGTGATCCCGACGTCGGCAAGAGCGCGGTCACCTCGCTTAACCGAACCTTCGCCACGTTGCACAAGAGGTAGCGGTTGGCGCGCGCGTTGATGACCGAGCCGAGCACCATGGTGAGGGTTCGACGCGCTTCGTAGTCCGTCGAGCCCACGCGTCCAACCAGCACGGCTTCGGATTCGAAGACCGTGCCGATGGAGCGAAGTCCGTTGGTCCGCAGCGTGCTGCCCGTTGAAACGAGATCGATGATGGCGTCGGCGAGGCCGAGTCGTGGTGAGATCTCGACCGAACCGGTCACTTGGACGAGTTCGGCCTTAATGCCTCGGTCAGCGAGCGCGCGTTCGGCAATCTTTGGGTGCGAGGTCGCGATACGTCGACCTTCAAGGTCCTCGATGTTCACTGCCGGATCCTCCATGGAGACCGCAGCTTGCAGTGAACAGGCGCCGTAGCCCAGACGCAGCAATACCTCCACGTCGCACTCGCGCTCTGAGATGAGGTCCAGTCCCGTTATCCCACAGTCAACGACACCGTCTTGCACATATTCTGGGACGTCTTCGGCACGAACGAACAGGAGGTCGATGTCGGCGTTTCGACAGTGCGACTGCAGGACCCGCTCGCCTGGCTCCTGTGGTGCGACGCCGCTCGCCTCAAGGAGCAACCACGACGGTTCGCGTAGGCGCCCCTTCGAAGGAAGCGCGAGTGAAAGTCTGCGATTCATCGTCGACTCCTCTTCAGTACCGCCGCGTAGCCACCCTCACCGTGGTGCAACCACTGCGCGACACGTGTCACTGTCGCCGTCGAGGCACCAGTTCGTTTGGAAATCACCTGATACGAGACACCATCATCCACGAGTCGAGCCACTTGCAGTCGTTGACCCATCGCATCGAGTTCCGTCGTCGTGCACAGATCGCGAAGAAAGGCCCCCGTGACGTCGGGGTCTCGAAGTCGCACGAACGCCAAAACCAGCTCGTCGAATCGAGCGACCGTTTCTGGATTCGCCTCGGCCGAGGTAACTTTGCCACTTGTCATACTGTTATGCTAACATGCTAACACGCTGCTATGCAAATTATCCCCGCACTCGATCTCCTTGGCGATGACGCCGTCCGTCTAGAACAGGGAGATTTCGACCGCGTCCTCTTTCGCCAACCCATCGAATCGTTCATGCAGCGCATCGTGGCCACCGACCCTCCCTTGATCCATATCGTCGACCTTCAAGGAGCCCGGGACGGCGCAATTCGCTCCGACGTCATCGCGCGATGCGCTCGGGTGGCCGGCTCGATTCCACTCCAGGTGTCGGGCGGCATTCGTTCCACAGAGGCGGCGCGTCAGGCGTTGGCGGCCGGCGCGGCGAGAGTAATCATCGGCACCGCTGCCTGGGTCGATGAATCCTCCCTCGACGAGTTCGTCGAATCGCTCGGCGAACAACTCGTCGTCGCCATCGATGTGCGCAATGGAAAACTTGAAGTTCGAGGCTGGACCGAGTCAAGTGGACTCGACGTTGACAGTGCGCTCACTCGCTGCGTTGACGCTGGCGTGACGAGACTCCATGTCACCGCAATCGATCGCGACGGCACGATGCGCGGGCCCGACGTTGGACTCTATGAGCACGTCTGTCAAAGCGGCATCAAGGTGATCGCCGCAGGGGGCGTTCGCGATGGACGAGATCTTGACGCCTTGTCGTCAACGGGATGTGAGGCCGTCGTCATGGGCGTGGGTTACCTCGCCCGATTGGGCATAAGTCTCGATTCATAGACGCAGTGATGCGCTGGAAATGCAGGGCACCGACACGAAAATGACCTTCTCCTCTATGACCTTTCTCGCGACGGGTGCCAATCTGTTGACATCAGCGAAATACCAAATTAGGAGCCATCATGCGTCGCAAGACCCTCGATCTATTACTCAACTGGGTGGGAGTGCTGCTCATCGCGGTGTTCCTTGTCGCCGGCATCGGAATGCTCGTTGGCTACAGCTATACGACCTCGCAAGTCAAGTCACAGCTGGTTGAACAGAAGGTGTTCTTCCCCACGAAGACACAGTCTGACTACCGCGACCTCGTGGCCGCGAATATGACGCAGTACGCCGGCAAGGAAGTGCTGACCGGCTCACAGGCACAGATTTTCGCGAACGACATCATTGGTGTGGATACGGCCGCCATTAGCGGTGGTCAGACCTACGCGCAGATCAGCGCCGCCTCCATGGCCGCGCCGTCCAATACCTCGCTCGCCAATCAGGTGCAACTCGTCTTTCGCGGCGACACACTTCGCGGCCTGCTGCTGAACGCGTACGCCTTCGGCTTCATGGGCGTCATCGCGCTCTATGGAGCGATCGGCATGTTCGTCGCGGCACTCCTAATGCTGCTGCTCACGCTGTTCGGTGTGCGTCACTACCGCAGGACGGAAGCGACGGTCATCGTCTAAAAGCGTCCGCTTTCCAAGTCCAACAATCCCGGGCCTTGAGCCCGGGATTGTTGATTCTTCAATACGTCAGTCCTCAGTTGGCGCTTCAGTGACGTGCTGCGACCGTGATGACGACTTTGCCCCGTGGCTCGTGCTCGCCAACGCCACCACGGAGGACCGCGATGGCGGCCTCGGACTCATCCAACGAGAATCGATGCGTGATCAGAAAAGAGGGCTTCAGTTCCCCGGCGTTCACCTTCTCTACGACATCGGCCCACGCCGATCGTGTGTACCCGAAGCTCCCTTGAAGAATCTGATCGTTGTTAACGAGATCTTCGGGCGAAATCTCAACGGTTGTTCCGTGCGCGGGAAGTCCCAAGAGAATCACCATTGCACCGCGCGCGGCAAGGGCAATCGCCGAATGGACGGCCCGCCCGGTTCCCGCTGCTTCGATCACGAGATCGAAGTGCTCATCGGGAACGTCAGTTACGAATGCGTCGGCGCCGGCCAACATCGCGAGATTACGTTGTGCTTCTCGTAGACCGATGACGACAATGCGACCGGAATTCATTCGACGAATCAAATGGGCCGCCAAAAGTGCGATGGTTCCGTCACCAACGATGGCGACGTTGAGCCCTGCACGGAGTGGAATCCTGGTTAATGCCCGCCACACCACCGCCATGGGCTCTATGAACGCAGCGTCGTCGATCTCCACCGCAGGGTCGATCCGATGCACGAGGCGCGCGGGCACCGCAATGAGTTCGGCGATCCCTCCAGGCCTCGTGAAGCCAATCTCGTCGTAGATCGCGCACCGATTGGAGTCGCCGTGGAGACACTCCGCGCACACATCGCAAGGGATAATGCCTTCGACAACAACACGGTCGCCGGCGACGGCGACGCCTGGAACGTCGCCGCGAAGCACCCCAACCCATTCGTGCCCGAGAATTAAGGGGTAGCGAACGAACAGTGGGTCGACGCCACCGTCGATGAGTTCAATGTCGGTACCGCACATTCCCGAGATGAGCGGCGCCACCATAACTTCGTGATCAGTGGGCAGTGGATTGTCGTGTAGTTCCAGCGCGACGGTGCCTGGTGCGCGAACGACGAGCGCCTTCACGTGCGACTCCCCTGACGAACACCGCCGAGCAGGAGCGTGATGCGGTCCGAGTGAACCTTTACGATTTCGCCGAGTCGTTGCACCTCACGGTGCGACACGTCGACTTTCAATCCAGTGATACTGAGCGCACCGGCACACTTGCCGTGGTGGTCGAAGAACGCGGCACCGACGCAGAACACGCCTTCGGCCTCTTCTTCGTCATCAGTTGCGTACCCCTCCACCCGAACTCGACTCAAGTCTTCGAGCAAAAGGGCAATGTCGGTCAGTGTGTGCGACGTGTGCACCGCCATGCCGGTCTCGGCAATGAGTGAACGAACGTCCTCTTCACTCATCTCGGCGAGAATTGCTTTGCCGGCGGCCGTCGCGTGTGGCTCTTCGCGTTGACCCAAGGGCGCGTGGAAGCGTATTGAACCTTCGCCGTCGATTCTCTCCAAGAACACGGGGTAGCCGTTCTCGTTCATGGCGAGACGAGCGGTGAGACCAGTAACGCTCGACAGGTCGCGAAGCGTTGGCAGTCCGAGTTCGGCGATCGACGTCTGTTGACCAACGAGGTCACCGAGCCGAAGCAAGTTGAGTCCGAGCACGTAGCGAGGACCCGGTTCAACGGCGCGCAGTAGACCTGCGGCGCTCAGCGTTCGCGCCAAGGAGAGCGCGGTGCTTTTGGCGACCTTGAGGTGTCCGGCGATTTCGGTCACACCGAGGCCACCGCCGCCGGCATTGCTGACTAAATCCAGCAGCACCGCAGCACGCGCCACCGATTGCACTTCATATCGCTTATCTTGACTATTAGTGTTCGGCACAGGCCAACACAATACGGTATAGCCGACACCTTGCGCAACCACTCACTTGACCGCTTGATGAATACATGCTTGTATGTCGTAATCAGTACCGACAAGCGTTTTGTTGTGCCGAACAGAAGTATTCGTATCGGCGAGCGGTCAGCGGCTGCCCGACCGCGAGGCACCGAGCTTCGCGCGCAGTACAGCGATCGACCACTGCTGCTCACGACGCCCGGCTCAGTGAACTGGATCACCGGTGGACTGTCGGACGTTGTTGACATCACGTCCACCAGTGACCCGGTTTGGTTCGTCGAATCCAAGCGAGGACGCGCACTTATCACGAGCGAGATCGAGGCGCCTCGTCTCGCGGGCGACTTCGACCTCGATGCGCTCGGCTGGGACCTGTTGACCGTCCCCTGGTTCGACGCGGAGGCACCCCTGCGCGCCGTTACGTCATTCGCCGGACTGTCCGCCGACTGGTTACTCACCGACCGACCTGACATTGGGTTGAACCTCGCCGATGAAATCGTGGCCGCGCGAATGGTGTTGAGCGAGCCGGAACGCGCGGACCTGCGATCCCTCGGCGCGCTCGCCGCGCACGCCTTAGAGGGTGCTCTGGACGAATGGCAACCTGGGGCATCAACCGACTTCGACATCGCCGCAAGCGTGAGCGCGAATCTTGAACGATATGGCGCACACGCGGTGTGCCTCATCGTTGGTGGCGATGACCGTCTTCGATCATTTCGCCACCCTCTCGCGATCGGCGCGACGCTGAAGGAGGCCGTCATGGCGGTCGTGGTGGCGCGACGAGGTGGCCTCCACGTGGCGGCGACGCGCACGGCGGTCGCGAGTCACACGGACCCCATACTTGAACGCAGCGCTCAACTCGATACCGTGCACGCCGCGGTCCTTAACGCGTCAAGACCGGGCAATACGTGGGGTGACGCAGTGGAGGCGCTCGCGAAGGGCTACGAGAACATTGGTCAACCGGGTGCCTGGCGCGATCATTTCCAGGGTGGTCCGATTGCCTTCGAGCAGCGCGAATTCGAGCTCGCGCCCGGCCACAACGGCTCACCGTTCTGGGACCTCGACTGTCACGCTGACACCGCCGTCGCGTGGAACCCAAGTCTGCGCGGCGGAGCGAAGATCGAGGAGACGTACCTCGTCGGTACTGGGGAACCAGAGTTGCTAACAACGTGTGATGGCTGGGAACACACGCCATCGACCAACGGGCCCCAGCACTCGCAACCGAAAGTCGTTCAATGAGCAAGGGGGAGCATCATGATTAGGGGAACTGGAAGTCCTCGCGGAACGGCCGCGCTGAAGCAACACTTCGCGGCGCTGGTTGACGGACCGCAAGTGAGCGAGGCGCGATTCGCTGACGGCGCGCACTTCCGTGTAGAGATTCCAAGTGTCGAGAATCCCAACGCGCTTCGCGCCGTCGTCGACGAAGCCCGCGCGCTCAAGGTGCCGATCCATCGTGCCTCCCAGGGCAGCGGCGCCATGCTGTTGACACGCGCCGAATTGAACGAGATGGCTCGAATCGGTGCGGATGAAGGACTCGAAGTGAGCCTTTTTGTTGGACCGCGCGAAGAGTACGGGATCGGCGGCTCCGTGCGCAGCCCCGACGGACTCCTACTCTCAGGACGACTTCGCGGCATGGACCAACTTCGTTACGCCCTCGAGGACATTCTCCGCGCCGTCGACGCCGGTATTCGAGGCTTCCTGATTGCCGACACTGGATTGATGCAGGTGCTGCGCGCCATGGTGCAAGCGAACGAACTGCCAGAGACGATCGTCTGGAAGATCTCGGCGGTCCTGGCACCGTCAAATCCAGTCTCCTTCAAACAGTTGATCGACCTCGGCGGTTCGACGGTGAATGTTCCAAGCGACATGAGCCTCGCAGAGTTGTCCGAAATTCGTGCCGCGAGCAGCGCGCCCATTGATCTCTACCTTGAGGCGCCCGATGCATTGGGTGGCATGGTGCGAGGCAACGAACTGGCTGAAATCGCCATCGTTGCCGCGCCGCTGTACGCCAAGTTCGGACTCCGCAACGCTCGTGCCGTCTACCCCGC
>DATCCA010000134.1:0-9696 GCA_036511575.1 Acidimicrobiales bacterium
ACCGATCCGTCGCCGGGCGGTGTCTTGGGTACGAAGCCAAAGACCGCACAGAGCAGGCGCGGGCCGAGTCCGTGTTCGACCATGGTGGTATTCGCGCCGTGGATCCGCGTCACCAGACCGTCGAGCTCGGGGTCGTTCACCACCAGCCATTTGAAACCCAGATCGTCGGTCGTGATCTTGACGGTGCCCGTCTTGTCATCAAAGTTGAGGAGTTGAATGACTTCGTCGTCGGTCGTGATCGAACTCTCGCCGCTCCCGGCCTTGAAACAGAGACCAGCGTTGCCCGACGTGACGAGGTCCAATTCGGTTTGCAACGTGAGCGCCGCTGAAGGCAGCGCGAAGAGGCCGTCGAGCTTTGGAGCCACTTGTTTGGTGCGACCAAACATCGCGTCGCGAAAACCCACTAGCCGTTGAGTTCGCGCTCGAGCTTGTTGAGCTGGTCGAGTCGCACTTCCAGCGACGGGTGCGTTGAGAACAACGAAGCCGCCGTCTTGCCGGCCAGTGCCGGAGCGAAGAAGAAGGCATTCATGCCTTCGGCCTTGCGCAGGTCGGTACGGGGAATCTTTCCCATATCACCGGTGATGTGCACGAGCGCACTCGCGAGCACGCTGGGCTTGCCAATGAGAATCGCGCCGGAACGGTCGGCGGCGAGTTCGCGGTAGCGCGACAGCGCCATCGTCAAGAGGAAGGAAATGATGTAGATCACAATCGAAATCAGGAAGGTCGCGAGTTCCAGGAGAACGAGTTGCTGACCGCTCTTGCCACGACCGCCACCACCGAGCACCGTGCTCCACAGAGCGATTCGACTGACCAGTCCGGCCAGCATGCCAACACCTGAAGCGATGGTCATGATCGCCACGTCGCGGTGCGCGACGTGGCTCAACTCGTGCGCCAGCACCGCCTCAAGCTCTTCGTCGCTGAGACGGTTCATCAAGCCCCTCGTCGCGCAAATCACCGCGTGGCTAGGACTGCGGCCGGTGGCAAACGCGTTGGGAATGTCCATCTCGGCGACGCCGACGCGCGGCTTCTTCATGTCCGCGAGAAGACAGAGTCGATCCACGATCTGGTGAAGCTTAGGTTCCTGTTCGGGCGTCACTTCTTTCGCGTGCATCGAGAACATCGCGATCTTGTCCGAGAAGTAGTACTGGGAGAAGATCAGTGCCGCAGCGATGACAATGACGACGCCGAACTGGACACCGACGTTGATTAAGACAGTGATGATGATGACGTAAAGAATCACGAGCGCTAGGCCCGTGATGAACATTCGTACGTTCAGCCCCTTGTCACCCTCAATCTTGGACTTGGCCATTATTGAGCGCCCTCTGTCGACGGCGCAGCGTCAGCGGCCGGCGAAGCGTCACCTGACGCGAGCTCCGTCGAGGCGCCAGAGCCGACCTGTGACTTCAACGCCGCGAGCTGCGCGTCAATGTCTGACGTGCCCTGAGCCTTGTTGAGTTGTGCCTGGATGTCGTCGTTGGTACTCGTGAGATCGGTCAGTGCTCCCGAGGCCAGCAGCTCGTCGAGCGCACCGCTGCGCGCTTGCATCTCGGCCACCTTGTCCTGGGCTCGTTGCATGGCGGCGCCGGCGTCACCCATTGACGTTGAGATACCACTGACGGCCTCAGAGATGTGGGCCGATGCCTCCGCCGCGGTGTACGTCGCCTTGATGGTCTCTTTCTTCGTGCGGAAGGCCTCGACCTCAGTCTGGAGTCGCTGCGCGGTGTCGGTGAGCTTCTGCTCCTGGTCGACGATGGTGGCGTGCTGGGTTTCGAGGTCGGCGAGCTGCACGGTGATGGCCTGTCGCCGCGAGAGTGCCTCGCGAGCCAGTGGCTCGTTGTTCTGTCCGAGGGCGGCCTTGGCCTGCTCGGCCAACTTGTCGCCCTGGCTCTTCAGTTGCTCGGCCTGGATTTCGACGCGCTTGCGTGCGGTGGCGACGTCGGCGACGGCGCGCTTCACCTTAGTGAGGTTGTCGAGCTGCTGTTCGTACGAAAGGTCGAGCGTCTGGCGGGGGTCCTCCGCCTTGTTCAGGGCGGAGTTCGCCTTCGCCTGAAAGAGTGTGCTGACGCGCTTCATGATACCCATGGGGGCCTCCTTGTTTCCTTGACCAGACTAGGGGCCGACGCGCCTCGCCCGCGAACGAATTCGCGTGGCGCGTTTTTAAGAATGTCGTTAACTTCTTGGTAGCTCGCGGTCCTGCTGGGTGGCCTGACTGGCCAACTCCAAGCGGTACTCCTCGAGGGCAGCACTCAGTGCCGCATCACCGAGGGAGAGAATGCGCGCACAGAGCAGCCCAGCGTTGGTCGCGCCATTAATCGCCACGGTTCCCACGGGCACGCCACGCGGCATTTGGGCGATTGACAGCAGCGAGTCCATCCCATCGAGGCGGGCCAGCGCGACGGGCACGCCAATGACCGGCAGGGTGGTGACTGCGGCGAGCATTCCCGGTAAGTGCGCGGCCCCCCCCGCGCCGGCGATGAGGACCTTGAGGCCTCGACCGCGGGCACTCAGCCCGTACGCAATCATTGCTTCGGGCGTGCGGTGGGCGGACACCACGTGGATCTCAAAGGGGATCGCAAAGCGCTCGAGCAGCGTGGCGGCGTCGTTCATGATCTCGTGGTCCGACGCGCTGCCCATCACAATGCCGACCAATGGTTGCACTAGCTCTCCCGAGTTCTCGTTCCGTACGCGCGCGCGCCTTCCCATGCTGTCACGTGCACCGCATGGGGATCGTCACCCACCACCGTGACGTGGCCGAGTTTGCGATCTGGACGCCACGACTTGCCATAGTCGTGCACGTGGACGCCGGCAATACCTTGCGCGGCTTCGAGCGAACTCGGTTCGTCGGCGCCGACCACGTTGACCATCACGACCGCAGGTGCGACCGGCTCGGTCGATTGAAGTTTCTGGCCACTGACGGCGAGGAGATGATTGGTGAATTGACTGGTTCGCGCGCCTTCGATGGTCCAGTGGCCCGAGTTATGGGGCCGTAGCGCGATCTCATTCACGATCAGTCCTCGATCGGTGAAGAAGAACTCAATAGCGACGACACCGACGGCATCGATCAAGTTGGCGATCTTGCGCCCCAGTCGGGTCGCTTCGTGCGCAGTGCTCTCGTCCACCTCGGCGGGGAACCGGACTTCAATGCACATACCTCTTGACTGCACCGTCGTGACCAATGGGTATGACGCGTATTCGCCGTGCACCCCCCGTACGGCAACCAGCGCGAGTTCGGCCCGTAGATTCAGTCGCTCTTCAACGACCACGGACCCGAACGAGGTCATCTCGTTAATGACCTCGAGCGTCTCGGCGCGACTGGCGGGGAACCGAACACCGCGACCGTCGTAGCCGCCCCGAGCCGATTTCACGACCGGAGTTCCGACGCTGTCGAGGAAGCCGTTGAGAAGAGGGTCACTCGCGGACGCGACGACAATGAACCGGGGTACCGCAATGCCGGCGCCGTCGAAAGTCTTGCGTTGGTACCCCTTGTCCACCGCGCATTTCAGTGCGTGTGCGTTCGGACGCACCACCACGCCACCGGCTTCAAGAGCTGCGATCTGCTCGAGGTCGACGAGTTCGTGGTCGAATGTGACGACGTCCACGGCCTCGGCGAGTTGCTCGAGCGCCGCCATGTCCGTGGGTTCGCCAATGATCGATGCCTCACTCGTTGCCAACGCCGAATCATCGAGGGATGATGCCAGCACCGTCAAGGTCACTCCTGCTGCGCGCGCCGCCTCGCCCATCATCCGGGCCAACTGTCCCGCACCCACGACCCCTACGGCAACTGGTCCGATAGGTTGGAAGTCGTTCAACACGACCGTAACGATACCGGTCGGTGAAGGAGGCTCGCGTGGAGATCGCTATTGGACTCGACGTCGAAGGGCCGGTCGAAAAGACGCTCGAGCGCGCCACACAACTTCGAGCGAAGGGCTTCACTCGAATGTGGTCGTCGCAGATTTTCGGCCCCGACACGCTGACCGTGCTCGCGATTGTCGGCCATGAACTGCGTGACCTCGACCTCGGCACGTCCGTCGTCCCAATTCAGACCCGCCACCCGACGATGCTGGCGGCGCAGGCTCGCACGGTCCAAGACGCCATCGGGGGACGACTTTCACTCGGCATAGGACTCTCACACAAGGTCTCGGTTGAGAACCTGTGGCACCTCTCCTTCGAGCGACCGGCCCATTACATGGGTGAGTACCTTGACGCGTTGGCGCCAATGCTTCGAGGCGAAAAGATTGACGTCACTGGAGAACGTGTGGGCGCGACGACGTTCGGGCCCCTCGGCCCAAAGGACGTCGAGACGCCTAGCCTCTTGATGGCCGCGCTCGCTCCCAAGATGCTTGAGATGGCCGGCACCTACGCCGACGGCACGCTCACCTGGATGACCGGCGTCAAGACGATCGCCGAACACGTCGTACCCACGATCAACGCCGCCGCGGAGAGGGCGGGAAAACCAACGCCGCGCGTCGTGTGCAGTTTGCCGATCTCCGTGACTAACGACGTGGGCGACACGCGCGAGAACGTGAATAAGACGCTCGCCATCTACGGCCAACTACCGAGTTATCGTGCGATGCTCGACCGCGAAGGCGCAGAGGGACCCGCTGACGTCGGGCTTTTCGGGACCCACGAGCAGGTCCTCGAACAACTGCATGCGTTGGAGGCAGCGGGGACGACGGAGTTCTCCGCGTCGATGGCCGGGAACCCCGGCGACCGCGATGCCACGTACGAGACGCTGCTCGCCTTTCACGCAACGCACTGATTCTTTCCACGTTGCATCGATTGGTCGTGCGTTGCTACGACGCGAGCTCGTCGGCATGCACCGTCTTGAGGGAACGGGCCGAGAGGATGACGAGTGCGCCGACGACGCCGATGCTGGCAACGCCCCACAACAGTCCGAACAGTGAGAAGAGCGCGAGGCACGCACCCACGATGAGTGCCGCTGCACCTTGCGCACTCGTGCGACGTCGCGTTCGCACCTCAAGACTTGCCGCTCCCACGAGGAGTCCCACCAGTGGAACAATCACAATGGTGAGCGAGGACACTCCGTCTTTCTCGAACAGCGTCAGTGCGGGAGGATTGCCGGTGTAGGTGTGGCCATTGACGGTGATTGACAAGACACCGATTGGTTCCGCGACGTGATACCAGAAGACGACCACAACGATGATGAGCGTCCAGAGCGTGGCCAGAAGGAGCAACAGCCAATGTAGGTGCACTGAATGGGGATCCAACTCTTCGTCGATGGCGGCACCGTTGCGATTCGCCAACGGCTGATTGACAGAGGTCACATCTCCCATAGTGGCACCGCTCGATGTGACCACTGTGCAAAGAGTGCCGCGACGAGACGCTTGGCCGTTTAGGCCGGCAACTGCGTGTGTTTGAACTCGTTGAGTGCAGGACGTGATGCCATCATGTTGACGAGCGTCGTGATGAGTTCGACGGACGCCTGCGCGTCCTCACTCGGTTCGTCCATGTAGCGCACGAAGGTCGCCTGATCATTCACCACGAACGTGGGCACGCCGAAGGCCTCGAAACGGTCGAACTCCTTGTGACTGGCGGCAATCACGTCGTGAGGGCGGCGTGAGGCAACGTCGTCGGCGACCATCGACGTATCGATGCCGAGCGGCACGAGCACCTCACCAATCTCGTCGAGCGTCACCAGTCGCTTGCGGCCACCATGACGGGCACGAAAGAGCGCCTCGTGGGCGTTGAGGAAGACGTCAGGCTGCTGATCGCGCAGCGAGACGCCCACGGCTAGCGACAGGAGGTCACCGTCGTAGGCGGGGTCGTTCCAGACGTCGGGTGCGCCCTCGGGGCGACTGCCCTGACTGAGCGACCACGGCATGAACGTGACGTCAAAGTCAGCGCCGGCGCGCAGTGCGGTGATCACGTGCAGGTGCATGTTCTTCGCGAATGGACAGCGGTAGTCGAAGGAGAGATCGAAGGTTGCCATGACCTCAGGTTAAAGGTTGCGCCGTGTAACGGCACCTTCGCAACGAAGCGTGCTTAGCGCGGTACCGGGACGCCGTTGGCTCGACAGAGCTCCTTGTACGAACAGAACCGACAGGCGTTTATCGACGGCGTCGCGGGGAAGTCGCCGTCATCGTAGTACTGATTGATTCGCCCCCAGGCGTTCGAGGCAGAGTTCGACCTCGCCTTCACGACGACGTCAGTGACATCTCGCTCAATGGTCTCACCCTTGGCGACGTACATCAGTCGAATCTTCTTGGGCTTCTCTCCCAGTGAGGCTTCACAGAGGGCCGCGTAGAGTTCGGCGTTGGCGAAAGTCTGAGAGTCGTAGTTGCGATTGGGTAGTCCGCCGGTCTTGTAGTCAACGATGGCGAGTGTGCCATCGGCGTCGCGATCGAGCCGATCGAGGATGCCAAAGAGCGGTGCGCCGTTCACAGTCGCTCCCAGTCGCAACTCGACACCCTCACTGGAGATCGCCGTGGGGTCCTCCATACGAAAGTACGTGGTAAGGATCGAATCGGTCTCGGCGATGAGTTTCGCGAGCATGGCGTCGTCCATGTCAATATCGGCGCGGACGTCCTCAGTGAGAATTGCTTCGACCGCCGGGGCAATGAACTCGCGCGCATTTTCGATGGTGCGATCTCGGGGTGCGAGTGTGAAGAGTTGCTCGAAGACGTAGTGCGCGAAGCGGCCCTTGGCCGTTGCGTAGGACGCGGGCTGGGGGATGCGCTCAATCGAGGCGTATTGGTAGCGACGCGGGCACGTCTGAAAGTCCGACAGTCGAGAAGGTGAAACGGACTGGGGCAGGGCCTGCGTGAAGGACATCTCTCCACGGTAGAACAGTGCTGTCACACCAGTGGTGACGGCGCCACGGAGTAGAAATGGGGTATGAAAAAACGCGCCGAAGTGACCCGTCGCGGCAATCTGGTCCGTTCGACGTACTGGCACGGCGTCGCGGCCGGCGACGAAGTGGTGGTCGACGGTCCCAAAGAGCGGCGCCAGCACTGGGTCTTCGTGGCGCACGTCGTCAATGAGTCAACCAACGATGAATGGGTCGAAGTTCGCGGTGGACGCACTGGCGAGGCGAAGGGTCGATCGTTTCGACCCGACGTCATATACCCAAGTTGCTCGAAGAAGGGTTCTCGCCTGGTAGGTCTCTCCCTGGCAGAGGCTCCCCAGCTGGAGATCCGCTGACCCGTCCCTTGTCAATCTCGTTGATGCGTCGCGACAGCAAGATCCAAAGGCCTGGCAACGTGCAGAGGGAACCAAACACCACGAAGTACGTGCGAATGCCCATGAGTCCACTGAGCCATCCTGCGAGCACCAAACCGATCGGGCCGAGTCCGAACGACACGAAGAAGTCGACCGAGCTCACTCGTCCCAGGATTGAACGTGGCACTTCGCTCTGCAACATTGACTCCCAGATGACGTTGCCCAACAGCGCGGTGGGCGACACAATCAGCGGGAAGAGGAAGACCTCCCAGTAATTCGTTGCGACGCCGATAATCAGGGCGGAGAGACTGCAGATGGTCCAGTACGTCCACATCACCCTTATCCGCCGCTTCGGCGTCTTCAAGTTGGTGCCAATAAGTGCACCGAGCGTTCCCGAGATTCCGGCCATAGTAAACGCGTAGCCGACGATCAACTTGCCCGTGTGCAGATCGTGGAGCAAGAAGAAGGGAATGAGCACGAAGCCTGCGTTGAGCACGAAGGCGTTGGATGCGGCGACCGCCAACAAGGTGGTCCAGATCCACCTCGTCTTTCGGACGTAGGCGATGCCCTCATTCGCCTCTTCAAACACAGACTTGGCAATGTCACGGGCGGGCGACGGCGTCGGATGCATTGAAAAGAGGCAGGCGGCGCTGAAGAGGAACGTGGCGCAGTCAACGCCGATGGCCCAGGTCGTACTCACTGCAGCAATGGCTCCGCCGACGGCCGGACCGATCATGCCGCCCGCGACATTGTTAGACAGAGGACGAACCGCGTTCATTGCTTGCAGCAGATCTTCTGGTACTAGTTCGGGAGTGATCGCCGTGATGGCCGGACCGAAGACGGCGTCGAAGGTCCCAAAGAGAACCCCAAAGACCATCAGCTCCCAGAAATGAAGATCACCCATGCCAACGAGGACCACGAGTCCCGCTGTCAACACCGCCCGTGCGACGTCCGAAATCAGAAGGAGAAGTCGGCGTGAATATCGGTCGACAATCACGCCGCCCACCAAGAGGAAAAGCACCGTCGGCGTGATTCGCGCCGCCGCGAACCACGCCAACTTTGACACACTGCCGGTGGTGTCTATGACCAAGAGCGTGAGCGCGACGAGGGCGACGCCGTCGCCAAAGTTCGACACTGTCTGTCCCACGATGAGCAGCGCCGGTTGGCGGTGTCGCGCGAGTTGCAAGATCGCGAGTTTCTTATTCACCCACGAGACTCTAGAAGGCCTTCGCAACACGCCAAAGTGGGGAGTCCTGATTCGCTAGCGTGACCTCAATGGCTCTCGACCTTGAGGACGCCCGTCGCCGGTACCACTTTGCGTTCAACGCCGAAGACCGCGCGCGCGTTCCGTTCTATGCAGCACTTCTGTCGGCCTTGGAGAATGACGAGCAAGCGCAGACGCTGCTCGCGGAGATCCGGGTCGAACAACGCAATCCGATGTTGATCCTTGCCTCCCTGCACCTCGCGGCGTTGAAGGGCCACCCTGTGCTGACGGCGATCTATTCGCAAGCTCGTGTCGGTCAGCTGGACGATCCGTCGTGGGCGGCCACGAAGGTGCTGGGCGTGGTCAATGATGAGCCGGACACGGTGCGCCGTGAGCTGCACCGTTCGACCCAGACCAACGAGCCCGGACGCTCCGCGGTGTTTCAAGCAGTGATTGCACTCATTGCCAAGCGAGGGCACCGCGTCATCAACGTCGTCGACGTTGGGACGTCGGCGGGCATCAATCTCTACTTCGACCGGTTCCCGGTGCACTCGTACGACGACGAGAACCCATTGACCCTCGTGTGTCGCGACGATTCCCCCATCGACCGTTCATTGCCACTGCCCAGTGTCGTGTCGCGAGTCGGCGTTGACCCGTCGCCGCTCGACCTCTCGATCGAGGCCGATCGTCTCTGGCTGCAGGCCTGTTATTGGCCGGAGGAGCCTCGCCGAATGGCCCGCCTCGACGCGGTGCTCGCGGCCCGTCCGTCATGGCCGACGACGACAATTCTTAAGGGAACGGCGAGCGAGCGACTCGGCGAAGCACTGGCGCTCGGCGATCCGACTGCCCTGACGATCGTGGTGAACAGTTACGCCCTTGCGTACTTTTCTGCATCCGACCAGATGGCGTTCTTTGACGAGATGGCGCAGCGTTGCGCGACGTCGAATGTGGCGTGGATTTCTCTCGAGTCACCGTTCGTGGTTCAGTGGCCGACCTCACTCACCACGAGCGACGAAGCTCGACAGGGCGGGACGCAAATTCTCGTAACGCTGCCGGGCGGTGCGCCGACGCAGTGGGGTTGGTGTCAACACCATGGTCTATGGATGGCACTTGACGACGCCGTCGTCGCCGCATCGACCGCGTAGCTACTTCGACGTTGGCGTTAATTCGCCAGCGCTGACGCGACGATGGGGGCGATCTTCTCGGTTTCAAGCAGAAAGCCGTCGTGGCCGTACAAAGAGTCGATGACGTGGAGGGCGTCGGCGGTGGGGAGGTGCTTGACCAGTTCCTCCTGCTGGGAAAGCGGGTAGAGC
>DATCCA010000135.1:0-4219 GCA_036511575.1 Acidimicrobiales bacterium
GACGACTGGGGTGACGACGCCTGGGCGACGCTCGACCGCGCGGTCTGTGAGGTGCTTTACGGGGCGGGCCTTCGTGTCTCAGAACTGTGCGGGCTCAATCTCTCGAGTGTCGACTTTCGCCAGGGACTCCTGCGCGTGCTCGGCAAGGGCCGCAAAGAGCGGATCGTCCCGCTGCACCGTCGTGGTCTTGAGGCCGTGCAGCTCTGGATCGCGGACGCACGCCAAGAAGTCGTTCGTGACGACTCGCCACCTCTGGCACTCTTCTACAACCGGCGCGGTCACCGCCTCGGAGCGCGCGACGTTCGCCGAATCCTCGACAACCGCGTTGCGCGCGGCCACATCCACCCCCACGCACTTCGCCACACGTACGCCACCCACCTCCTCGAAGGTGGCGCCGACCTCCGCGTCGTCCAGGAGTTGCTCGGTCACGAGAGCCTCACGACGACCCAGATCTATACGCACGTCTCGAAGTCGAGACTCCAGAAGGTGCACCACGACACCCACCCGAGGGGATAGATCGCCCAACGTGTAGGATTGTTCGGCCCCACCAGAGTGGTGGAGTTGATGAGATGTCCCCGTGGTTTCGTACGGTCGCCGCTTGCGGTGCACCACGTGGATCGAGCAACCGAACGGAAGGAAGAAACACGTGGCACTAGTCACCCTGCAGGAACTACTGGACTCGGGTGTGCACTTCGGGCACCAAACCCGTCGTTGGAACCCCAAAATGCGTCGATTCATCTTGGGCGAGCGCAACGGGATCTACCTGATCGACCTGCGAAAGACGCTCCTCGGCATCGAGACGAGCTACGCCTACGTTCGTGACCTCGTCGCCGACGGCGGCGTCATCCTCTTCGTGGGTACCAAGAAGCAGACGCAGGGTCCCATAGAGGACTACGCCAAGGCCTGCGGCATGCCCTTCGTGAATCAGCGCTGGTTGGGCGGCATGCTCACGAACTTCGCGACCGTCGCCGGTCGCGTGAAGCGCATGGTGGAGTTGCGCGGAATGCAGCGCGCCGGTGACTTCGAGAACATGCCCAAGCGCGAGGCCCTTCGCCACAGCCGCGAACTCGAGAAACTCGACCGCAACTTGAGCGGTATCGCGAACCTGGACCGCGTGCCCGACGCCATCTTCGTCATCGACACGAAGAAGGAGCACATTGCCGTGACCGAGGCCCGCAAGTTGGGTCTTCCCGTCGTGGCGGTCGTGGACACGAACTGCGACCCCGACGTCATTGACTACGTCATCCCCGGTAACGACGACGCCATTCGTTCGGGTGCGCTGCTGTGTCGCCTCATCGCCGACGCCGTGACCGAAGGTCGCTACATCCGCCAGAACCGCCCGGTCATTGCGCCCAAGCAGAATTCGGCACCGGCCAATCGCGCCGCCCTGGTCGAAGAGCCGGCACCGGCCGCTCCGGTCGAGGTGGCCGCCGTCGAGCCCGACGCACCGGTTGTTGCGGCCGCGTCCCCGGTCGCTGAAGCCGCGGCGCCAAAGGTCGAGGCAACACCCGAAGCCGAGGCGCCCGTCGCTGAAGCCGAGACACCGCAGGTCGAGGCAACACCCGAAGCCGAGGCGCCCGCCGCTGAGGTCGCGGAGCATGAAGTGCCGGCACCGGTCGTCGAAGAGACGGACGGAACGACGGTCACCGCCTAAATTTCGTCGTCAGAGAAGCAAAGAGGAGAACCAAGGTGGCTATCACCGCGAAAGACGTACAAGCACTGCGCCAGGCAACCGGCGTAGGAATTCTCGACGCCAAGAAGGCGCTTGAGGCCAACGACGGCGACATGGAAGCGGCCACCAAATGGCTACGCGTCCAGGGAAAGACCACGGCGGCCAAGCGCGCCGACCGCGACGCCAGTGAAGGCGCCGTTGCGGTCGTGCGTGACGGCAATGCCGCCGCCATGGTCGAACTGCGCTGTGAGACCGACTTCGTCGCGAAGTCCGAGGAGTTCGTCACGCTGGTCGACGAGATCGCGGCGCGCGTCTGCTCCGAAGGCGTCGACTCCGTGCGTTCGTTCCAGGAGAACATTGACCAGATGCTCATGACGCTCAAAGAGAACATCTCAATTGGCAAGGTCTTCCGACTCGAAGCCGGTGAAGGTGAGGTCATCGACACTTACTGGCACCCCCAGGCCGGTCGCGGCGTCAACGGTGTGATCATCGTCGTCAAGGGCGGCACGGTCGTACTCGCGCACGAGATCGCATTGCACATCGCTTTCTCGAGGCCCCAGTACCTGAGCCGCGAAGACGTGCCCGAGGCCGACATCGAGGCCGAGCGCAAGACAATCGAAGAGATCACCCGCAATGAGGGCAAGCCCGAAGCGGCGATGTCGAAGATCATCGAGGGCCGGCTCAATGGCTGGTTCAAGGACCGCGTTCTCCTCGAGCAGATGTACGTGCAGGACGACAAGCAGTCCATCGCACAACTGCTCAACGGTGCGACGATCACCGCGTTCGCGCAAGTGGTCATTGGGGATTAGGTCAAGGTGCGACGCGTCGTCTTGAAGTTGTCGGGTGAGGCACTCGCCTCGGCCGCAAGCGATGAGACGATTGATGCATCGACGGTTGACTTCCTCGCTCGCGAGATTTCGAGCGCAATGGAACGCGGCGGACTTGAACTCGCGGTCGTCGTAGGCGGCGGCAACATCTGGCGCGGCGCAACGGGCGCCATGGCCGGCATGAACCGAGCGAATTCGGACCTCATGGGCATGCTCGGCACCGTCATCAACGCGCTCGCACTGCAGGACGCCATTGAAACGCACGGGCGACCAACTCGCGTGATGTCGGCTATAGGGATGGATCAAGTTGCCGAGCCCTACATTCGACGCCGCGCCGTTCGACACCTCGAAAAAGGGCGCGTCGTGATCTTCGCTGCCGGCATGGGCAATCCCTACTTCACAACCGATACGCCGGCGGCGCAACGTGCCGCCGAGATCGAGGCCAGCATTGTGTTGAAGGGAACACACGGCGGCGTCGACGGCGTCTACGACCAAGACCCGCGCGTCAATCCGAACGCGACGAAGTTCGAAGAGATCTCCTTCGACGAAGTCATTGCGAAGGACCTGCGCGTCATGGATATGACGGCCATCACCTTCTGCAAGGACAACCATTTGCCCCTACGCGTTTTTGACCTGATGGCCGAGGGAAATCTCGGTCGCGCGCTCGACGGTCAGGCCGTCGGTACGCTGGTGAGGTAATGGAAAACGAACTCGTCGATCTCGTTATGGAGGACACGCGTGATCGTATGGCGAAAGTCATTGAACACGCGAAGGCTGAGTTCGCCACCGTGCGTACCGGTCGTGCCTCGTCCGCACTCGTTGAGAACCTGATGGTCGACTACTACGGCACCGAGACCTCGCTCAAGCAGCTCGCCAACTTCTCCGTGCCCGAGCCCCGCCTGCTGGTCGTCTCGGCATTTGACAAAGGGGCAATGGCCGCAATCGAGAAGGCCATCAGTAACGCCGACCTCGGACTCAACCCGTCCAATGATGGTGTCGTCATCCGCCTTAGTTTCCCGGCGCTGACCGAGGAGCGGCGAAAGTCGTTCGTCAAAATCGTTCGCGCGAAAGCCGAAGAGGGCAGGGTCTCTATTCGTGGCGTTCGTCGCCACGCCCGTCAGGAGTTGGAGACCCTCGAGAAGGAAGGTGGCCTCTCCAGCGACGATATCGAGCATCTCGAGAAGATTCTTGACAAGATGACACAAGACGGGGTGGCCGTGGTTGACGCGCTACTCGCTCATAAGGAGCAGGAACTACTTGAAGTCTGACGACGACGGCTCACTGTTCGACGAACCGACGGGCGAGATGCCGGTCGTGAGTTCGACCGATTCGCGAGTAACGATCACTGGCGCGGACGTCGCGGCCGACGTCGCCGACGACACCGTCATCATCGACCCGACGACGCTGCTGCCGCACTGGACCGACGCGCCGACGGGTCAAGTACCTATTGTCGTGGCTCGCGAAGCGGCCGATAGCAGTGACCCGTGGTCCGCGATTCCCGCCCCCGCATGGCGCGAAGGTGAGGCCGACTGGGTGGCGCACGAAGACCAGTTCGACACCTCGATCCTCGCGAGCGAGCAACGTGAGGACACCGCGCGGCCCTGGGAATTCACGTTGCCCGATGAGGCTGTCGAGGACGAGGAAGTCCTCACCGAGGCGCCGAGGCCCGAGCCCGATCGAATCCAACGCACGCGCCGCTCGATCTCTTCGAACCCCCTGG
>DATCCA010000136.1:0-11153 GCA_036511575.1 Acidimicrobiales bacterium
AGGTCCTCACCGTCAACGGTGATCTCGGTGCCGCCGTACTTCGAGTAGACGACGGTGTCGCCAACCTTCACGCCGGTGGGGATCACGTCGCCCGTGGTGTCACTGCGACGACCGGGGCCGGCTGCGAGGACTTCGCCCTGCTGCGGCTTTTCTTTGGCGGTGTCGGGGATGACGAGACCTGAGGCCGTGGTGGCCTCGGCAGCGTCCGGACGAACCACGATGCGGTCTTCCAATGGGTGCAACTTCATAGTTTCTTGCCTCCTGTGCAATTAGCACTCGAATCTTCCGACTGCCAATTTAGCAGCCTAAACGTCTGAGTGCCAACGGAGTTCGCAATGCTCGTAACCTTGGCCGGTGGCCTTCGCACCCGCGCAACGGCGCGACCTTTCCTTGGTGGCCCTCCTTCGCGGATTCTCGTATCTCGGCGACGCCGTTGCCCTGATCGCGCTTTATTTGCGCCTCGCCCACGGCCACGATGCCTCCTGGGGCATCGCCGCCGTCTCGATCGCGACCGCCCTGCCGCTGGTGGTGCTCGCGCCCATCGCCGGATTCGTGGTGGACCATTTCGCGCTCAAGCGACTGCTGGTCGCGCTGTGCCTCTGCGAGGCGGTGGTCTGTGCCGGCATCGGCGTGTGGCACGGCCGCCTGGTGACCATCGGACTCATGGCGCTGCTCAGTTGCTTCGTCGCCTTCTCGTTTCCCGGCTACTCAGCGCTGGTGCCCGCGATCACCGGCGAGGAGAACATCGCTCGGGCGAACTCGCTGATGCAGAGCGTCCAGGGCATTGCCGCGGTGGCCGGTCCCGGTCTCGGTGGACTGCTCGTGGGCGTAACCGGTCAGAGTTGGCCGCTCTACTTCGACGCCATCAGTTTCGCTGGCGCCGCGGTGGGAACCGCACTGTTGCGTACCGACCGTCGGCCCGAACCGGGCGCCGTGCGTCCAAAGAAAGGTGAACGCGATCTCGGGGCGGGGATGCGAACGCTCTTCGGCGACCAGGTGCTGCGGCCACTGGTGATCACGTTTCTCATCTTCTTGTTGTCCCTCATTGTCATCAATGTCGCCGAGGTCTTCTTCATCACGAGGACCCTGCATTCGACGGCCCTCGTCTACGGACTCGTGAGTACTTCATTTGGCGTGGGCAACATCGTCGGCGCCGTCGGTTCGTCCAAGGTCAAACAGGACGACATCTCGCTCGTTCGCGCGGCACTGTTGAGCATCGTCGTGATCGGTGTGATGGTCGGCGCCACTGGCCTGGTCGAGCACGTGAGTTACATGTTTCCGCTGCTGGCAATCACCGGCGTCGCGGTCGGCGTCGTGAACGTCGTGACGACGACGCTCCTGACGATACGCACCCCCGAGAAGGTCCGAGGTCAGATGTTCGCGGCATCGAACGCGATCTTCACGAGCGCGGAGATTGCCTCCACCGCCCTCGGTGGACTCATTCTCACCTTGATCGCTCCGCGGACGGTCTTTCAGATCGCGGGCATTGTCTCCACCGCGGCGGTGCTCCTGGTTGGACCATTCACCCTTCGAGCCAGTCGCGCCGCCAAGGCACTCGAGTTGGAGGGTCAGGGAGCCTGACGCTCCATCGTCCACGACGCGGCGTCTGGGAGATAGACAATTCGATCGTGCAGACGGTCTTCTCGGTGTTGCCAAAATTCGAAGCGCACGGGCGTGAGACGTAGTCCGCCCCAATTTGCTGGTCGCGGCACATCGCGATTGGCGAACTCGACGTCGAACGCTCGAACGCGCTCTTCTAATACTTCACGACCCTCAATTGAACTGCTCTGATGGCTGGCGTGCGCGCCGAGTTGACTGCCCCGTGCCCGCGCGGCGAAGTAGGTGTCGGACTCTTCTGCGGTCATGTGCTCAACCGATCCCTCAATGCGAATCTGTCGGCCCCGCGGCTCGCAGTACCAGAGGATCGATGCGAAGGGATTCTCGTTGAGCTCGACCCCCTTGCGAGATTCGTAGTTTGTGAACCAGCCAAAGGAGTGGTCGTCGACGTGACGAAGCAGCACCATCCGTGAACTCGGACGGCCGTTCGGTGTTGACGTCGAGAGCGCAATGGCGTCGCGCTCATCCATCTCCCCCTTCGCCTCGTCAAACCACCGATGGAACTGAATGAAGGGGCTCGGGTCGCAGTCCGAGATCTCGAGCGGTAGCCAAAGTTCACTCACGAGACGTCGGCCAACTGCCAGTTCGGGTTGGCGGACAGGTCCATGGGGCTCGGTCCACTGGCCCCCAGACGGTAAAGCCCGGCGGCCGCGATCATCGCGGCGTTGTCGGTGCACATGGCCATCGTGGGGAGGTGCGCGACCACGCCGAACTCCTGGGCCAACTCGCTCACGCCCGAACGAAGGGCCGAGTTCGCCGCGACGCCCCCGGCGAGCGCGAGACCCTTCACCGGGTGGTGCTCGAGGGCGTTTCGTAGTTTTCGAAGCAGTTGCTCGCAGACCGCGCCTTGGAAGGAGGCCGCGACGTCGGCAATCGCGACGTCGCTGTGCTTCTCGGTCGCTCGCACGACGGCGGTCTTGAGCCCCGAGAAGGAGAGGTCATAATCGTCACCCGTCATGGACACCGGCAACTTCAAGGACCCGGCCGTTCCCTCCTGGGCCAAGTGGTCGATTTCTGGTCCACCGGGGTAGCCGAGTCCGAGCCATCTGGCGACCTTGTCGTAGGCCTCGCCCGCGGCGTCATCGATCGTCTCGCCGAGCACTTCGTGGTGTCCCGCAGCGCTTTGGAGCACGATGAGGCTGTGGCCGCCCGACACGAGCAGCGTCAGCAGCGGCCACTCCAGGTCGGACTGCTCGAGCAGTGGCGCGAAGAGGTGACCCTCAAGGTGGTTGACGCCGACGAAGGGCACCCCCCACGCGAGGGCGTAGCCCTTGGCTGCCGAAAGTCCGACGAGCAGGGAACCAATCAGACCCGGTCCGCTCGTGACGGCAATGCCGTCAATCGCCGGATCGGTCGGACTCAGACCGGCGTCGAGCAGGGCGCGACGAACGACCGGGCCAATCGTCGCGACGTGGGCGCGCCCCGCCAACTCAGGGACCACGCCGCCGAAGGCTCGGTGCTGGTCGATCGAGGATTCAACGACCGAGGAGTGTACGTGGAACTCCTGGTCCACGACGGCGGCCGCCGTCTCGTCACAACTCGTCTCAATGCCGAGGACCAGACCCATCGTGCCAGCGTACGTGGGTAGTGCTTCCTCCCTGCCTGGCTCCGGAATCATCCCGTTCGCGGGCGAGGACGCGGGGCGTGGCCCCGGAGCCGGTCCAAAGAGCCAACGCAGCGCGTCACCCACCTGACCGGCGCAGTCCGGGAGCGGCAACTGTCTCGACCTGACACGCCGTTCCACCGGTCTTCACCATTCCTCTACCCGTACGCGGCGGTGCTTAGTCGCTTTCGGGAAGGTCGGCCCAGAGAATCAGGGCGTCTTCGTTGATGCGTTCGTAGTAGTTCTTGCGCACGCCGACCGGGGCGAAACCGTAGCGGTAGTAGAGGGCAATAGCGCGCTCGTTGGAGACGGCAACTTCAAGCGTG
Organism: Acidimicrobiales bacterium; assembly: GCA_036511575.1. Lineage (GTDB taxonomy): Bacteria > Actinomycetota > Acidimicrobiia > Acidimicrobiales > RAAP-2 > RAAP-2. The sequence continues at coordinate 3,547 of DATCCA010000136.1, forward strand.
GCCCGTTTGATGCCGCGCTCTCGCGCGTCGGCCCAGGCGTCGTCGAGGAGCGAACTCGCAATGCCGCGACCTTCTTCTCCCGGGAGCGTTCCGATGGTGTTGATGTGCAACTCGTCCATGACGAACATGACGCCCAAGTAACCAATGATGCGTTTGTTCGCAACGGCCACGGTGTAGCGACGCGTCAGGGTGTTACTGATCTCGTCGAGCAAGATCCGTCTCGTCCAGGGCTCGGGAAATTGGGACTCCTCGATAAACAACAGTTCGGTGACGTCGCGCCGCTCGGCGAGGCGGATGGTCCAGTCGGTCACGCGGGCCGCTGGCGGGTCGTGAAATTCGCAACGGCATCGGCCTCGCGCAGGTAGAGCGGCGTCACCACGTCGGTCGCTGGGCCAACGGCACCGAGCGAGAGGGCCGCATGCACTGACGGCACGGACTGCGCGAACGACGTGGCATCAGCCACCGCACTAAAGACACTCGCGTAACGATCAACACCGTCACCCGTGAAGGTGACCGGCTCAACGTGGCGCACCCAGTAGTCCGCGACGTCGCCCGCTTTGGCGACGTGCGGCTCCGACAGCGCTCGCACGTCGTCATTCAGTTGGAACGTCTGGGCAAAGATCTCGCCACGGCGTCCGTCCACGCAACTCACGACCGTGCCGCGAATCCCGGCATCGAACGCCCCGTGGGCCAACAACTCGAGGGACGTGACGCCCACGATTTCTGCGCCGAGACCCTGCGAGAAGGAGATGGCCGTCGCGATGCCGACGCGCAGCCCAGTAAAGAGACCGGGCCCGCGGTCAACGACCACGCGGGTCACGTCACGCGCACTGAGACCGACTTCATCGAGCAGGACGCCCATGGCGAGCGCCAATGCTTCGGTATGGCGCCGTCCATCGTTGACGACCCGACTCACCTCGACCCCCTGCGCCGTCCGAACGCCAACGGCGCAGGCTGGCGTTGCCGTCTCGATGGCGATGATATTCACGAAGTCACCCACTCATCGAGCAGTGCGGCTCGCTGGTGCGCGAGTGCTCCGTCGACAATGAGCGTTCGTTGCTCGTCGTCATCGACGACGAAGTCGATGGTCATGACGTCCCGACCAAAGACCGTCGCAGCGAGCTCGCCCCATTCGATGAGCGCGATGCCCGACTCCTCGACGAGTTCGCCCAACGCCAAGTCGACGACCTCGTCCAGCGATCCCACGCGGTACACGTCGCAGTGGTGCAATGTCACGATGCCGAGGTCATTGGAGCACCGGTGCTCGCGGACCATCGTGAAGGTGGGACTGGTGATTCGATCACGAACGCCCAGACCCCGCGCGACTCCCTTCACGAAGGTCGTCTTGCCCGCGCCCAGTGTTCCCGAGAGCAGGACGATGTCGGTGCTTCGAAGGACCTTGGCGAACGCCTCGCCGGCCGCGATGGTGTCGGCGGCGGTCTTGGCCTCGCGACGCCAGATCACGGTGTCACCACCAGACTCTTCAGGATTCGAAGATCGGCGCGCATCACCTCGACCACGCTAGGGCCGCCGCGCAGCGCGGCCGCCGGGTGATACGTGGCCAGGCCACGGCCGCCGCCGAGTTGCACAATCTGGCCGTGGGTCTGTCCAATGCCCTTCTCAAACCCGAAGACTGATCGGGCCGCCGTGTTACCAAGGGCCAGCACAAGCGGAGCGCGAACAACTTGGAACTGTTCGCTCAGCCACGGACGACAGGTGCTCAGTTCGTCGCGCGTCGGCGTCCGATTGGCCGGCGGTCGACACTTCACGACGTTTGTCACGAAGCACTCTTGGCGCGAGAGCCCTACTTCTTCGCCAATGAGTTGAAAGAGGAGACGGCCACTTCGACCAATGAACGGCTCACCGCCCTCGTCCTCGTCACGACCGGGCGCCTCACCGATCACCATGAGGGCCGGGCCAATCGGCCCCGAGCCGACGACGACGCGTTGGCGCGTCAACGACAGCGCGCAGCGCGTGCAGGTCGGCAGTTCGGCGAGGTCGCGACCCATCTCAGCTCACGAGGGTGCGTGGAACGCGCGCGCCGATGCCACAAAGAATCTCCCAAGAGATTGTGCCAGCGTGGGCGGCCCACTCGTCGGCGGTAATTGCTTCGTTCCCTTGACGTCCGAGCAACACCACGTCATCGCCGACCTTCACCGGGTCGTCGCCGCAGTCGACGAGCAGTTGGTCCATGGTCACCATGCCGGCCAGCGGGTAGCGCTTCGAGTTGATGAGCACTTCGGCGCCCGAAGCGAAGAGTCGACGCGGGTAGCCGTCGGCGTACCCAAAGGGGACGGTCGCAATCGTGGCCGCGGCGTCGAGCGCGCGGTGTCGACCGTAACTCGGACGCTCGCCGGCCTCGACGCGACGCACCGCACTCACTTTGGCGCGAAGCGTCAGCGCCGGCTCCAGGTGCTGACCCTTTTCTTCCAGGGCCAACGCCAGCCATGGCTCTGGAAGATACCCGTAGAGCGAGAGGCCGATTCGCACCATCGACAGTCGAGCTTCGGGGTAACCGAGTGCGCCGGCGCTGTTGGCCGCGTGCAATAACTTTGGCGTGACGCCGCCCAACGCGAGTGCGACGACGACCTCCCCAAACGATTCGATCTGGGACCGGGTGAAGGTTCGCGCGTCGGCGCTGGATCCGTCGGCGACGCTGAAGTGGGTGTAGACGCCCTCGACTTCAACTGACGCCGACGCCCTGAGCACGTCGATGACGTCATGCACGTCCTCGGGCGCCACGCCCATTCGTCGCATACCCGTGTCCACTTTCACGTGCACCTTGTGCACGCCACCGCTCGCACCAGCACTGGTCACGGCAACCTTGGCCCCTTCCAGCGAGCCAATCGTCAAGGTCAAATCGTTGGCCAGTGCGTCGCTCAGGGCGTCGGGCGGCACTTCGGCGAGGAGCAGTATGGGGGCGGTGACGCCCATCTCTCGCAACTCAATGCCCTCATCCACAATGGCGACCGCGAGGAGATCAGCGCCACCAATGAGGGCTGCTTTGGCCGCCAACTCGGCCCCGTGACCATACGCGTTGGCCTTGACCACGGCGCAGATCAGCGAGTCCCCCACCACGGCCTTGATCGCACGGACGTTCTGCGCAATCGCCGACGCCGAGATCTCAGCCCACGCCGGACGGTGGACTCCTTCGACTTGCATCAGCGCGCGTTGGAGCTGGCGACCACGAACGCGGCGGCGGTCATCGCCGTGTGCGTCAACGAGATGGCCATCTCGTCAATTCCTCGCGTGGCGGCCAACTCAGCGGCCGCGCCGTGCAAGAGCACCGACGGAGCACCGCTCGGTGCTCGCTTCACTTCAATTGACTTCCACGGCACCGAGCCGGCACCGACACTCATCGATTTCATCACGGCCTCTTTGGCGGCGAAGCGGGCGGCCAGTCGTTCCGCCCTGCCGCGGGCATCTCGCTGCTCCCCTTCGGTGAAGAGCCGATCGAGAATTCGTGGGCGTCGATTCATAACAATTTCGAACCTCGGTACGTCCACGACGTCAATGCCGACACCAATGACGGCCACTACTCGACCGTCACGGTCTTGGCGAGGTTACGAGGGCGGTCCACATTGCGACCAAGTCCCCGAGCCATGGCGTACGCGAAGAGTTGGAGTGAGATCACGTCCACCATTGGCGTGAACATCGGTTCCGTCGCGGGCACGCGCAAGACATAGTCGGCGACGGCCTCGATCTTGTCGTCGTCGTCGGTCGCGACGGCGACGACACTCGCGCCGCGGGCCTTTACTTCGGCCAGGTTGGAGAGCATCTTGTCGTGCATGGCCGGGTCAGTCGCGATGGCGACGACGACCACGCCCGGTTCGATCAACGCGAGCGGTCCATGCTTGAGCTCGCCGCCCGGGTAACCCTCGGCGTGCAGATACGACAGCTCCTTCAACTTGAGTGCCCCTTCGAGCGCCGTCGGGAATCCGACGTGGCGGCCGAGGAAAAAGAAGTCGTGGCTACCCATGAGTTCCTTCGCCACCAACTGCACGTTTTCTCGTCGATCGAGCACCGTCGCCACTTGGCCACTCACCGCGTTGAGTCCCTGGAACAGTCCATCGATCTCGTGGGCCGGCAGCGTGCCGCGCAGCTGGGCGAGGCGAAGGGCGAAGAGTTCGAGAGCGCAGACCTGGGCAACGAACGCCTTCGTCGACGCGACCGAGACTTCGAGTCCGGCGCGCGTGTAGATGACCGCGTCGGCTTCGCGAGCCAGTGACGAGTCGACAATGTTCGAGATTGCGACCACGTGCGCGCCACGGCGTTGGGCTTCGCGCGTTGCTTGGATTGTGTCGATGGTCTCGCCGCTCTGGCTGACGCCAATCACCAACGTGCCAATCTCAATGATCGGGTCGCGGTAGCGGTACTCGCTCGCAATGTCGACGTCGACACCGATCCGAGCCCAGCGTTCAATGGCGTACTTCGCGATCAACGCCGAGTGATACGAGGTACCCGTCGCGACAATCGTGACTCGCTTCACTTCGCGCAGTTCCTCGTCGCTGATACGCATCTCGTCGAAGGTAATGGTGCCATCGGCGCGACGACGATCGAGCAACGTCAAACGGATGGCGTCGGGCTGCTCATTGATCTCCTTGGAGATGAAGTCGTCATGACCGCCCTTTTCCGCGGTCTCTAAGTCCCAGTCAATGGACAGTTGGTGCAGCCGTACCGGCGCGCCCTCGAGGTCAATCGCTCGGAATCCCTCCGGTCCGAGTCGCACAATCTCGTCGTCGTTGACGGCGTAGAACGCCTTGGCCTTGTCGAGGATCGCGGGCACGTCACTCGCGAGATACGTCTCGCCCGGCGCCGTGCCGACCACCAAGGGCGAGATACGACGCGCCGCGACGATGACGTTCGGTTCCGTCGCGTCCATGGCCGCCACGGCGAAGGCGCCACGCACGACGAGCAGGCTCTGGCGAACTGCCTCCATGAGTTCGAGCCCACTCGAACGCGACTCTTCGATCAGGTGCGCCAACACCTCAGAGTCGGTCACCGACGTGAAGACGTGACCGCGCGTCTCGAGGTCCTCTTGAATCTCGGTGTGGTTCTCGATGATGCCGTTGTGAATGATGGCGATGTTGCCCGAACAGTCGAGGTGCGGGTGGGCGTTCACCGCTTCGGGCGCCCCGTGGGTCGCCCAACGGGTGTGGCCAATGCCCGAGGTGAAGCCGGTGGGCGCCTGCTCACACTCAATCTTGAGCGCCGCGACCGATTCAGTGCCGGACGCCGTGCGGGCCCGCCAAGTTTGGCCGGCGCGCACGAGCGCAATGCCGGCCGAGTCGTAGCCGCGATACTCCAGGCGCGTCAGGCCTTCAAGAAGTGTCGCCAGCGTGTCGTCGGATCCCACGACCCCGATGATGCCGCACATGACACCATCCTACTCGGGCCGTTTTGCGGTCTTTCGGGCCATCTGTTACGCGACGAAGATGTTCGCGAGGCGCTGGGAGAAGTCGTGCACGAAGTCCGCGTTGAGCGCTTCAATCATCACGCGCACGACCGGCTCGGTCCCCGAGGGACGAATGAGCAGCCGTACATCGTCACTGGCGACGCCATAGGTCGTCTGCAACTCTTCAAAGAGGTCCTGGACGGCACCGTCGTCGTAGTCGTCGCGCGCGACGTTGATGAGCTCTTGGGGTACGCGGTGCCACACCGCGTCGGCCTGTTCGGCGAGTGGCCCGCGACGAACAATGAGGTCGGCGAGTAGCAGGCCGGTGAGTTGGCCATCACCCGTGGGGGCGAGCCCGCGAAAGATGAGGTGACCGGACTGCTCGCCGCCGAATGGCCAGCCCTTCTCTTCGAGTGCGATCAACACATTGCGGTCACCCACGTCCGTCTCGACGATGGCAATGCCCGCGTCAGAGATTGTCCGATGTAGACCGAGATTGCTCATCGAGGTAACGACGAGTCCCCCGCCGAGCGCATCGCGTTCTAAGAAGTCCAATGCGAAAAGGATCATCATGTCATCGCCGTCACGAACGTTGCCCATGGCGTCCACCGCGATGAGTCGATCGGCGTCACCGTCGAAGGCGAGTCCCAAGTCGGCGCCAAGTTTCTTCACGGATGCGACGAGGTCGCCCACGTGAGTGGAGCCGCAGTTCTCGTTGATATTGCGACCGTTGGGCTGGTCGTGGATCGTGGTGATCCGAGCCCCCGTCGATTCATAGAGTTCGTGGGCGACGTGACTCGCGGCGCCATTGGCGCAGTCGAGCACGATGTGCAGTGACGAAAGATCAGTGGGCACGAGCGAGCGTAGATGCTGGGCGTAGTCGTGCTCGGCCTGCTCGTCGATAGGAACTTCGTCGAAGACGTCATACGGTGCAGGCGACGCGGCGTTGAGCGCCAACGAGACCGCGTGTTCCGTCGCGTAGTCAAGTTTGCCACCGCCGAAACCGAGGACCTTCAGTCCGTTGTCGTAGTAGGGGTTGTGCGACGCCGAGACCACGATGCCGACACCGCCGCGCTGTTGGGCAATGACCGCGACACCGGGTGTGGTGAAGTACCCAAGGTTCACGCCGATGGCGCCACCGTTGCGTAGACCGGCCAAGACCGCGGCGGCGAGTTGCGGTGAACTCTCGCGGGTGTCGTAGCCCACGAAGACGTAGCCCGTGAAGACGCTCGCGACCGCACTACCGAGCCGGTAGGCGAGGTCGTTGGTGATGTCTACGGAGGCTCGACCGCGAATGCCATCCGTGCCAAATTGCACGGGCGCCACTATCGCTTCGAGTACTGAGGAGCCTTACGCGCTTTTTTGAGGCCGTACTTCTTGGTCTCCTTCTTGCGCGAGTCACGGGTGAGAAGTCCCGCCTTCTTCAACGCCGGGCGAACGGCCTCGTCGATCTCAAGCAGCGAACGCGAAATGCCGAGTCGCAGCGCGCCGGCCTGACCGGCAACGCCGCCGCCTTCAATCGTCGCGTCAATGTCGTAGGTCTGCTGCGCGTCGATGAGGCGCAGGGGCTCCATCACCATTTGGCGATGCGTCGCTGACGTGAAGTAGTTGTCGAAGGCACGCTTGTTGATCGTGATCGTGCCAGTGCCGGGTCGAAGGCGCACGCGCGCCACTGCTTCCTTGCGGCGACCGGTGGTCTGGGTGAGAGGTAACGGCACTGAGGACTCCTTAACCGCGGCGGATGGCCGAGGTGTCGTACTTCGTGGGCATTTGTGCGATGTGCGGGTGCTCGGCGCCGGCGTAGACGAAGAGCTTGCTCATCTGGGCGCGACCGAGACGGTTCTTTGGAACCATGCCCTTGACGGCGTCGAAGACCAATTTGACCGGGTCCTCGTCGAGGAGGGTCTGCCAGGACGTTGCCTTCAAACCGCCCGGGTAACCCGAGTGATGGTACGCGAACTTCTGGGCCGCCTTATTGGCGGTCAAGACGACTTTGTCGGCATTGACGATGATGACGTTGTCACCGCAGTCGACGTGCGGGGCGAAGTAGACGCGGTGCTTGCCGCGAAGCAGCGAGGCGGCGGCCGTGGCGACGCGACCAAGGACGAGGCCCTCGGCATCAATCACGAGCCACTCGCGGGTGATCTCACTTGTTTTTGGCGAAAATGTGCGCACAGAACTTCCCATAGACGTTTGTTGACGGCCCAAACTG
>DATCCA010000137.1:0-5637 GCA_036511575.1 Acidimicrobiales bacterium
TGTGCGGATAGCGACCGAGCGTATCTCGCACGAGGACTCGCGCATTCACATCCAGGACCCCCGCAATGTCGTCCAGAACCAAAAGCGCCGGACTGGTCAAGAGGCATCGAGCCAGGACCAGTCGGACCCGTTCACCTGTGCTGATACCCCCGCCATCAACCAGCAACGTCGTATCGAGGTCGGCGAATCGAGGACCAATCAATCCGAGTGACGAGAGGCACGACGTCACCTCTCGGTCCTCAATATCGACGCCAAGTGTCACGTTGTCGCGCACCGTCCCCGAGAGCAGCGAGCTCTCGACGCTGACGTGCCCGGTGCCCGCGATTGTTCGCGCGACGTCACCGCGTCGCGGAACTCGCCACGACAACAGCGTCTGGAGGAGTGTCGTCTTGCCTGAGCCGGAAGGCCCGGTGACGACCAGCTGTTCACCAGCGCGCAGTACGAACGTCACCGCGTGATCGTTGAACTCGGTTTGCACGTTCGTCGCGACGAGAACGTCAGTCGTCGGGTGCGATTGAAGCAACGCCGTCGTTTCGGCGAGGACCGCGAGGGAGCGCTCGGCATCCTCTCGACGATGGAACTCGACGCCGTATCGGCGCACGCTCACGAAGATCTCACTCGTGATGAGAACCGCAATCAACGCATGTGCCAAGGAGATTCGCCCGCCCAGCAACGCGAAGCCCACCACCATGGCAACGAGGCCAATGCTGACGCCACTTAGAAACTCGGTCACGAGAGACGACCCAAGCGCCACGCGAATGGCTCGAATCGCGATGGCGTGTTCCGAAGCCGAGATCGCGGCGATCTCGTTCGCGCCGTAGTCGACAGCCCCGAGCGCCCGAAGTTCGGTCGTGTGATACAGCAGTTCGAGCTGTCGCTGCTCCAACAAAGAGCGGCGTTCGCGGTACTCGGCGGCCATGGCCTCGCTCCGACGGCCGGCGCGCCGGTAAAGAGGGGCGGCGAGAAGGAGCAGTGCCACCGTAATGGTGAGCGCTAACCAACCTCCGGCCCACGCCAGGACTATCAGGCCCGCGAGCGAGAGGAGAGAACTCGTCTCGAGCTCGATCAGTAACGGCGCGTCGGCGGCCTGTTCAATGGCGAGCGCGAGGTCGCCGCGACTGCGTTCGCGCTCACTTCGAGGGCGCGTCAGGCGTTGGGGCAGCAACGTGCGCCAGTGAAGGCGAATGGCTGCGCTGGCGTAATCGTGCCACTGTCCCACGGCAATGGACACCAGCGAGCGAAACGTAAGTGCGATGAGCAAGAGCCAGATACCTGAGGTCACTTGGCGCCGGGCGAGGTGGCTGAGTCCCACCGCGAGCACCAGCGCGCACGTCAACGACACGAGCGAGCTGATAGCGCCGAACAGTCGAGCACTCGCTTTAAAAGTGACTTCGCGCGACGCGGCGCGGGATGCGGTGATCACCGACCAATGCTAACGAGCGTCAAATGTCCTCCAGGGGGTCGTCGCGATGCGACAACAACTTCGCCGCCCCGTTCAACCAGTTACGCAGCGCCCTGGTCGCGCGACAGTCATCCTCGTTGTAGTGGAGGATCCGCGTGCGCGACGTCTGCGCCTCGACGCCCTCCCCAAGGGCCTTTTCGTACCAGAGCATCGAGGCTTCGCCGCTCGGGTTCGCGTCGCGCCACGTAAAGCCCGCGGCCGTTGCCAGTTGCTTCAGTCCGAGGGGACCTTCAGTTTGGATCTGTGCCTTGGCCAGAACGTGCAGGTCAATCCACTGACGAGGCGAGGTCTGGCGAAACGCGTCGAGCTCCGCTGTGGTCGGTCCTCCCTCGAGCGGTGCGAGGACGGCCCGATTCATTGCGCCGTCTTCGGCCTGCGCCCAAAAGCAGTACGCGGCGAAGCTTCGTCCCTGCTCCTCACAGAGACGTCGTACGCCGCTGAGCCATGACCAGAAGGCCGAGAAGTTCGCGGCCTCAGACTCGGCTGTGAGATCGCCCCATTCGGCGAAGGCGACGTGACCGGCCGCGATGCCGGGCACATCTTGATGCACACTGACGCTCGCTCCCCAGAGATAGGTGACGTCGTCGTAGCTCTCCATGTCAATATCGACTTCAACGTCCGCCGTGGGACAGCCCATCAGTGACGGCTCAAGGATTCGCAACGCCGTGTGACGCACGTGGGACCGCGCCCGATAGATGAGCTCGTCGAGTCGCTCGATCTTGCGACTGAGGCGAACCTCTTGTACGAATGCGTCGTCGAGTGGCAATCGGGCCGCTCGCGCACGCTGGACTCGAAGCGGGTTGAGACGCGCGAGTGTGGCGCGCGTCGCAACGCCGTTCTCACGCAAGATCGCCTGTTGCGCCTGCGAGGTGAATCTCGTCAGCGAGACGTCATCGACCGATTCAAGTTCGCCTTCGCAGTGTTCGGAGAACTCACAGGTAAGACACTCGCGGTGCCAGTAGGGCGACGTCGGAAAGTCACCGCCGACGTCGAACCAGTGATCGAGTGCGCGAAGGACATTGAAGCGTTCGTCAAAGAAAGCGTCGTAGGCCACGAGATTGCTTCGCGAATAGGTAGGACTCTTCAGATCGAGCCACCACAGTCGCGCGTTGCGATCGATCAACGCGCCGCGCGCCGATGGGTCAGAGGCTCCAAAGGCTTCAAGCACCCGCGTGGCGCCGTCGAGGATGAGGACGTCACGCCGCACGGGCGGCGTTGGCCGAAGTCCCAGATTCTCGCGCTCTACTGCGTCGCTCGGAAGTAGTCGTTCGAGAGAGGCTTCGAACAGTCGACGCGTCGATGCCGCCTCGGTGACCTCGTGATTCTTGACGACGAGTGGCGCGTACATGAACCGTTCCTCGCTTCGACCAATCCGGATGAAACCCTGCACGGCGACGGTGCGTCGCGCGTTCACGTCCGTCAGACGTGCATTCAGGATCAGTTCGACGCCTTGGTTGATTAGTTCCTCGGTGTGCGCGTGTCCCGTGGCCACGACCGCGCGGGGATGCAGTGCCATCAAACGCTCCAGCACCGCGTCGCGGTGCGTATCCGCTTCACGGCGGCGTCGCTCTATTTCGGGAGTTACCTCGGTGCGTTGTGCGCGCGACGGCTCAGCGCGCGTTAACGCAATTCGGTGAACGCAGGCGTCGATCTCGGCACCGCGCAAGAGTGAAGTCACAGGCCAAAAGCCTACGATGCCTCAGGCTTCTCGTTGCGCCAGCTGCTCCAAAGTGAGGCGTACTGACCGTTGAGCGCCACGAGTTCATCGTGGGTTCCTAGTTCGGCGATCTTTCCGTCGACGACCACGCAGACGCGGTCGGCGTCGTGGGCCGTGTGGAGACGGTGGGCGATTGCGACCACGGTGCGTCCGTGGAGGACTGCGCTCAATGAGCGTTCAAGGTGTCGGGCCGCGCGAGGATCCAGGAGTGCCGTCGCCTCGTCGAGTATCAACGTGTGTGGGTCTGAGAGGACGAGGCGTGCGAGCGCGAGCTGTTGCGCTTGGGCTGGCGACACCTGGTAACCCGTCGTGCCGAGTTCGGTCAAGAGTCCCTCGGGGAGCGACTCCACCCATTCGAGCGCGTCGACTGCGTCAAGGGCACGGGTGATTTCGTCGTCGCTCGCCCCGGGTTTGGCCAGCGCGAGGTTCTCGCGAACAGTGCCGATGAAAATATGGTGCTCTTGCGTGACGAGTGCAACGTGGCGACGCAGCATCGGCAGTGGCATTTTGGCGAGCGCGACGTCGCCCACCATCACCGAACCGCTGCGCGGCGCGTCGATGCCCGCGAGGAGACGACCGATCGTGGACTTTCCCGCGCCCGATGGCCCCACGATGGCGAGCCGTTCGCCGGGCTGGATTGTGAGAGAGACGCCGTTCAGGACGTCGAAGCCTGGCCGGTAGGCGTAGCGGACATCAGTCATCGTGATGGTGTCATTGGTTGGCTCGACGCCCTCGGTCGGGCGATCATCGCGGACCACCGACACACCCACGAGGCGCGCCAGTGATGTTTGGCCAATTTGGAGTTCGTCGAGCCACGAGATGATTCGGTCGATTGGGTCGTTGATTTGCACGACGTAGAGCGTCACGGTGGTCGCGGCACCAATGGTGATCGAATGGTGCAGCGCCAGCCAGCCACTCCACGCGAGTGTCGTCGCGACGGCGAGGGCGAATGCGCTCTCCACGGTGGGGAACCACACCATGCGCATCAGCAGTGTGTACATCTCGGAGTAGAAAGACTCACGGATGTTGCCTTCAATCCGCGTGGCTTGGCGCGGACCGAGGCGGTGGGCGTCGACGGTTCGCGCTCCCTCCGCCGTCTCTGAGACCGAGCCGGACATCGTGGCGTAACTCATTCGTTCGCGTCGATAGCCCGGGAGGGCGTAGTGCAGGTAGAAACGCGTCGAGTAGTAGAGGAAGGGCAGCGACACGAGACTGGCGACGGCAGCGAGCGGACTGACGAGGACCATGGCGACGAGTGTCAAGAGCGCCTGGACGATCGCGACCAGCCACTCGGGCATGGCGAAGCGCACCGTGCGCGACAGCGCTTCGATGTCGTTCGTCGTTCGACTGAGGAGATCGCCGGTGCCGGCACGTTCGACTTCCACGAGTGGCAGCGCCAGCACACTCTGGAGGAACTCCTCTCGAAGTTGCGCGAAGACTGTCTCGCCGAGGATGTAACTGCGACGTCGCGCGAGGAAGGAGAGGCCGGCGTAAAGGATGGACGAGACGAAGAGGATCGAAACGTCCACCGTTATCCGAAACGACGTGAGCCGGTGGTCGGCGGCGTAGTTGGTAATCGCGCCGATGACGTACGCCGGTATCAACGCCATGATCGCGGCGAGGCCGTAGAGCGAAAGCATGCGCGCGAGCGCGCCGCGGTGCTGCTTGATCAGTACTTTGGCGTAGGCACGCACGACCGTGGTATCGGCGACTGGCAGCTGCGCCATCAGGAATCCTCTCGGAGCACGACTTGTCGATAGAGCACCGAGGTCGCAATCAGCTCGCGGTGCGTGCCCTGTTGGACAGCCTTGCCGTCGACCATGAAGTAGACCCGGTCCATCATTTCAAGCATCAGCGGGCTCGTCGTCGCGACCAAGGTCGTGTGCGCCCCGCGGACGTTGCGCAGTCGCGCGGCGATGCGCCCTTCGGTGTGCGTGTCGACGGCGGACGTCGGCTCGTCGAGGATGAGTACGTCCGCCTCGGTCAGAATCGCGCGCACCAGACTGAGGCGTTGGCGCTGTCCACCGGAGAAACCGCGGCCGCGCTCTTCGACCAGTGTGTCGAGCCCGTCTTCGAGCGCGTCGAGGATATCGAGCGAACTCGTCGCCTCCAGGGCCGGCATGATGGTGGCGTTCGACACGTCACCGTGGGGCACTAGTTCGTAGCGCAGTTCGCCCGAGAACAGTCGCGGTTCAATCTCGCTGACGATGATGTTGGCGCGGGTGTCGCGGACTGAGAAGAGTCCCAGTGGAGTGCCGTTGACGCTCACGCCGTGCACGTTGTCGACGAAGCGTCCAAGACGATCGGCGAGCGCCGACGCCTCCTCGGGGCTCTCAGTGACCACCGCGACGAGCTGTCCTCGAACTAATGAGATGCCACTCGTGTCGTCGTCCAGGCGCTCCACGTGCGCCGGCCAGGGAAGCGGCGTCTCGGGCTCGCTGACCAGCGGGTCAATGTT
>DATCCA010000138.1:0-5894 GCA_036511575.1 Acidimicrobiales bacterium
TGAGATTGCGGCTTCGTGTCCGTGGGCGACCGCCCAGATGATGTTTTTCGGACCAAAGGCCGCGTCGCCGCCAAAGAAGACGCTCGTCAAGGTCGACTGCATGGTGCGCTCATCGACGACGGGGACATCCCACTCTCCGAACTCCATTCCCAGGTCACGCTCGATCCACGGAAAGGCGTTCTCCTGGCCAATGGCGAGAATCACGTCGTCGCACTCGATGATGATCGTCTCAAGAACCGTTGAGCGCTTCGCCCCTTCGTCCCATTCGAGAACGTCGAACTCGATGCCAATGAGTTTTCCGTCCTCGATCACGAAACGCTTCGGCGCGTGATTCACAATGATCTCGACGCCTTCCTCCTCGGCGTCGTCCAGTTCCCACGGTGACGCCTTGAAGTACTCGCGCGGTCGTCGTGCCATGACCTTGATGTCGGAGCCGCCGAGTCGACGCGACGAGCGACAGCAGTCCATTGCGGTATTGCCAACGCCAATGATCAGGACTCGCGACCCGATTTCGGTGATGTGACCGAACGCGACTGATTCGAGCCAGTCGATGCCAATGAATATGTGCGAGTCGACTTCGTCGTGACGCCCGGGGATTTCGAGTTCCTTGCCCCGTGGCGCGCCGACGCCGACGAATATCGCGTCGAACCCTTCTGCGAGCAACGAGCGCATGCTCTCAATTGGCGAGTTGTAGCGAACGTCTACGCCCATGTCCAAGATGACCTGCGTCTCGTCTTCGAGCACCTTGTCGGGCAGTCGGAACTCGGGGATGTTGGTGCGCATCAGACCGCCGGGCTTCGCGAACTGTTCAAACATGACAATGTCGTAGCCCAAGGGAAGAAGGTCGTTGGCGACGGTAAGTGACGACGGTCCCGCGCCAATGCACGCCACGCGCTTTCCGTTTTTCTCGGTGGGGACCACGGGCAGGCGGTCGGAGATGTCACCCTTAAGGTCCGAGGCGACTCGCTTCAATCGACAGATGGCGACGGGGCTCCCGTCAACACGGTCGCGGCGACAGGCCGGTTCGCACGGCCGGTCACAGGTCCGGCCAAGGATGCCGGGAAAGACGTTGGATTCGCGGTTGAGCATGTAGGCATCGTCGAACTGGCCTTGGGCAATCATGCGGATGTAACCCGGTACGTTCGTATGAGCGGGGCAGGCCCATTGACAGTCCACTACTCGGTGGTAGTAATTCGGATCCTGATCGTTCGTCGGCTCCACGCAGCGTTCTCCTTCGGTACATCTCGGCACACTCTCGTAACGAGTCACGTCGCGTAGGGGCCCGTTTTCCACAATACTCCCGATATTTTCCCTCTCTGACCGCGGCTTCAACATCATTCTCCCAACATCTGGCCTTCGAGAATCAGGGAGATGCGTGAGGTCGTGCGTATTTTGACCTGTCGGCCCACGACGATTTCGTGCCAGTATGAGTGAAACATTCTGAGAGGATCTCCATGACCGAAGAAGTTGATGGTGGGCTGCCCGCATTCTCCGACAGCGAAGGAACTGGTGTCGCGCACCGCGTGCTTGGCGACACACTCCCGGTGCTTGAAGTGCAACTGAAGTCAGGTCAGTCGGTGATCTCCCAGGGTGGTGAACTCTCCTGGATGTCACCCACCGTGGTGATGACCACCCAGACCGCCGGGGCTGGAGGTTCCGGTTTCGTCGGTGTCCTCAAGCGCGCCGTCGCCGGCGGGACGATCTTCATGTCGCAGTACACCGCCTCGGCTGACAATTCGACCGTCGCATTCGCGACGAAACTGCCCGGTCGGATTATGCCGATACATGTCGACGCGGAGAACGAGTACATGGTCTCACGGCACGGCTATTTGGCGAGTACCGACGGCGTGACCCTGAATATCGGATTCCAGCAGAAGCTCGGCGTCGGTGTCTTTTCCGGCAATGGATTCATCTTGCAGCGCATCGCGGGTGCGGGAACGGCCTGGATCGAACTGTCGGGCGAGATTGTGACGTACGAACTTGGGGCCGGTGAATCGATACTCGTGCACCCCGGACACGTTGGACTTTTCGAGGCGAAAGTTAACTTGGACATCCAGATGGTGAAGGGCATCAAGAACATGTTCTTCGGCGCCGAGGCGCTCTTCCTCGCGAAACTCACTGGACCGGGCAAGGTCCACTTGCAGACGATGACGTTGCCGGGACTGGCGCACGCGTTGCAGCCGTACATACCCGAAGGGGGCAACAGCGGTGGTGCAGGGGGCCTGGGGGGCCTCGGCAATCTGGCCAAGTCCTTCAATCTGGGTTAGGCAACGCCACATCGTTGTAACGAACTGACGTTTGGTGAGACTGAATCTCCCGTACGCTCAAAGTGAGACGAAGGAGGCCAGCTTGGACTACGGAACAATTGATTCCGATGTCAGTGACGGCACGCCTTTCTCTGACGATGAGTTAGCGGCGCTTGCGCTCGCGGCAGACCCAAATCTTGTGCTCGACGAAAACGCAGTCGCGTGGAGCGCCGTCGGCACTGAGCCTCCAGGTCTTCTACCGAACTGGTACATGCCCGTGCCGTCGTACCAACTTCGAGGACGGCTCAGTCGAGCAGTCGTCATTACGCTCATCGCGGGATTTCTCGTCATCGACGCGTTTGGTCTCTGCATCACGTCGGGTTTCCTCTCACTCGCGTAGTTGCTGACGCGAAGAAAGACGCCTTCACAAACCACGAGGAGTAAATGGCGAAGGTCCTGATAGTGCCTCGTATCGAAGCGAGCATCTTAGAGCGGTAGTCCAACTGTTGTTGCATTCACGTTCGTAAGTTGGGGAGCATTAAGTCACTGAGATTTTCAACAGCATTAAGTTGTAGACAGAAGTTGAACTTAACTTTTCGGTTACCTGTGAGACGCCTTACTCGGGTCGGACGGCCGTTGCGGCTGTCGCCCGTTCGGGCTCGACGCCTCGCCCGTAGTGGGGTTGCGTTGTCTGCCTTTCTCGACGCTCTAAAGCGTGCGTCTTAGTCAAGAAATGTGGTCGGATCGATGGAGATCCTGAGAGCGCTGTCGATTCCGTCACGGAGATAGCGCCCAGCGTGCTGCCGCAGTGTGGCGCGCGCAATTCGACGGTCGGCGCAAATAGGTCCACCCGTTCAAGATTGACGTTCCTCTTCCGGGCAGACGCAACCCTAAAGAACGTCGTCAGTGTGCAGTATTTAGAGGAGCAATACTATGATTCACCCATTTCGCATCCAGTCCGCGTCACTTCGTCTGGGACTCTCGGTCTTCACCGTCGGAGCACTCACGTTCGCTTTCGGCGCATCGCCCGCCTGGTCGGCGACGGCACCAAATCTCGGAACCGCCGCCGCCGCATCGGTGGTCGCCGGCTCGACCGTGACCAATACCGGTTCGAGTACGTTGAGCGGCAATCTTGACCTCTATCCCGGGACCGCCGTCACGGGATTCCCCCCAGGCGTGATCGGTGGCACGCAGAACGTTGGTGGACCCACGGGCGGACCCGCCAACGTTGCCGCCAACGACGTCACGAACGCGTACCTCCAGGTGATGGCGGCGCCCACGACGGCGGTTATGAACACCGACCTTGGCGGCCAGTCGCTCACTCCGGGTGTGTACTCGGCGAGTTCCGGATTGTCGCTTACTGGCACGTTGACCTTGGTCGGCAACGCGAATTCGGTCTTCATCTTCCAGGCGGTGAGCACGCTCATCACAGCGCCGGGCAGTCGCGTTGTGTTGACCGGCGGTGTGCAGGCGTGCAACATCGACTGGCAAGTAGGCAGTTCCGCGACGATTGGCACGACCAGCTCATTTGTTGGCAACATCCTCGCGCTGGCGTCGATCACCATGAACACGGGCGCCACACTCGCGGGCCGCGCACTCGCTCAAACCGGTGCGGTCACGCTCGACGACAACACGATCACGTCACCCACCTGCAACGTCTCGTCACCGACGACCACGACCACGGCCACGACCGGCGGGACTACCACGACGACCGCAGTTGGCGCGACCACGACCACAACGCGTTCGGGCACCACGACGCCAACCACAACGCCCGGCTCGACGGCAACCAAGTCGTCGTCGTCGAACACCACTACGACCATCTCGGGCATCGGAGGGACCACCACGACGGCGCCGCCATTGGTGGGAGCACCTATAACGGGCGGAGGACCGCTCAGCCCAACGGGCAGCCCATGGCCCATTGTCGGACTCTTGGGTATGGGATTTGGCGGCGGGCTCGCGCTCTACGCGCGGTCGCATCGAATCCAGGTCAATCGTCGGTAATCGATAATGATCGCGCGACGTCGTAAGAAACTGATCGCCGCCGCCGGCACCGCCGCAGTGGCGGCGGTGGTGTTGGCCATGACCCTCACGTCGAATTCTGGTCCCTCGACGAAATACGTGGCGATGCCATCCTCCAAGATCCAGGTCCAGCACCACAGTCTCGATTCGGCAGTTTCGACGTCCATGCGGCGCAGTCTCGAGGCGCCGGCGATTGGTGTACCCCTCGCCGTTGTGATCCCGAGCATCGGCGTGAACAGTCCACTGCTCGCGGTCGGCATGACGTCAGCGGCGGCGATGGCGGCTCCCGAGGGTGGCGCGAACAGCCCTGATTGGTCCGACACCTTCTGGTATCGCGGCAGTGCGGTGCCCGGCGACGTCGGAACGGCGACGATCGCGGGGCACATCGATGATCGTTA
The DNA here is from genome assembly GCA_036511575.1 of Acidimicrobiales bacterium. GTDB lineage: Bacteria > Actinomycetota > Acidimicrobiia > Acidimicrobiales > RAAP-2 > RAAP-2. The sequence continues at coordinate 4,664 of DATCCA010000138.1, forward strand.
CGGGGACTACGCGGTCTTCGGGCGACTCTCCGAACTCGTTCCCGGTGACCGAATATACCTACGCGACACGACGACCGGCTTGCGTGAGCAGTTCGTGGTGACCTCGTCGCACTCGTACACCCTCGCGCAGGCGAAGACCCTGCCCGTCCTCGACTTGATCTACGGGACCGGTCCCCCCCGAGGTGAGCCGGCCCAACCCTCGAGTGACGGACTGGCTCATCTCAGTTTGGTCACCTGCGCCGGAGAGTGGATTTCGCGACTCGATACGCACAGCGAACGTTTGGTTGTCTCGGCGGTTCGCGTCAGCTGACATTGTTCGACGTTCCGCTCGCGAGCGCGTGGGTCTCAGGACGCGGATACCGGAGACGATGTGAGAAACGGCAAACGCAAGGCGTCGATCGCCATTTCTTCGAGCACCGCGCGAGTTGTTTCGGTGTCGCGATGCAAGGCACTGTGGGGCGTCGAGTTGAGTAGTCCAAAGACCGCCTGAATCTTTGTTCTAATGACGCTCTCGGAGTCCGTGGGATCGAGCTCGTTGAGCACGGTGACCCAGACTTCAAGGTAGGCCCGTTGCAGTCGACTGACTTCTTTGGCATCGCCCGTCGCGAGATTGGCGAAGTCGTGATCTTGGATGCGAATGAGGTCACGGTCTCGAAGGGCAAAATCGGTGTGGAACGTGATGAGTGAGCGAAGCGCGTTACTTGGCGACTTCGCGTTCGCGACGCGTTCGGTGCCCTGGCGCAGCAGTCGTTCACTCACGTTGATCAAGAGGTCGGCCAAGATCGACTCCTTACTGTCAAAGTGGCGGTAGAGCGCTGGTCCGCTGACGCCCGCGTGTGACGCGAGGTCCTCGATGGACACAGCTCGAAAGCCCCGTTCGGCGAAGAGTCGTGACGCCGCCGCCAGTAGTTGCTCGCGCCGTTCGGCCTTCTCACGGCTGCGTCGCGTTAGTTCCTTCACAAACACCTCTTGGGCCTGGACGGGGCGGATTCCCACTGGTACACTTTTCAGTTAGTTAACACTAACTCAAATTGGGGGACCGGTGGAGCAACTTTCTTCTGCAATCGATCGTCGCGGTGAGGCGTTTGACGCCAACCAGTCGCACCAGCGTGCGCTCGTCGAAGAGTTGAAGGAACGGCTCGATCGCTCATCGCGTGGTCCCCAGGCGTCTCGTGATCGCCACGTCGCGCGCGGGAAGTTGTTGCCCCGAGAGCGCGTTGACACCCTGCTC
>DATCCA010000139.1:0-37152 GCA_036511575.1 Acidimicrobiales bacterium
TCGGCAAGGTCGGTGTTCCGGTCGCGCACCTCGGTCACATGCGCCAACTCTTCGACGGTCTCCCCCTCGCCGAGATGAACACGTCCATGACGATCAACGCCACGGCGGCGTGGCTCTGGGGCCTCTACCTCGCCCTCGCCCCAGAAGAGGGCGTCGACCTCAACCAACTTCAAGGCACCACCCAGAACGACATCGTGAAGGAGTACCTCAGTCGAGGCACGTACATCTTCGCGCCCGAACCGTCGAAGCGGCTTATCGTCGACATGATCGCCTACGGTCACGATCACGCGGCCAAGTGGAATCCGATCAACGTCTGCAGCTACCACCTCCAAGAGGCGGGTGCCACCCCGGTCCAAGAGATCGCGTACGCTCTCGCGACCGCCATCGACGTCCTCGACGCAGTACGTGACTCGGGAAAGATCGCAACAGACCAGATGCCCAACGTCGTCGGTCGAATCTCCTTCTTCGTAAACGCCGGCGTGCGCTTCATCGAAGAGATCGCCAAGATGCGAACCTTCACCGCAATGTGGGACGAGATCTGTCGCTCGCGCTACGACGTGCAAGATGCCTCACTTCGCCGCTTTCGCTACGGCGTGCAGGTGAACTCGCTGGGACTCACCGAACAACAGCCGGAGAACAACGTCCAGCGAATCGTGCTGGAAATGCTCGGCGTCACGCTGTCCGCTGACGCGCGCGCCCGAGCCATCCAACTGCCGGCGTGGAATGAAGCGCTCGGCCTCCCACGTCCCTCGGACCAGCAGTGGAGTCTTCGGATGCAGCAGGTGCTCGCCTTCGAGAGCGACCTGCTCGAGTACCCCGACATTTTCGCGGGCTCCCAGGTCATGGAGGCCAAGGTCAAGGAGTTGACGAACGCGGCCCGCATCGAACTCGACGACGTGCTGGCCCTCGGCGGCGCGTTTCAAGCGATCGATGAATTAAAGGGCCGTCTCGTCGCAAGCCAGTCGGCGCGCGTGGCGCGCATCGAGTCCGGTGAGCAGATTGTCGTTGGCGTGAACCGCTTCACCGAAACGGCCGAGTCGCTCCTTACGAGCGACACCGCACTCGAGGCCATCATGACCGTCGACCCCGCGGTTGAACGTGAGCTGATTGACGATGTGGTGACGTGGCGCGCCACGCGCGATGAATCGCAGGTCGAGTCCTCCCTCGCCGAACTGCGTCGGGTTGCCGCCAGCGCTCACGTGAGCGACAACATCATGGTGCCCACGATTGCCTTGGCAAAGGCCGGCGGTACGACCGGTGAATGGGCCGGCGCCCTGCGCGATGTCTACGGTGAATATCGTGCGCCGACCGGCGTGCGCACGCGCGTCGCGGCGCGCGGTCCACTTTTCGCCACGCTCGTCGAGCGCTCCAAGGCACTCACCGCGAAGCGCGGGTCGCCGCCAAAACTCCTCGTCGCCAAGCCCGGTCTCGACGGTCACTCCAACGGCGCCGAGCAGATTGCGGTCGCCGCGCGTGACGCCGGCTTCGAAGTCGTCTATCAAGGAATCCGCCTCTCGCCCGAGGAGATCGTCACCACCGCGCGTGACGAAGACGTCGACGTCATCGGACTGTCGATTCTCTCTGGCTCCCACCTCGCCCTGGTCCCGAGAATCGTGGAAGGTCTCCGAGGTGCCGGCCTTGAGACCAAGGTCGTCGTCGGAGGCATCGTGCCCGACGAGGACGCCAAGGAACTACTCCGTCTTGGTGTTACGGCGGTCTACACGCCGAAGGACTTCTCGCTCGCGACGATCATGGACGACCTCTTGGGCATCATCGAGTCGCTTAATTGAAGAGTTGTGGTCGACGGTTCGAGAAGTGACCGCCGTTGAACCATCGACCCGAGAAACGCCAGTTCGGCACCGGATCAACAATCAACGGCACGGAGTTCTGCTGCACGATGATTTCCTGTGCAGCCGCGGCCAGCGCGGCCAACTCGTCAGGTTCCAACGCTGGACGCGGCGTCAGGCCGTAGTTCACAGAGGGACGTTCCCGTGTTTACGCTTCGGCAGCTCTTCTCGCTTGCTGCGAAGTAGTTCGAGCGAGCGACTGAGGAGTCGACGCGTCTCGGCGGGGTCGACGACATCGTCGATGAAACCGCGCTCCGCCGCAATGTAGGGCGAGACGTACTCCTCTTCGTACTGCCCGACCAACTGCTTGCGCAGTGTCTGGGGATCGTCCGACGCGAGGAGATCGCGTCGGTGCACGATCTCAACCGCACCGCCGGCGCCCATGACCGCGAGCTCCGCGGTCGGCCAGGCGTAGGCGAGATCGGCGCCGATTGACTTGGAGTTCATCACGACGTAGGCGCCCCCGTACGCCTTGCGTATGACGACCGAGATGCGCGGCACGGTCGCTTCGCAGAACGCGTAGAGCAACTTCGCTCCGTGGCGAATGATGCCTCCGTGCTCCTGCTCGGTACCGGGCATGTAGCCGGGCACGTCGACAAACGTAACGAGCGGGATGTTGAACGCGTCACAGGTGCGTACGAAGCGCGCGGCTTTTTCGCTCGAGTCGATGTCGAGGACGCCAGCGAGCACGTTGGGCTGGTTGGCCACTATGCCCACGGAGTGACCATCGATGCGCGCAAAGCCACAGGTGATCTGCTGGGCGAACGCCGCATGGACCTCCATGAAGTCCCCGCCATCAACGATCGACGTGATGATCTTCTTCATGTCGTAAGGCAGGTTGGGCGAACTGGGAAGCACGTCACGCAACTCTTCGCACAGACGGTTGGGGTCATCGCCCGTGAGGATTCGTGGCGCTTCCTCCATGTTGTTCGACGGTAGGAATGACAGGAGGTAACGAACCTCGTCGAGCACACTTTTCTCGTCCGGCATGACGAAATTGGCGACGCCGGAATTGGTGGCGTGGGTCATCGCACCGCCGAGTTCCTCCAGCGTGACATCCTCGCCGGTGACGGTTTTCACGACGTCGGGCCCGGTGATGAACATATGACTCGTGTCCTTAACCATGAAGATGAAGTCAGTCAGGGCCGGTGAGTAGACGCCTCCGCCGGCGCTGGGCCCGAGGATGACCGAAATTTGTGGCACGACGCCCGACGCTCGTGCGTTGCGAATGAATATCCCGCCGTAGGCGTTGAGGGCCGCGACTCCCTCTTGGATTCGCGCGCCCCCGCCGTCGTTGAGACCGACAATAGGCAGTCCCATCGTCGTCGCCATGTCCATGATCTTGTGGATCTTCTCGCCGTGGGCTTCGCCGACGGCCCCCCCAAAGACGGTGGAGTCCTGAGAGAAGACGCAGACCTGGCGCCCATCGATCTTTCCGTATCCCGTAATCACACCGTCGGTAGAGGGCCGGTAGTCCTCCATGCCCATCCCATCGGCGTGGTGACGACTCAGCATGTCGAGTTCCTGGAACGTGTCTTCGTCGAGCAGGTACTCAATTCGCTCGCGGGCTGTCATCTTCCCGCGAGAAAGGTGGCGTGCGATCGACTTCTCGCCGCCAGCCACGCGCGCTTGGGACTTGCGAGTTTCCAGATCCGCCAAGCGCTCTTGCATTGAATGCTCCATGAGTTGCAAGGCTATCCAATCAATAGAGAGGTCGCCCTCGCGAGTAAAGGGGTCCATCACAACGAGTCCCGACTCGATCGAAACAGGGTCGTGCCAAGTTGGTCGCTACTGGCCCTCTTGGACCAGCTCGATCAATGTCCCAAACGATGCCTTGGGGTGCACGAACGCCACGATGGTCCCGCGCGATCCGGGGCGCGGCACTTCGTCAATGACCCGTGCACCTGAGGCCTTTACCGCGTCGAGGGCGATGGCGCAGTCGTCGACGCGGTAGGCCACGTGATGCAGTCCTTCGCCATTCTTGGCCAGATACTTCGCCACGGGTGAGTCGTCACGGGTCGGCGTGAGGAGTTGGATATAGGAGTCGGCCACCTTGATCAATGCCTCGTCGACGCCATCGGACACCACGACCTCGCGGTGCACCACGACGGCGCCCAACACGTCCTCGTACCAGTTGATCGCCGCGTCAATGTCGTTGACTGCAATGGCGATGTGGTCAATCTCGGTCAGTAACGATGTCATGGCTATTCCTGGTCGTGTCGACGAAAGATGGTGAGCCGATCTTCGCCGACACTCGCTCGAAGCTCGGGGTTCGTGACGCCGAGTCCTTCTCGGTCCGCCACGCACAGAACGCCAATCTTGCCCTCGTGGCGATTCTGGTGAAGTTCATACGCGGCCTCCCCCGTCTCGACGAGTGGGAAGACCGCAGAGAGTGGCGGCACGACTTTGCCGTCCATGATTGTCTGGTTCGCCGCCCACGCCTCGCGGTAGTTCGAGAAGTGCGAACCCTTGATCGTCTTGAGTTTCATCCACAGATGGCGGTTGTCGTATTCGATCATGTACCCACTCGTCGCCGCACACGTCACGATCGTGCCGCCTCGCTTCGCGACAAAGACGCTCGCACCCATGGTCGAGCGACCGGGATGTTCAAAGACAATGTCGGGATCGGCGCCTACGAGTGCCCGAATGTCCTTACCGAGTCGGCGCCACTCACTTTCGTCCTGGGTGTGCTCGTCTTTCCAGAACCGGTAGTCATTGGCGCGACGGTCGATGACGTGCTCGCAGCCCAATTCGCGTAGCGTCTCGACCTTGCTCGCACTCGACACGACACCGATTGGCGTGCCACCTGAGTTGAGGACGTGCTGCACCGCGAAAGAGCCGATGCCTCCGGAGGCACCCCAAATGAGTACCTTGTCACCCTGGGTGACCGGCGCACCGTTGTGCGAAACCAACATGCGATAGGCCGTGGAGTTACACAGCGCATTGACCGCGGCCTCTTCCCACGTCAGGTGGGTCGGTTTGGGCATGAGTTGGTTCGCCTTCACGACACAAATGTCCGCGAGTCCTCCGAAGTTGGTCTCAAATCCCCAGATCCGCTGACTGCTCGAAAGCATCGAGTCGTCGTGACTGGACGGATCCTGGTCGTCGACGTAGTTGCAGTGGACCGTCACCTCGTCACCGACGCTCCAATTTCTCACGGCCGAACCGGCCCGAATAATGACGCCGGCGGCATCTGAGCCAATGACGTGGTAGTCGAGCGCGTGACGCTGTCCCCAGAAAGACTCCTTGGCGAGTCGATCAAGAAATCCGAATGTGGAGAGCGGCTCGAAGATGCTCGTCCACACCGAGTTGAAGTTGATTGACGACGCCATCACGGCAATGAAGACCTCGTCCGGCGCCAATTCAGGGACAGGCACTTCGTCAACGTGAAGACTTCGACGCGGATCCTTGTCGACACTCGCCATCCCTTCGAACATTGACTGTTCGTCACGTCGAACGAAGACGGCCCGCGTCGTTAATGGCATGTCGATCGACGCCAAAACCTCACCCGAAGCACCGGCGCGCACCGCGTCGAGAATCTCACTCATGGCGGTGAGGTTACTTGGCGGCCAGATTCTCAGATACGAAGTCGTGCACGTATTCGTAAACTCGCTCGATGGCGTTGTTCCACATCATCCCCGCTTTCGCCCTCACGGCACTGGTGCTCGCTATGGTGCCCGGCCAGGGCGTCGCGATGGTGCTTCGCCAGACCATGATCGGTGGTGCGCGCTGTGCCTACGTCTCCGTGGCTGGGAATTCGCTCGGGTTGGTCATTTGGGGTCTGGCGTCAGCAATCGGTCTCAGTCAGGTCTTCGCGCACTCGCAGGTGGCCTACAACATTCTGAAGTTCGCTGGCGTCGCGTTCCTCGTGTTCCTCGCCGTCCAGACGCTCTTCGAACTGCGAAACGTCGCGGGTAAGTTCAACGTCCAAGGTCAGGCGCGGGTTCGACCTGCGGCGGCGTTCCGCCTCGGACTCATCACGAACCTCACCAACGTGAAGGCCGCCGTCTTTGCCGTGGCGTTCATCCCCCAGTTCGTGCCGCGCGATTTCTCGCTGGCCACGGGCATCATCACCCTCGCCTGCGTGCAGGCGTTGGTTGCCACCTGCTGGTACGCGACACTCGTCACCTCGGTCGACCGGGCCGCCACGGTGCTGGCCAAACCCACCGTGCGCAGATGGCTTACCGGACTCTCGGCGATCGGACTTATCGCGCTCGCGACCGTCCTACTGTTCTCTTCGCCCCGATAGAGACTTCGGAGAGCCGTCTATTGTGAATATTGGTTCCCTTGGAACAAAGGAGTCTTCATGTCACGCAGCGTTATCGTCGCCGGTAGTCGAACCGCCATTGGGAAACTCGCGGGCGCGTTCGCGTCACTGAGCGCAATGGACTTAGGCGGCGCCGCCATCAAAGGGGTTCTCGATCGCACCGGGGTTGACCCCGCGAGTGTGGACCTCGTGTTGATGGGTCAGGTGCTCCAAGCCGGTCAGGGTCAGATCACCGCACGCCAGGCCGCGGTGAAGGGCGGCATCCCAATGACCGTCAACGCCACCACCATAAATAAGGTGTGTCTCTCGGGTCTGCAGACCATCTACCTTGCGGATCTCATGATTCGTGCCGGTGAAGCCGACATCATCGTCGCCGGCGGCATGGAGTCCATGACCAACGCGCCGTATTTACTGCCCGGCGCACGTGCCGGCTACCGCATTGGCGACCAGAAAGTCGTGGACTCGATGATGTTCGACTCACTCACCTGCGCCTTCGACCAGTGCGCCATGGGACTCGCTACCGAGCGCTACAACCAGGGACGGATCACCCGCGCCCGCCAGGACGAGTTCTCAGCTCGGAGCCACCAGTTGGCCGCCGACGCCATCAAGTCGGGCAGATTCGCTGACGAGATCGTGGCAGTCGCGGTCCCCCAGCGAAAGGGCGACCCCGTGTTGATCGAGACTGACGAGGGCGTGCGCGCCGAAACGACGGTCGAGTCACTCGGCCAACTCCGGGGCGCGTTCGAAAAGGACGGCACCATCACCGCGGGCAACGCCTCACAGATCTCCGACGGTGGCGCGGCGGTGCTCGTAATGTCGGCCGAACGAGCCGAGCAACTCGGCCTTACGCCACTGGGAGAACTCGTCAGCTACGGCCAGGTCGCGGGACCCGACGCCTCGCTCCTCACCCAGCCGTCGCACGCCATTGCGCAGGCTGCGAAGAAAGCCAACCTCGACATGAAGAGCATCGACCTCTTCGAAATCAACGAGGCGTTCGCCGCCGTCGGGCTCGCATCCGCTGATGACCTCGGCGTCGATGAAGACAAGATCAACGTCAATGGCGGCGCGATTGCCCTCGGTCATCCGGTTGGAATGTCGGGAACGCGCCTCGCGCTCACCGCACTCACGGAACTTCGCCGACGCGGTGGCGGCGTGGCCGCCGTGGCCCTTTGCGGCGGCGGCGGTCAAGGTGACGCCGCCATACTTCGCTCCCTCTAGTCAGGAACGAAACTCGCAACCACGTCGTAGCGCTCCAGGGCGACCGGCCGATCCTCAGGCAGCGCGAGCACGAAGGCACCACCGAGTGGATAGTGGCTGTTGCGTAACACCTTCGGCAACACCTTGGCCAAGGAGAACATCAACTCGTGCACCGAGGGATTGTGGGCGACGACCAGCAGCGACGTCGTCACGGGATCGATCGCCGCGAGGGAAAGAAGAACGTCGTCCGCCGAGACATCGCGGACGCCGTTATAGATCAGCTCACTGAATTCGCACTGTGCGACAAAGGGTGTCCCATGGAACGCACGGCGAAACGTCTCCCTCGTACGAGCCGAGGAACTCACGAGCGCTGTCGTGGGTCCGAACTGGCCGAGTTCCTTCGGATCAATCGCCCATTGTCGAAGTTTTTCGCACTCTTCACGTCCACGCTTGTTCAGCGTGCGAACGAAATCCGACTCTCCTGGTCCCGCCGGTGACGTCTTCGCGTGTCGAACGATAGTGAGATAGCGCACCCGCTAATACTGACGCATCAGCGTGGCGTTCACCACTGGTGCGGTGGTTTAGCGTTGGAGGATGCACGCATCCCTGACGTACTTCCAGGCAATCATCATGGGGCTGACGCAAGGGATTACCGAACTGTTCCCGATTTCGAGCCTTGGCCATTCAGTGCTGCTGCCCGGAGTCCTCGGATGGCACAACCTCGTCAACTCTCAGTCAAAGTCGGAGTCGTTCTTCCTCGCCTTCATTGTCGGACTGCACGTCGGCACGGCCATCGGTCTCCTGGTCTATTACCGCAACACCTGGATCGCTCTCTTTCGAGGACTGGGCCGACAACTCGCCGGGACTCGTTCCCACGGCGTCTCGTCACTATGGCGCCTATCTGATCCCGACATCGACAAGAACTACCGACTGCTGTTCATTCTGGCCATCGCCACGGTGCCCGTTGGCATTGCCGGTCTCCTGTTCGAACATGAGTTGCGCGTACTTTTCGCCAAACCGCTCGCCGCTGCGATTTTCCTCACAATTAATGGTGTGATCCTGCTCGTCGGTGAACGCCTCCGTCGAAACAGCGGGCGCCACGTGCAGTTCAAGTCGCTCGACACGATGACTGCGGGCGGCGCCTTCGCCATTGGCTGCTCGCAGATTTTCGCACTCTTCGCGGGCATATCTCGCAGTGGTATTTCAATGGTGGCCGGCTTGATGGACGGGCTCGACCACGAGGAATCGGCGAACTTCGCGTTCCTTCTCGCGACGCCTGTCATCTTCCTGGCTGGGGTGTTGAAACTGCCCGATCTGATGGGCCCCTTAGGCGACGGCGTGCGCTACCAGACGCTGGTCGGTTCGCTCTGCGCCATGGTGACCGCACTTATTTCCGTGCGGTTCCTCACAAAGTGGTTCACGTCCAAGACTTTGATTCCCTTTGGCTTCTACAGCCTCGTGGCCGGACTTCTCTGTGTGGTGCGCTTCGCCTAATCGTTGAGGATTCGCCGGCCGTCGATTGCGCGACCGAGCGTGAGGTCGTCGGCAAACTCCAAGTCGCCCCCCACGGGCAATCCGCTCGCCGGTTGTGACACCACGAGGCCCGGCACTTGCAAGAGTCGACTGAGGTACATCGCAGTCGCGTCGCCTTCCACATTGGAGTTGAAGCAGAGGATGACCTCCTTCACGGGACCGTGAAGTCGAAGAATTAACTCCTGGATTCGTAGTCGGTCGGGCGTGATGCCTTCGAGCGGATTGAGCACACCGTGCAACACGTGATACGTCCCGTGGAACGCACCGGAGCGCTCCACGGCGACGACGTCGGGAGGGTTCTCGACCACGCAAATGGCTGTCTGATCGCGCCGTTCGTCAGCGCAGATTGGACACAGTCCTCCGGTCTCGGCAATGTTGCAGCAACGCTCGCAGAACGAGAGCTTCGACTTCATCTCGTCGAGCGACTGTGCGAGTCGGGCGACGTCTTCGTTGGGTTGGCGCATCAACCAGAACGCGATGCGCTGCGCCGATTTGGGTCCGACGCCGGGAAAGCGCCCGAGTTCGTCGACCACTGCTTGCAGTGGTGGTGGGTAGCTCATCAGATCTCCGTCGTGCCGGGGAACATCTCGGTAATGAGGTGTTCGCCCGCCGAGTCCACGATGATGACCGACTCGTCGGGCGAGTACGTCTCCTCGACGTCCGCAGGTCGCGGCTGCGCGCGACGCGGCGTCGATGCGGGAGCGGGCGTTGACGTCGCGAGCGAGGGATCGACGGCCCACGTGATCTGGAGTGGTGTCTTGAACTCATGTTCCATCGCGCTCTTCAGACCCTGAGAGAACAGTTCAGTGTTCTGGCGCATCTCCTCACTGGGCAGAGCAATGGTGAGGTGCGATCCGTCGAGCGAACGAACGAACGCCGCCTTCAAGAGGAGTTGTGCCCCGCGCGACGTATGCGGGATCACTCGATCTACGAATCGTGCACGAACATCGTCCAGGTCAAGGTGCACATTCGAGGTGACGTCACCAGTCGTTGCAACGACGAGCGCCGGCTCGGTCGTCGGCTCACTCGCCGCGGACGCCTTGGGGGCAATGGGCGCGCTCGGCGTCTGCGTGGGCGTACCAATCGGTCGCAGCACCGCGGGAGCGATAGGCGCAGCCGGCTCCACGCGAACGCCGTCGCGTTCGAGGCGAGTCACGCGCTCATCGAGCGACTCGATCGAACTGTCCAGTTCGGGCTTGATGAGTCGCACCAGTGCCACTTCGAGAATCACAATCTTCTCGGGGGCACTCTTCATTTCACGCATGGCCCGCCCAACGGTCTCGAGAATGCGCACGGTCCGGGGAAGTCCAAGTTGTTCACCCCACGCGGCGAGTCGTTCTCGGTCACTGTCCACGGCGTCGGCGACCTCAGGTGCCACTTGCAACAAGAAGACCTGGCGCACTTCGCCGGCGAAACTCTCCGCGAGCTGTTCGGGGTCCCATCCTTCTCTCGTCAACACCGCGAGCGACTTCAACGCCTCGACGGCGTCGCCGTCGACGAGGGCGTGGAAGAGTCCGTCGAACTCCGGTTGACTCTCAACGAGCGAACCGGTGGCGATGAGTTGATCGAGTGCGCTGAGCGCGTCGCGGGCCGAACCGCGACCGAGTCGCACCGCCGCTTCGATGGTCGCATCGTCTGCGCTCAAGCCGGCCGCCTTCTCAACTTCGTGCAGCAAGGAGTTGAGCGTCTCCCCGTTGAAGAGTCGGAACTCGAGGTGTTGGGTGCGAGAGCGGATGGTCGGCATGACCTTGTGTGGATCGGTCGTCGCGAGGACGAACACCACGTGAGGCGGGGGCTCCTCTAACGTTTTCAACAACGCTGCCGATGCCGCTTTACTGAGTTGGTGCACCTCGTCGAAAATGTAGACCTTCCAACTGCCCGGCGTCCCGTGCCACGCACCCGCGGTGATGTCACGGATGTCGTCGACACCGTTGTTGGACGCGGCGTCGAGTTCGGTCACGTCGAGTGATGTTCCTTTGGTGATCGCAACGCAACTTGCACACTTGTTACAGGCGTCACCGTCGAGAGGATCCTCACAGTTGAGGGCTTTGGCAAGGATGCGCGCCGTCGTGGTCTTGCCCGTGCCGCGAGGACCGGAAAACAGGTAGGCGTGGGAAACTCGCCGGTTTTTCACCGCTCCTTGAAGAGCGCGAACGACGTGGTCTTGACCACGAAGTTCGACGAATCGACCTGGGCGGAATCGTCGGTAAAGAGAGGTCACACCGTCAATCGACGTAGGGGTTGTGGACGCTTCAGCCATGCACGCATGCTAACGGCGAGGTGTCAGGTGCCGAGGTCCAAAGCAGTGGTCAGGCGATCCGTGGCACCCAACACGATTTGCTGAGAGCTGCTGGCTTCCACCCCTGACTCGGTTCACAAACGGTCGTCGCACGGGACCCGACCACTGCTTTGAACCTCGGCCGATAAAAGGCTACCGGAGAAGGCGGACAAGCGGCTCGGGGTAACCTTGCTCGCCGGTAATCATTTCGTAGTTCCGATTGTCGGTGTTCGGGAGGAGTGCGAGAGCGGCCGAATCGGCACGATTGGAAATCGTGTGAAGGGAAACCTTCCGTGGGTTCAAATCCCACCTCCTCCGCCAACCGGCGACCTGCAAACGCGACCGCGGACCATCCACGACGCCAATGCGACCGTGGGCGTCGTCAAGCGGTACTTGGCGGCGGCGGTGGCGGGGTGGTCCGCTGCTTCGCCTTCGGCGTCGCTTCTGGGATGAGCAGTTGCCGGGCCGGTTGGAGCGCCATGTCGGTGTCGGCCAACCACGTATTAATCAGTCGCTTCGCGACGCGCTGACTAATCCACAGGAGCACGAATGCCGACGGCAACTCGACGGCGAGGGCCAGCATGCTCTGTTGAAGATTGCTGTAGCGCGAGGTCGTCACGTCAAACCACGCGTCCACTAACAGCAACGTCGCACACGCGTTCGCGAACTGAATCAAGATGGCACGACGACGCCACGCCGCCCATGCTGACAGTAAGAGGAACACGACCTGCGCGGCGTCCAGTCCCACCCACGCCACGTCCCAGTGGTTGGCAACGTAGTGACGCGGCAGACGCAGTCCGAGGTAGATCGTCCACCCGGTCTCCAAGACAGCGCCGACGCACAACGTCGACAGTAAGACGTTGCGCTGTATCGATACTTGCCGAGACGTAGTCGTTCTTCGAGTCACCATTGGAGCACCGAAACCTCGATCGATCGTATGACGTTCGGGACTGGACCCATTTAGAAATTATCGTACTGCCACACGAATATGACCATTTAAGAGATGTGGTGTGAATGCGACCAAAATCGTGTGGACGCACCGGACCATTCCTCCCCGATCGACGCTCGCACGCTCGGAAGAGCCGGCCCCGCGAGCGTGCGGGCGTGGTAGCCACCAGCAGTGAACCTCGAGATCCGATGCAGCGACACCTCTACTGGCGCTTGTGAATGATGAAAATGGGCGTACTGTAACAATCACGAAAAGCGGCATTCCAGGTGCAGGTCTGTCGATGACATTTACGCAGCCACCTTGAATAGTTCTCAGAGCCGAGATGCGGGAGTTAGCAACCGGCGAAGTCGTCGATCGACGTGGTGCATTTCTAGGGGCCCTCGATGACACCTCTGGCAACGCCAGTGATACTTATCGTCGTTATTTTTTTGCACACGGAGATAGGACCTGCACCGATTCGAAAGAAGAAGTCCGCCGGGTAACTGAAGCGCAGCGTGACGCCAATCATCTTCCTTAGGGCACACGACGCTCTGGGGTAGTACTTGGCCGCGTTCGCAATACCGAGCGACGTACTGGCGGTGCCGCCACCCGCGTCGAGCACCACGTAGCCACCACGACTGGGGTCAAAATACGCGGCAGCCGGTGGCCCGACCGGCCTGTACGCGGCGCCAACCGGCTGGGTGAAGGGCGTGCCGTTCAGGTAGCAGTTCGACGTTCCCCCATTTACGAAAATGATCGTCATATACGCAATACCTGACACGACCTCTGTGCGACCTTGCGAGACCCTGAGGCCCGACGCGTCCGTACAAATCGACAGTCCTTGGTACCTTCGAGTTGGCGGAGCGTGTGTCACTCCGCTCGCTCCGTCGTGCGTACGCGAACGCACGGCCGTGAACGGGCCGGCGACCGGTCGACGAGCGCCAAACGTCGCCACTTTCTGCGGGCCAGCGCGCGATGCATCGACGTGCGCCAAAGACCATTTGGCACCGACGTCGCGCGTCGGAACCGCTGAAGAAGCGACGGGGCTCGCGAGAGTGACCGCGCCTAGCATCACGACACTGACAATGGCCGTTCGACAACTCGCTCGCACGACCGAGCTGGCGCGGATGCGGGTCCTCATTGCGATAGGCCCCGACTCCCCTTCGCGAAAAAGGTGATAAACGGTCGCACGCAGCCATTGATCAAGTGGTGCAGTCGAAACGTGTGCACCTTGGTGTCGCCATTCAACCTCACAGAGAGATTCTGGTACTGGATTGCGCACGACGTCGGTGTGGCTGTGAATTTAAGGAGGAACGATGCCTCTGCGCGACCCGTTGCCACGGACACAATCGGCAATGGCCCACCGGCGTTACTCGGCAGCGGCCCTCCGATGTAGCCGTTCGGGGCGCGTAACGCGGCGATGGGCACGGTCGAGCCGGACGCGAAGAGCGTCACGTCCGCGTAGCTCGAAAGGGTGCACGAAGCGCCACTTTCATTCACCACGCGAATGACGTACGCCGAACGACGGTGTCGCTCAACTACCTGAGGATTCACTACGACCTTGATGTCACTTCCACCGCATGCGTAGAGCGAAGGCGGGACTCCCACTACGTCGATCATCTTGTGCACGTCATCAACGGCCAAGGTTGCGCACGATGGCACGCTGGGCGTGCGATTGATCACCGTGACATTCCACGAGCGTGCCAACGCGTTCGTTGTCAGAATCTGATTGGCGTCAGCCGTTCCGACTTGAATGGAAACGCACTGGTGGCTGGTGTTGAACGCTCTAGCGGCCTCCGCCAATCGCGTCACGCTATCGACGATGACTTTCCCGGAGTACGGCGCGTACCCCAGCGAATCGCACAGGTTCTTCGCGTGGACATTGGGAAAGACCCGCAGCACGTCATCGTTCGAGACACAAAGTTCCGGCAATGTGAAGTTCGGCGCCGTCGTACCGCTCTTCAGTGATGCGCGCAATGCGCGTTGGCACGTTTTCCCCGGAGTGGTCGTCAGGTCAACCACTTCGATCAACTGCGCTCGCTTCACGGGTTGCGAGTAGCACGCCATCGTTGCCGAAAGACGAATGGGTTCGGGCGAACGCAGTAATGACACTGCGGCCGCAGTGCCACTGGCAATGAGAAGTAGGGCGAGCGGCACCGCGAAGCCGCGGCGGAACCTGCGCCAACGCCGGCCCGTCTTGATCGGCACGTTCGCGCGGATGCCCTCGTTGATTTTGCCCATAAGTTCGTCGACGTTAAAGACGCTGTCGAGACCACCATTGTCGAGGCCGGCAGCGGGATCGATCGCCCTAAACACTCTTTCAATCTCTGGTTCGTTCATGATCCGCGCTCCTTCCTCTTCTCATCCAGGTCTGTCACGGAGGCCGACGACGAGTCGAGTTGAGCACGGAGCGACTTTCGGGCCCGCGTGAGGCGCACGCCTACCGCGTTCTCACTGCAACCGAGGGCGAGAGCAATCTCGCGGTATGACAATTTCTCCCAGTACAACAACTCGAGAATCTCTCGCTCGTGTGGCGACAGCTGGCCTAGCGCGATCAAGAGCTTCGCGACGTCGTCGGGCGAAAGGGGCGACTCATGCTCAACCTCGCGTTCCAGCGACAATCGACCTTGAAGTCGCAGTTGACGAACCTCGCGTCGGCGCAGGTTGGAGAGGACCCGCCCCGCAATGCCGTAGAGCCAGAAGAGCTCCTCTTCGCGCTTGGGAAGTTGCTCCCATTTTCGCCATGCAACAATGAACGTCTCGGCAACGAGGTCTTCAACCGCAGAGTTATCGGCAAGGCGTCGAAGCCCGTAGCGAATGATGGCGTGACGATGCGCGGTGACTAACCGGGCGAATTCGGAGTCCTTAGTTGCCATCGCACCACACAGCAGTCAATGTCCAGCCAGTCGTGAACCTTTCACCGCCGAAGAAGAGGACTCTGACTTCCGCAGTCGACTTAGCTCGACGCAGGCGCGGGACACGCCGCCCTCGTCGGCGGTGTCAGTATCTCATTGGGCGCCGAGCTGTAGAGCCCCGGAGTAGTGCACACGCGCTCGAACGCGTACTTCGCTGCACCCTTCATCTCAAAGGCCCACAGGTGTTGACGGTCATTGAGCACCGTGACACTCAGTACGCCACGCGCTGATCGAGCTGGGAACAGTCGGGCCGACCATGAGCGCAGGTCACTAATTGTTGCGCCGCGATGGTTGTAGAAGGCGAAATTCGTGGCGGCGGAGCCGACGGCGAGCGCCTCACGGACCAACGGCGACGAGGAAAGAGCGGAGTGGGCATAAAAAGCCTCACCCGCCGCCAGCGCGAGTTGCCGAGCACACGGTTGCTGGCTGAGCTTCGAGCCATTCGGCACGACGCAAATCTCGTCGGGAAACCCAGCGTGGTCCAACACCACGGTGTGCGTTGACCCGAGATGCACGTAGGTCACGACGAGCCCGTTAATGACGTAGGCGGATCCGACTTTGGGCGTCCGAAGTCCCACCCAAAACGTGTTCCCGTGCGCCAGTGTCACTGTTCGATTGATGGCCGGCACGAGTTCCTTCGCAGTGATGAATGAGCCCTTGGGAGGAACGATCGGCCAGCCGCCCATGTCCGCCAATTCACTCGGGCGTCGCTCAAGATCCACACCCACGACCAAGGGCGTCGCAAGTCCAGGCAGTCCCTCCAGCGAGATAGACGTAATGCGAATCGATACTCGCGACTTCGACGTGAAGGTGAACGATAGGTCAGTCACCTGCGACGCGGTCGTTGGAATGCCGACTGAGCCGGAGCCACCGCCGTAGCCACTCGTCAGTGACAGAGCGGGTGCCACGTGTTGCGCGGCGACAATCGCGAGGACGACAGCCGTTGTGATCGCGGCGGCGAGCGTTGCTTCAATCGCCCGACGCAACGCGCGTTGTAGTGAAACACGGGTCAGAACGCCGTGCAGCACGATATTGAGCGTTCGAGACGGAACTGAAGGATGCTCAAGAAGTTCGCTCTCCATGTGGGCGGTGAACTCATCGCCGTAGCGCTCGCGCCAGACGCGAGGGTACCAACGCAGGTACCACTGCGCTCGCTTCGTCATCGCCGAAGGAGTTATTTCAGTGGCGCCGTCGCTCACGCGAACCTGCGGCTGCGCTGGAGACGGCGGCGCGCTTCGACGATGAATCGCTCTTGGGCGGTGACGTACTCCGAAAGAGTCTTCGCACCGGTCGCGGTTATTCGATAAGGACGCTTGCGATCGGACGACGCAACGGGTTCGATAAGACCTTGCGCTTCGAGGCGCGCGAGTGCTTCGTAGAGACTTCCCGGCGCGATCCGCACGCCGGCAAACTTCTCCACGTCTTTGGTAAGTGCGTAGCCGTGCTTTTCACCATCGGCGAGGCTCGAGAGGATCAGGTAGACAACACCGGCGTTGCGCGAACTTGCCGTCACGTCGTTCGTCTTCTTCATGATCGCGACTCTATATCGTTATCCGATATAACGCAACCGCACGCACTCGTGGTCGGTTCCACACGAGCAATCGGCGAGCGTTGTTCAAGAATTGCGTTGCGGCACTGGGCCGCCCTTTCATTGGCGAACGAAACGATTCTTCACACCAAACAGACCTGACGAGGGGCCTTTCGGTGAGAAGTGTGAAATTGCACGGTTATGTTGGCTCTATAGCCAGTCGACTTTGACATGCGCGAAAAACGCGATTGTCGTGACGGCTTCGCTCCGATTCAGAGAGTGCGCAGTAGGAAGGCGAAGTATGCCGCACAATGCCTCACTCGAGACGGACTTTCGCGGTTTCTTTCAAATCTCCAGCGACCTCATGTTGATTTCCAATTCGGAAGCTCTCATCGTCGACATCAATGCGGCGTGGACGACCACGCTCGGCTGGCTGCACGAGGATTTGGTGGGGACCTGGCTCCTCGACCTGATACATCCCGACGACCTGGCATTGGCCATGGTCGAGTTGCACGTTCTCATCGAAGGGTCCAAGGATACGATCGTCGTCCACGAGACACGCGTCCGTTGCAAGGACGGCTCGTATCGTTGGACCGATTGGACCGCCGGCATGATGGGCGAATCACTGTACGCGATTGGTCGAGACATCACCGCTCGGAAGACCGCGGTCGCCAGTCTCGCTGAAAGTCTCGAGACTACGCGGGCAATCTTCGATGCCGCCATCGATTCGATCGTGGTCATCGATCGCGACCTCAACATCATTGAAACCAGTACCGCGAGTGAAGAGATCCACGGTCACCCGTCTACCGAACGACGCAACAACAGTGCGCTTGATCTCATTCATCCGGACGATCGCGACGACGTCGAACGCGTGTTGCGACGTGCATTCGAAGACGGCGACGTCGCCATCTTCAGTTTCCGCATACGCCACGCCGATGGTCGCTACGTATCGCTCGAAGCTAGAGGTCGCGCACTCCGCAACGACGATGGTCCACCCAACAGACTGGTTTTCATTGCCCGTGACGCAACTGAGTCCATCGCAGCGAGGGCAGCTCTCACCGAGAGTCTCGAGACGACCAGAGCAATCTTCGACGCGGCGGTCGACGGCATCGTGATGATTGACCGAAACTTCCGCATCGTGGAATCAAACGCAGCCGTCGCCGACATGCTTGGCATGACACCAAACCAGGGAGCGAACCAGGCCACGATGGCCGCCATTCACCCCGACGACCTGGCAGCGGTAGGCGAAGCGGCGGAGAGACTCTTCACCAACGATGAGATCGTTACTGTTCGATACCGGGCGCAACACGCTGATGGTCATTGGGTGAAAATTGAGTCACGGGGTCGAGGGCTCTATAACGCGCAGGGACCAACGACCATGGCGGTCTTCACGGCTCGCGACATTTCAAAATCCGTTGAAGATGAAGAGGCACTCGCGGCCAGCCTAGAGATAACGAGAGCGCTGTTCGACGCGGCGGCCGACGGCATCGTGATGATCAATCGAGAGTTCCAAGTCGTCGAATCAAACTTGGCGAGCGCGAGTTTGTTCGGAGCAACCGCCAGCGACCGATCCGGACAGGCATCGTTGGACGTAATCCATCCAGACGACTTGGCCGACGTCTTCGAGGCCGGCGATCGAATGTTCAACAGCGACGAGGTCGTGACCGCTCGCTACCGAGTGACGCGGCCCGACGGCGGAACGGCCGTGATTGAATCCAGAGGTCGCAGTTTGTACAATCCGCTCGGCCCACCAAATTTGGCGGTCTTTATTGCTCGCGATATGACCGAGTCGGTCAAAGCGGAGGAGGACCTCGCCGCAAGCGTTGAGACCACTCGGGCCGTGTTGGCGGCGGCGCCTGACTCGATAATCATGATTGACGCAGACCTGAACGTCCTAGAGGCGAGTCCGTCCACGCGACAGACATTCGGCCTTACGCCCGCCGATCGAAAGGGTGCGAGCGCCCTCGACGTTGTCACTGCCGACGATAGGGAGCGGGTCGAAGGCGATCTTCGCCGATTCTTTCAGGAGAAGAAAAGTAAACCGTTCAGAATCCGTTTTGACGCGCAGCACAAGGACGGTCACACGCTCACGATCGAAGCTCGTGGTTTAGTGTTTTCCGATGAGAGCGGACGCGCTCCGCGCGCAGTCATCGTCTCTCGCGACATTTCGGAGGCCGTCGCCGCCGAGGTGGCGTTGGCCGACAGCGTTGCCTTGACGTCCGCAATTCTCGAAGCTGCACCGGATTCAATCACGACTATCGACAACCAACTTCGCGTCATCAATTCCAGCCCGGGGAGCGAGCGATTGTTTGGAATCGCGAGGGCCGATCGGCGGGGCCATTCGGCCCTCGACATTGTCCACACCGACGACCAGTTCGAGTACTCCGCCGCATTGACGCGTCTCTTCCTTTTGGGCGCGGACGACACGATCACCATGCGCTTTCGTGCCCACCACGCCGACGGAACGTGGATGCGGATTCAGACGCGAGCTCGACTGTTACGCAACATCGAAGGTCAGGTGCCCAAGGCCGTCATGGTCTCACGCGACGTCTCCGAAGAGTTCGCGGCCCAAGAGGCAATGAAGATCGCCAAGGAGGCAGCCGAGCAGTCCAACCTCGCCAAGAGCGAGTTCATGTCGAGGATGAGCCACGAACTTCGCACGCCACTCAACTCCGTACTTGGCTTCTCGCAGATCCTGCAAATGGAACTCGAGTCGCCTGACCAGCAGGGACTCGTTGATCACATTTTCAAGTCCGGGAGCCACTTGCTCAACCTCATCAACGAAGTCCTCGACATTTCGCGCGTAGAGTCCGGGCACATCAGCGTGTCAATCGAGTCCGTATCAATCGATGATGTCGTGGATGAGTGCGTGCGCATCATGACGCCCCAAGCGAGCGAGGCCGGAATTGCTCTCATCGTTAATGTCCGCAAGGACACCCAAGTCCTCGCCGACCAGCAGCGACTGACCCAAGTCCTCCTTAATCTGGTGAGCAACGCGGTCAAGTTCAACAGTGAACACGGCACCGTCACGATTGAAAGCGTGACGCACGATGGTCGTGTGCGACTGAACGTCGTCGACACTGGTCCGGGCATCGAACCCGAGATGGTGGAGCGTCTTTTCACGGCCTTCGAACGTCTCGACGCCGACGCGCGAGGCATTCAGGGAACTGGTCTCGGTCTCGCGCACTCCAGGAGCCTCATCGAAGTGATCGGTGGGTCGGTGGGCGTCGAGAGCGTGCCCGGGAAAGGTTCGACCTTCTGGATCGACTTGCCAGCTACCGACGTACCACGTTCAACGGCGCCCGTGCCACGCATGAGGGCCGTCGTCACTGACCCGGCGTTGCCCGACGCCACCGTTCTGTACATCGAAGACAACGTCTCGAACATCCACCTGATCGAACGACTCATTTCGAACCGGACGACCGTGCACCTGGTGACCTCCCTGCAGGGTGGGTTGGGCATCGAATTGGCCCAGCAACTCAAGCCGGCGCTGATCCTGCTCGACGTCCACCTTCCCGACCTCCACGGGTTCGACGTACTCCATCGCTTACGCAGCGATTCGCGAACGTGCGACATTCCCGTCGTCGTGTTGTCGGCCGACGCGACCGACTGGCAGACCACTCGTTTCCTTGAGGGCGGAGCGAACGACTACCTGACCAAACCCTTTGACCTCAATCGATTGCTCGAAATGCTCGACCAGTACCTCGGGGCGGCACCCTCGCCGTTGGCACGCCACGCCGCTCCCTAGGGCGACGTGAGCAACGCGTGACGAACATCGCGTCGTTCCGCGCGTGGTCGGTCACTGACGCGCCATCGCGCGGCCGTACGCTGAACGAGTGATTTCGCCCGCGACCATCGACGAGTTGTTCGATCTCTACGAGTCAAAGGGCGCAATGGCGTACGGAGAACTGATCTCTCAAAACGACCATGCGCTGCAGTGCGCGGCGCTCGCAGTTGCGGACGGCGTGAATGACGCACTCATGGTCGCCGCGCTCTTCCACGACGTTGGCCACCTCGTGCTTGACGTGCCGAGAAACGGGGATTTCAATATGGGTCACGACGACGATCGCCACGAGGCACTCGGTGCGCGCATCCTCGCGCCACTCTTCGGTCCCTCCGTCGCGCAACCGGTCGCCTTGCACGTGATCGCGAAGCGCTGGCTCTGTGCCAAAGAGCCCCAGTACCGCCAGCAGCTCTCCGCCGCGTCACGGGCGACATTGATTGCTCAGGGCGGACTGCTCAGCGACGAGGAGTGCGATCGTTTCGAGGCGCAACCGGGCTTCAATGACGCCATTGCAATGCGTACGTGGGACGACGCCGGGAAGATCGAAGGGCTGCACGTCGGAGAACTTCGCGACTGGGAACCAATCGTCAGGACGCTGGCTGTGCCTCGGTAACGAGCACGTCGTGGGCGTTGGCACTCAGGTTTACGCGGGTCCCAAGTTCAAAGTCGGCGGCAGCACTGCTCATCACGTCGGCCTTCACCGTGGCCCCCGCAATGCCAATCTGCAGTCTGGTCGTGGCCCCGAGGAAACTCTTGTGGGTGATCACCCCGAGTCCCGTCGGAGCGACAAGGACGTCAACGTCCTCCGGACGAAGCAAAGCATCCAATGGGCCGGCGGTCATCGGTGCCTCTCCGCGGATCTTCACGTCGCGCCCAAACAACTGCACCGAGTCGCCGGTACGGGTCACGCTTACGCGGCTCGAGATTCCAACGAACCTCGCCACAAACTCAGTCGACGGCTTCGAGTAGAGCTCGGCCGGTGTCGCAATCTGTTCGGCGCGTCCGCGCGACATGACGCACACGCGGTCGGCCATTGAGAGCGCCTCCTCTTGGTCGTGGGTAACGAACACGGTCGTGATGGCGAGTCGTTGCTGCAGCGCGCGAATCTGATCGCGCAGTTCGGCACGAACTTTCGCGTCGAGTGCCGACAGCGGTTCGTCAAGGAGTAGCACTCGCGGCTCGATAGCGAGCGCGCGGGCCAGGGCGACGCGTTGTTGTTGTCCCCCAGAAAGCTGATGGGGGTACTTCGAGACGTGCTCGTCCAGTCCAACGAGTCCCAAGAGTTCGACCGCGCGAGCGCGTCGGGGGCCACTATTTTGATGGCGCAGCTGCAGTCCGAACGCGACATTGTCACGGGCCGTCATGTTCGGAAAGAGTGAGTAGCTCTGAAAGACCATGCCCATGTCACGCTTCTGAGCGGGAACGTGCACCACGTCCTTTCCGTCGACGAGCACTCTGCCGACGTCGGGTCGTTCGAAGCCGGCGAGCACACGCAAGGCCGTAGTTTTGCCACAGCCCGACGGACCGAGCAAGGCGACGAATTCGCCCGGTGCGATGTTGAGTGAGAAGCCGTCGAGCGCTCGGGTCGCGCCGAACTGGCGCGTGAGGTTGTCCAGCACGACGGGCGCACCGCCCTTGGGCTGGGTCGCGCCACTCGCCGTCGGTGCGTCGGACTCTGTATCCATGAGCATCAGCTCCTCCTGGAGTTTCGGTTCTTCGAAAGGTCGAGGGACACGACGGCGGTGAGGACGATGCACGTCACTAAAAGGGCCATCATCGCCACGAGGGTGTTGATGCGTGGGTCGTCGGTCGGCGCGAGGTAGATCCACACGGGGACGGTCTGCCACCCTTCGAGACTCGCAATCGTGAACTCCCCAAAGACAAGAGCGAGTGTCAGCACCGACGCCGACATGAGCGCACTACGCAGATTGGGCACGAGCACGCGCAGAATAGTTGTCGTCCATCCCGATCCCAGTGAACGAGACGCCTCGACCAACGTCTTGAGATCAAGTGCGCCAAGCCCGGCGTCAAGTGCTCGGTACACGTAGGGCATCGCGAGCACGACGTAGACCAACGCGAGGAGCCACTGCGACGCCTTCAACCAACTTGGCGTGACACCATCGACGCCCACGATGAGGACGATCGGTGGAATGACGATCGGCAGAATCGTGATTACTTCCATGACGCGGCGGAATCGTGGCATCCGAAGGTGCACGTAGATCACTGTCGGCACCATGAGCACCATGACGATCAGCATGGTCGCCACGGCCAACTGGGTCGAGAGCCAAAGCGCCGAGAGGAATCCCGGCGCGGCGGCAATCTGGGTCAGTGGCTGTAGAGAGAATTTGCCATTGTTGTTGGCGAGCGAGAACTGCATCGCGGCGTAGAAGGGGATGATGAAGTACGCGGCGGCGGCGAACAACGCAATGCCACGTCCCCAATGCATGCGACGCCACCACGAGAGGTCTTCGTTTCCTCGGCTGTACTCCTCCATGAAGTTGTCGTGCTCGAGCACCGCGCCGAGTTCTAACGAAGCCATCGCGACGTCCTTCGCCGCAAGAGGGCGTAAAACACGACCGAGATGAGCAGAATCACAATCATCGCGAAGCCCAAGGCGTAGCCAATGTGTGTCTGACCGGAAAGTACGTTGCCGTTCAAAATGGAACCGATCTGAATCGGTGTGATCGCAATCGTGCCTCCGGTCAGTGCCTCGGCCGTCGCGTAGGCCGAGAAGCCACTTCCAAAAAGGAGGAACATGCTGCCGAGCACGGCCGGTGCCAGCACGGGTATCCCCACGTGACGCCAGTAGCGCCACGACGATGCGCCGAGATTGCCCGCGGCCTCACGCCAGGACTCCTTGAGACCGGCGAAGGCAGGTGTGATGATGAGGATCATCAGCGGAATCTGGAAGTACATGTAGACGAACGCCACACCCCAGAATTTGTAGAGATCGAAACCGTGGTTCCAGGGGTCGAACCCGATCTTGGAGAGCCACTTCGTGACGACGCCGGTAATTGCGTTGAATCCCGCGATGAACATGAAGGCGAGGTTCACGCCGCCGAACTGCGCCAGCACACCCGAGCACGCCGAGGTGATGCGTTTGAACGGTTCATATTTCGAGGTAGCGATGGCGTACGCAATGAAGGTGCCGAGGATACCCGGAATGATTGCGGTGACGAGGGCCAGCTTGATGCTGTTTTCGAAACCGGCGCGAAATTGACCGCCGATCATGATGCCGTCGGTCATCTTGCCGGGAGCGAGGATCGTCGTGATGTTGGCCCACGTGAGTTTCCCCGAGTTCGACCGGAACGCCAGATTGATGATCGCGACCGTGGGAATCAGGAGACCGAGTGTTACGTACAGCAGAAAAGGTGCGACGGGTGCACCGGTTCGGATCGACCGAAACAGTGCACCCGGCGTGAACTTCTTTTCGCTGAGTTCACCACTGACACCAGAAGGGGAAGGACTGGTGTCAGTGGTGAACTCAGACATGGTGATGAACGAGTTGTTCGATTAACCGGCTGCGATTGCCGCAGCCCAGTTGGCGTCAACGGTCGACGTCGCCGTCGTGACCTGAGCAATTGTGGGAAGGCTCAACGCGCCCTTGGGCGCCGCTGGCAACTTTGTCAAGAAACCCTGGTTGACGGTCTTGTTGGCCGTCATGGCCGTCAATTCGATCGGTCGGGCGTAGCCCTGAAGGAACAGGTTCTGACCGAGGCTCGAGTACAGGTACTCCTCCCAGAGACGGGCCGCCGCGGGGTCTGGCGAGTCCTTCGTAATTGCCTGGGTGTAGTACGCCGCAATCGTGCCATCCGAAGGAATCACTGACTTCCAACCCGGGACGCTCGAGGCGACACCGTTCTGCAGGTAGTCCCACCAGATGAGGATCGGCGTCGAACCAGCCGCCGCGGTCGCTGCGGTGCCCCCGGGAACAAAGTTTCCGATCTTGTTCAAGTTGGCGAAGAACGCAATGCCCGGCGTGACGTTGTTGAATGAGCCACCGTTCGCAATCGACGCAGCCCAGACGGCATAGAAGGCCGCCGACGCCGACGTCGGGTCGTTGTTAATGGCGACCTCATTCTTGTAGATCGGGTTCGTCAGGTCGGCGAACGATGTCGGGCAGGTGGTCACAATCTTGGTGTCGCAACCAATCGCGACGTAACCGCCGTAGTCATCAAACCAGCGACCCTTGGCATCCTTGGCGCTCGAAGGAATCTGACTCCAGTTCGCCACCTTGTACGGAGCCCACAGAGCGAGGTTGCTCGTGGCGTACGTGGTGCCGACGTCCACAACGTCCGGCGCGTTCGCGCGACCCTTGTCCTGCTGGATCGCGGTGATTTCCTGGGCGCTCGAACCGTTCGGGTTCGCGTCATTGATGTGGATCCCGTACTTCTTGGTGAAGTCCTTCATGATGAGCCCGTAGTTGGCCCAACCCGACAAAGGAATGGTGATCACGTTGACGTGACCTTCCTTCTGTGCGACCTTGACGAGGGCGGCCATCCCGCCTCCGGCCTGCGCCGATGTCACAGTTGCCCAATTGACTTTCTTCGTGGCTGCGTTGGCTCCGACGGTCATCGAAACACCGGCAACCACGGTGCTTAACATTCCGGCGGCCACCGCCACCTTCATTTTGTTTAACGACACGCGTTGTCCTCCTAAAGGTGAGCACACCCCGTTGGTGACTCGCGATGACAGTAAGTGTCGAGAGTTAGCAACGTGTGACACGATGGAGCAACAATTGTGACGACTACACGGATTCTTTGCGAACGACTGTCACCCTCGAGGTTCAGTAAGGAGGTCGAACCCGAGTAGGTCAACGACCGAGTCGATCACGTCGTCGGCGCCGGCTTCCAATAGCCGCAGTGCATCGTCGTTGCCCGACAACACACCGACGCAGTAGCCGGCACCCGCGCGTAGTCCGGTCTGCATATCCGATGCCGTGTCACCAACCACCATGAGGGTACTCATCGCCGTGATCTGTGACTTCAGCGCGCACCACAACAACATGTCGGGCGCCGGTCGACCGCGCCCGGCGTCGGCGGGCGACACACGAAGTTCAAAGAGATCGCCCCATCCGAGTTCTTCTATCAACGCCTCTCGGGTGCTCGACGAGAAGCCGGTCGTCAACGCCACCTTGAGTCCGATGCTGCGCAACGTCTCCACCGTTGAGCGCGCTCCGGGGATCTCACTCACACCAAGTTCCTGTGCGACGTCGACGAAGTTTCGCTCGAACGCCTCGTTGGCCACCGTGGCGCGTTGCGCGAATAACGCGGTAAATACCTCGATCTTGGACTGGCCCATCGTCTCGATCACGTACGCCTCGGCCAGCCTGGCCTCGTCGCCCCTGACCTCGAGATCGTCAATGGTTCGACGGAAGGCTTCGAGTACCAGGCCGTTGTCGATCACGGTCGTACCCGCCATGTCAAAGCAAATTAATTCAACGTCGTTCATTGGAAGCTCTCCTCTGCAATGGCCGGGGCGAGCGTCATCCCGCGTCCCCCCGCTCCGGTTATAGCGCTGACCCCCGGAGCGACTTCTTTGCGCAGGTACACCTCACCCAGTGCTGGATCACGCAGCTGGTGGTAGACACCGCTCCAGCGACGTTCGATGCGCGGCATCTCTCGGCCAATGAGGAGCCGGGCGGCCGCTTCGACGATGTCCATCGGACGATCCAATGTCTCGAACTGTCCGGGCGTCTCGGGCTCGTGGGTGTCACCGATCGTCAGTCCTCCATGAAGACGCTGTTGGCAAAGCAGTTGGATGGCGTAGTCCGCCGCGAGCGGCGATTGCCCCTCAAGGAATTCGTTCGCGAACGCGCTGAAGCCCGGGTAGTAGCGAAACGAGTCACCATTGGCGATGGACGTCGTCAAGGGCCGACCGAGTGGTTCTGTCTCGGCCATGTAGAGGCGGACTTTTCGAAGTGGTTCGTTCTCGAACAGTTCCGCGGCGAAGCCGCTCAGGGTTGCGCCTAAACACAGAATGACGTGATCGCCACCGTGATGGATGCCTCCGTGATCGACAACGCCGTGGTCCTCAATGCCCACGAGTTCACGTCCGGCTTTGTAGTCGTAGCGACCGGTCTGCTCCATGAATGTGCGAAGCGCTCCCAGCGCGCTTCGCGACTCCACGGCTGCGTCGCGCCCGCAGTACAGCCCCGAAACGAAGACACCCTGCAGCGCGGGATTTCGCCTGAGCACTGCGTCGCGGTCGAGCAACTCGAATCCTCGCGCCTGCGCGTCGTCGCGAAGGAGTGCCTTCTCCACGACCTGAAGTTCATGGAGGTTATTCACCAATGTGATCGATCCATTGGCCCGAAATCCGATGCCCGGCACGTCGAGCGCGATGTTCTCCCAAAGGTCCCGAGCGCGCTGCGCCAGAGCGAGTTCACGTCCAACCGCGCGACCACTCACCCAGATGAGACCGAAGTTGCGCACCGTGGCGCCGCTCGGCACGAGGTCGCGCTCGAGGTGCACCACTCTCGCACCGCGTGCGAGGGCAAACAGCGCGTGCATCGTACCCAGCACGCCCGCGCCAACTACGACAACTCGCTGTCCATCCAATGTCTGGTCGATGTCGTGGAACACGACGTGAAGTTATGTCGCGTACGTTTCACCTCGGTGACGACTTCGTGTCGTCCGGTGAACACTTTTCACGGCGACTTACGTGGGACGTCGCTCTTGGAAGAACGACCGCAGGAGTTCACTCGACTCGTCCGCCAAGACGCCGTAGGTGATCGACGCTTCGTGCAACAAACGTGGATCGCTCAAGACGTTGTAACGCGATCCAACGGCGCCGGCCTTTTCGTCGAGAGCGCCGATCACGACCCGCACGACGCGGGCGTTCAGCAATGCGCCCGCGCACATCACGCACGGCTCCAACGTGACGTACGCCGTTACATTCTCCATCCGCCACGTGGAGCGAGACAGCGCCGCGTCACGCAGCGCGACCAGTTCGGCGTGTGCTGTGGGGTCGTGGTCGCGCTCTCGGCGATTCTCCCCCACGCCAATGACGACGCCGTCCTCCACGAGCACGCAGCCGACGGGCACCTCGTCGTGCGTGCCCGCAACAATCGCGAGATCGAGTGCCGTGCGCATGAACAGTTCGTCGTCTTGCGTGTTCTCCATGAAGTCGAATCGTAGATGGTCGCGCCACGGCGCTTCGCCGCCAAAAATCCCCGCAAGTCGGCGTTGTAGACTGTTCGACGGAGGGGTGCGAGAGCGGCCGAATCGGGCAGTCTCGAAAACTGCTGTGTCTCCGGGCACCGTGGGTTCAAATCCCACCTCCTCCGCCAGCGGACAACGGGTGACTTCGGTCACCCGTTTCCGTACTCTGGGAAGGTCCTAAAGAAGAGGCGGTACGATTGGTACCGTCCGGCGCGAGCCGACGCGACACAGGAGCAGGTCATGGTCACTTCAATCGATTCTTCCGTCGGTACCGAACGAAACGTCGTCACCGAACTGCCCGGACCAAAGTCGCGGGCACTCCACGAGCGCCGCAAGGCCGTCGTGAGCGCCGGTCTCACACAAGGCTTCCCCATATATATTGAGCGCGCCGAGGGTGCAATCCTGCTCGACGTCGATGGCAATCGGATCCTGGACCTCGGTTCAGGCATCGCCGTTACCTCAATTGGCCACGCCGTGCCCGAGCTCATTGACGCCGTGAGCACCCAAGTGGCCGCCTTCACGCATACCTGTTTCATGGTCACGCCCTACGAGAGCTACGTGGAGGTCTGTGAGGAGCTCGCCGCACTCACACCTGGCTCGCACGCGAAGACGACCGCCCTGTTCAACTCGGGCGCCGAGGCCATCGAGAACGCTGTCAAGGTTGCGCGGCTCGCGACTGGCCGTGAGGCAATCATCGTCTTTGACCACGCCTACCATGGCCGCACCAACTTGACGATGGCGCTGACCGCGAAGAACATGCCCTACAAGGACCGCTTCGGTCCCTTCGCGCCTGAGATCTACCGAGTCCCGATGAGCTACCCGTTCCTCGATGGACTCAGCGGAGCAGAGGCCGCCGCCTTGGCCGTCAAGTTGATTGAGACGCAGGTCGGCGCACACAACGTCGCGGCGCTGCTGATCGAACCCATCCAAGGGGAGGGCGGATTCATTGTCCCCGCTGACGGCTTCTTGCCAGCGCTGTCGGAGTGGACGACCAAGAACGGCGTCGTGTTCATTGCCGATGAGATTCAGAGCGGGTTCTGTCGTACCGGCGACTGGTTCGCCGTCGACCATGAAGGTGTCATCCCCGATATCGTCACGACCGCCAAGGGCCTCGCCGGTGGCATGCCGCTTGCGGGTGTCACTGGTCGTGCCGAGTTGATGAACGCAGTACACGAAGGTGGCCTCGGTGGCACCTACGGTGGCAACCCCGTCGCGTGCGCCGCGGCGCTGGCAACGATCAAGACGCTGCGCGACCGGAACCTAGTTGCGCGTGCGCGTGAGATTGGAGAGATTCTTTTCGCCAATCTTCGATCGTTGCAGCTGGACGTCGCCATCATCGGCGAGGTCCGAGGTCGAGGCGCGATGGTGGCCATGGAGTTCGTCCACCCCGGCACCAAAGAGCCGAACGCCGCGGCGGCGAAAGCAATCGTCAACTACTGCAACCAGCAGGGCGTGCTCGCAATTTCGTGTGGCACCTTCGGCAACGTCGTGCGTCTCTTGCCCCCGTTGGTAATCAGCGACGAGCAGTTGGCCGACGGGCTAACTGTCCTTGCGGCAGCCGTACGCTCGGCCAGTTAACTCTCACAACTCTTGGTTGACGCAGTGCCGCTCGCCGGTGTCAGTGCCACGTCGTGTTCCACGGTGGCGGCGGGGATTGCGTACGCCGTCTCAGACTGACTGAGTGACTTAGAGAAGAGAACGCCGGCGACGTGCTGGTTCACAATCACTGGGCTTCCCGAGTTGCCCGGCTCGACATTGGCGTACAGGACGAGCACGGTTCGATTGAAGAGATTCTGGTCGTAGATGTCTCGTGATTGGGCAGTGATTTGACCACTGATGACACTCGGACTGAGTGTTCGCGACCCGTCCAGTGGGAAACCAACGACCGAGGCCTTCGAGCCCGACGCCGGTACTGAAGTGAGAAATCCCATCGGCGCGAGGTTGAGTGATGGAACGCGCAGGATCGCAATGTCATTGACGGGGTCGAAATAGGCGACCGTGGCCTTCGCTCCACCGACGCTCACGCCGGTCGCACCGGCCACCACGTGCGCGTTCGTTATCGCAACGTGACGCTGAATAAAGAACGCGGTGGCCTGGTGTGCGCCATTGCATCCAGTGGCGATCACCTTCACGACGTCACTTGGTCCACCGGGAGCGAGGGTGTTTGGCTTCAACGTGGGAGCGGAACGCGCCGAGGGCACGCTCGGTGCAACGACACTCGCGAACACGCTTGGAAAGTTCGCGTTGTGCAGGAGCGTCTGCAGCTTCGCCTCAAAGGAGGGCACGGGAGGTAGCGCGCCGTCGAGTGCCTTCACGATTCTAGAACCCTGGACGCCAGCCGCGACCGTGGTCCACGGCGTCGCAACCAGCAGCGCTGCGAGAAGCCAACACGTGAGCAAAGCGCCCGCAACACCCACGGCGACACCGAGACCCGAGTCGACGAAGCCAAGTTTGATCATTTTGATCGAGTTGCGAATCGTCGAGCCGACGATATGTCCGATGAAGTGACCGATGTACGCAACCACGATGACGATGGCAATGGCGAGAAGTGGCCTCCACGCAGCATGAGTGATTCGAGTCGACAGGGACGGAGCGAAGGTCGACCCCACGAGGAAGCCCGCGACGAAGCCCAGCCAACCGAGAGCTTGGCGGATCGCCCCTTGGTACCACCCTCGAATCGCCGCAACGATAACGATTGCCACGATGAGGATGTCGAGCCAGTTCACGCCCCAAGGGTAGACGGGCAACTCTTCGCAACACAGTCGAAGGACGGCATCGGCTCGGTATCATCAACGCAGGGACAACGGTCGTACGGATGACAAGGAAGCCATGAGCCGAGTAGCAGCCAACGTGCGCTCATGGGCGCGCGCCGCCGTCGCGAGCGCCGTCGCGGCACTGGTCTTGGCGGCGTGCGGCACCGCAGCCGTTGCACCAATTCCTCTCGTCTCGGGCGTTCCGTCGATCAGCATTTCGGTGCCACTCACGTCGGTGGGATGCACGACCAACACGTGCGTCGCCATCGGCACGTCGACGATCGACGTCGCACCGACGTCTGTGGGAGAACTCCGCGGCCCGAGTGGAGGCTGGAGGGTTATCGATACCCCGGTTGTCACCAGCACGGTCAACATGCAAGGGTCATCGTGTTGGTCCGACTCGTGCATGTTCGTTGGTCAAGATTCGAGTGGCGACGTCATATGGCGCTTTGAAGCGTCGACTGGTTTGGTGTCGCCGGTGATCCCGCCGACGGGCGGCACCGGGGTGGACGCGGTGAGTTGCTACGCGTCGCTCTCGTGCGCGACGATCGACGACGTCACGGGATCGGGACCTCGATTCGAAACAACCAGCAACGGCGGTGATACGTGGTCAACGCCCGTGTCACTGCAGCAACCCGATGCCACCGTTCGTTCTTTGGCCTGCGGCTCCCCACTTGACTGCATTGTCGCAACGTCGACGTCGAACGACTTCATCGACATCTACGCGACCCTCGACGGCGGCTCCACGTGGACCCAGCGCACGACGTCGGTCACCGCAGGATGGGAAACGCTGACGTCGCTGACCTGTCGAAAGCTCGTGTGTGTCGGTCTCGCCGAACAGCCGTCGGGGTGGCACATTGTTCGCTCCGCCACGCTCGGCCGTACTTGGTCGGTAAAGTCGGCCTTCAGCGTCGCCGTCAATACGGCGCCGACGTTCGCCTGTGCAGCCCTGACCCGCTGCACCGTCGGCGGCACCAAGGACGGGTCGACACCGTGGCTCGCCACCTACAACGACAGGGCGCTGAAAACGCAGAAACTGAAGTACGTACCGTCACCAATTCTTCAGCTGGCCTGCGGCTCCAAGGTCTGCGCCGGCATCGGCGTCACGACCCTGTTGACGTTGCGTTCCTAGCCCTTTAACGACGCCGCGACAAGGCCTGGCAACTTTGCCCAGGAAGGATTGCCCTCAAAGGCCAGCAACTTACGCATAACGACGCCAGCGTTCCTATTCGTCGCGAACCACGCCGGTGCGGGCCTGGCCACGAACGGACCGCGGACGACCGACTTTTGAGGGCGAGCGAAGAGGTAGGCGTTGCCCACGGAACCACTGCCCGACTGAATGTCAGTGATGGGGTGTCCGGGGAACGCACCCCACGTTGTCGATGCCAGGGCGTAGCTCATCGCGTGCCACAGATTGACGCCGATTGAGCCGTAGCGAAGATCGGCGACGGCCTGCTCAACGGCCGGCCCCGTCACCGGATCCTTCAACGTCCTCGGGTCA
The DNA here is from genome assembly GCA_036511575.1 of Acidimicrobiales bacterium. GTDB lineage: Bacteria > Actinomycetota > Acidimicrobiia > Acidimicrobiales > RAAP-2 > RAAP-2. The sequence continues at coordinate 31,695 of DATCCA010000139.1, forward strand.
CAGAGCAACGTCATCGACAACGTTCCCCACACCACGTCGTTGCAGAAGTCAACGGCCGCTCGCACGAACGCTGCGGGCGTCGCGGCGTCGAGCGCCGTCTCACTGGTGAGGGCGCAGAACGCTTCGACGTTGAGGCACATTTCGTCCACCTTGGTCGCGTCAACGTCTCGAACAATGGTCCACGGCAGTCGATCGCCAGAACCGTCACCGACGAGGTGCGCGTCAGGATGCACGGCAAGGAACGACCCGTGCCGTTCTTTCGCACCCGGGTAATAGGCGCGGCGCGTGGGCAGTGAAGCGAAGACGGACTCAAGGGCCGAGAAGAACTCCTCACGTTGTGCCCAACCGGCGTGCGTGACGATGACGCGGGGGGTCAAGCAGTTGAAGCCGGCGTTGTTCGTAAACATCGTCGCGACGTGTTTGGCCTGGTATTCGATCTCCTTTCGCGTCCACTCTCCGGGCACGATCACGACCGGGGACACGTTGCCAAGTTCACAACTCACTGGCTTGGTCACCAACGGATCATTTGCGGCCTTGCGCGCCACACCGTCGGGACCGACACCGAAGACAATGGCGTCGTGCGTCTTATCTGAGCCCGTCACATGAATTTCAGTGATCAGTTCGTGCTGGGTGAGGTAGACGCCGACCTGCGCGCCGCCATGAACGATTCGAAGGTAACCGGCATCGATAAGCGCGGCCAGGGCTCGTCGCCAATACGGGACGAGGTAGTCATTGACTGGATTCGCCTTTAACACAACAACCTTGCCTTCAGCGAAGAGTTTCGTGAGCACGTCGCGTGGTCCGAGTGAGGCAACGTTGCCGGCGCCGAGTACGAGCGAGACCCCGAGGTGATTCTCGGGCGAACCGTACACCTCGGCCTGGGTCGCACGAACATCGTCTTCGGTGACGCCCGGCTCCATCCAGACCTCGCCAGTGATGCCGCTATAGAGGAACCTGTCGAATGTCGAGGCCGGTACGACTTGGACGGCAATCCGCTCGCCCGGTTTATGTCGAACCGGCCCGGGATACTGTGGACGGCCCTTCGTCGCGATGTCGAGCATCGAACGACGAAAGAGTTGCGTCATGTGGACGAAGACTCCGACTCCGCTGAACAACTCCTCGCCGCCTTCGGGGCCCATCGGGTCGAGGCCCTTCGCGGCACACGCGGCGGCCGGCCACTCTTCGGCGACGCCGAGGGTGTCCTTGACGATTCGCTCCAGCAGATCGGCCCGTTGGCGAGGCGTCGTCGCGGCCCATTCGCTGGCCTTCGCTGCGACGTCGGCGACGGCGGCATCGAGGACCGACTCGTCGAGCACGACATAATCCTGATTCCCGGACGTTGGTGCCGCGGCCCCTCGAAGCTGGCTCACGTCGCTACCCCCCACTTGTTATATGCGAGGCTAGTTCCGTGAGTTCGAGCACGTCCGAAGTTCCCATGGGCTGGTATCCCGATCCCTCGGGTGAACGTCAATGGCGTTGGTGGACCGGCGGCGCATGGGCCGCGTCAACCATTCCTTACGGCGAACCGGTGGCGCCCGTGAGCATTGTGTCGGACATTGCACTCATACAGGCGTTGCACCGGCTCGTGCGTTACGGGATCGCGATGTTCTTCATCGGACTGGCAATTCTGGTCAGTGTCCAGGCCCATTGGCCGGGCAGCGCCAAACCGGTCTCCGAAACGTTCGCCGTGACACTGAGCAACCTTGCGGTCGCGCTCGTGCTGTTCGGCTCCGGCTGCTTTGCCTTCGCCGCGCGCGAACTCGAAGGGCGCTGGACCTGGTGGGCCTTCGTGCCAGTCCTCAATCTTTTCGTGGTCCTGAGTGTCGTCACGCGACGTCTCGGCGGTCGGCCCCTTCAACGCGTCGGCGCCGACGTGTTCTTACTGGTGCTGTTCGTTGTCCAGTTTCACCAAGAGATGTGGCTCTGCATCGCGCCGGTCATTCTGGCGGTTGGCGAGTCGAGGTGGGTCGCCGCCTTGATTGAAAAACTGCTGATCGCGCCGTCAGCGACGTCATCGCCGGCCCTTTAGGATGACGTCCACTTCGCACAATGTCAATGATTAAGAGGAGACAGCACCGTGGCAAATGAACTGTGGGGACCCTTGGCGGGCCTCATTGGAACGTGGGAGTCGGGCTGGGACGGCCTCGACGTGGCGTTTCATAACGACAAGGGAAAGATCAACGAGACGCCCTTTCGAGAAAAGACGACTTTCAAGCCATTTGGCCCGGTCGACAACGGTGAGCAGTGCCTCTACGGCCTTGACTACCGCACTGCTGCGTGGCGCGAAGGCGAAGAGAACCCCTTCCACACCGAGGTTGGCTACTGGATGTGGGACGCCAAGAACATGCAGGTCACCCGTTGTTTCGTCAGTCCCCGAGCTCAGGCATTGATCGCGGGTGCCACTGTCGAACCCGACGCGACGTCATTTCGTCTCGAAGCGCGCATTGGCAGCAACACGTATGGCATCTTGTCGAATCAGCACATTGACGAGGTCGCCCACTCGACGCGCTTTGACGTCACCGTCTCGTACACCGATGACACGTTTACGTACGACGAGACGACGGTGATCGAGCACAAGAAGTACCCCTCGGTCGTTATGCACACCGACCGCAATACTTTGCAGCTCGTTAGTCGCGACGAGTAGATCATGTACGACTGGACAGAGGAACAACAGGCCATCATCGCCGTCGTGCGTCGATTCGTTGACGAGGAGATTCGTCCTCACCTCGACGATCTCGAGCACAACGGCGTGCCGCCGTATGAGATTCTGCGAAAGATGTACGTCACCTTCGGACTAAAGGAGATGGCGCAAGAGAACTTCGCCCGACAGCTCAAGCGCAAACTTTCCGGTGACGACATGGCGCGCGAGAGCCGAAGCGCAGACCCCGCAGCCCAACTCATCTCGACGATCGAACTCTGTCGCGTGAGTCCGGGTCTACTCACGTCGCTCGGCGTCTCAACCGGTCTTGCCGCAGGCACCATCAACAAGCTCGGCACGCCCGCACAGATGGAGCGGTGGTCACTCGACCTCATGACCCTCGACAAGATTGGTGCCTGGGCCATCACCGAGCCCGATTCGGGATCGGACGCGTTGGGCGGCATGCGTACCAGCGCCAAGCGTGACGGCGACGAATACGTGATCAACGGACAGAAGACGTGGATCACTAATGGCCCCTACGCCGACACCATTGTCCTCTACGCCAAGCTCGATGACGGTAGTGGTGAAGAGATGCGAAACCGCAAGGTTCTGACCTTCGTGCTCGACAAAGGAATGGCCGGTCTCGAGCAGGCCAAACCGATGCGAAAAATGGGCCAACACGCTTCCCCGACCGGCGAAGTGTTCCTCAGTGACGTGCGCGTGGGTCGCGACCGTCTGCTCGGCGAGAGCGAGGAGACAAAGGGCGGCGGTCGTCAGAGTGCCAAGGACAATTTCGTGGCCGAACGGGCCGGCGTCGCGGCGATGTCGCTCGGCATCATTGAAGAGTGCGTCAAGCTCTCCATTGACTACGCCAAGCATCGTCGACTTTGGGGCACCGCCATCGCAGACTTCCAACTCATACAACTGAAACTCGCGCAGATGGAAGTCGCTCGCATCAACGTGCGCAATATGGTCTTCGCCCACATCGAGCGCTCCGCCGCCGGCGCGGTACCGACCCTCGCCGAGGCCTCGGCCATGAAGCTCTACGCCGCGCAGGCGGCCTGCCAGGTCGCCGACGACGCGATCCAGATCTTCGGGGGTAACGGCTACATCGCCGAGTACCGAGTGGAGCAACTCAGTCGCGACGCACGGGTACTACGCATCTACGCCGGGACCGACGAAATGCAGGTTGTCGCCATCGCGAGGGACCTGGTGCGCGACTAGTCAGGTCGCGCTGAGCGACTCGCGCAAGCGGTCCGCAACACCTCGCCACCCTTTGTACTCGCGCATCGCGTCGGGCGCCGTGTCGAGATTGAGCAGTAGCGTTTCTCCAAACGCCCCGTCCGCGTCACATAGAGATCGCGCCGACGCGACATAGTTTCGGATCGTGAAGATAATCGCGTCGCTCTTGGGAAGGCGTCGAAGCGTCTGTCGCTCGACACGGAAGAACCAGCTGTCGAGGTCACCGTCGGGGCTGTGGCGAGCGCTCGTTGGCTGATGCAACGCCGGGTTGTCAATCAGGGTCCAGTTGAGTCGCCAGAACGAGCGCTCCGGCTTGAGTCGCTCGAAGAATGCATTGGTCGGACGACTGAGTTCCACGTCGTAACTCGGCACCGGACGATGAATATCGTCAAGCGTCGTGCCCAATTTTGACGCGAGATTCCAGCGCGATGGAAAGCAGACGCACGCAGCTTGAAGACGCCACGCATCACTTCGTACGAGAATGCACAGGTCTTCTTGGACCAATCGTGACGCCGCGACGATCGGGTGGTCGTCTGGTGACGTCGCCGTCGCCAACGTCGAGAAGTGCGTCGCCAAGAACGCCGTGACTTCGGCGAGCAACTCGACGCTGCCCTCGTCCCCCGCAGGGTTCGTTGCCACGACGACGTCGTACTTCGACGCCACAAGTTGACGCTTTTCCTCGAGCTCGACGTCGCGGTGCTCGTCGACCTCGAGCCATCGATCCATATCGAGTGGCCGAAGACCCATCGCCATTCGCCAGCCCTTCTCCTCGAGCGGGACATAGGGGAAGCCGCTCATTTCGAACGGTCCCTTCGGCGCACGATGATGAACCAGTAGAGGAAGGCGAACGTGAGGGGCACGCCGAGCACAATGATCCGTGCCGCGGGAAGCATCGATCCACGATGCACGCTCGAGGTCGTCAGAGCCGCAACTATGGAAACCACGTACAACCTCCGCTCCTTGTGCACGGCTGTCCACTACCAACGCCGCGCGACGTTTGACTAGGGCAATCTCTTCTCTTGTTGAGCCACCATTGCCTCGGGACGCTCGAGGAGATTCGAGATCGCCGAATCAGCCAACAAGGTCCGGTGACGTCTCCATACCCTTGCGCCAGACCGATCGGGCAATGATCTTGCTCGTGTCGGCGCGGTCCTTGTACTTGTGGGCCACGTCGCGAATCTCTTCGAGCATCCCCTCCGAGAGATACGTCGGGTCGAGGCCGAGTGCCAGGAACTGATCGCGGCTCACGTTCAGGTCGTTCTCGACGGCTTCGCGACGGGGGTTGGGCAGGTTCGCGATTTCGACGCCGGTCTCCTCGGAGATCAGCTCGGCCAGGTCGCGAACGCGGTACACCTCGGTGACCTGATTGAAGACCTTGACCTTTTCGCCGCGCTGGGGAGGATTCTCCAGTGCGATCTGAATGCAACGCACCGTGTCACGAATGTGGATGAACGCGCGAGTCTGACCACCGGTGCCGTGCACGGTGAGCGGGTGGCCAATCGCTGCCTGCATCAAGAACCGGTTGAGCACGGTGCCGTAGTCACCGTCGTAGTCGAAGCGGTTAATGAGTCGCTCGTC
>DATCCA010000140.1:0-15731 GCA_036511575.1 Acidimicrobiales bacterium
TCCGGCATCGGGCTGGAATTAACATCCCTAACCACGGCGCGCCGCAACGGGATTCTCAGTGCCCACTCTCGAGTGTCAACGCCGACTCGCCTCGTCGTCGCGCTCTACGCACTCTCTCTCGTCACGATGCCAAGTGCAGCGTTTGGCGCTCTATCAATGAAACAGTTCGCCGGCACAACCAGCCAGGCGACGGCGACGAGCTCATTTCATATAACGATGAACGTCCACGCAACAAGTGTGAGCAATCTCGAGTTTGGAGCGCTGGTCTTGAAAGGCCCATCTGCGTGCACGCTGAACAGTCAAGACGGCTCGTCGTTCGCCTTCACCACGGGAACGCTCGCGATTGCGAACCACCGAATTGCGGGCAAGTTGAAGGGTGGCCTGGGCGACACCGTCGTCGTGCACGGCCACGTGTCGAGGGCATCGGTCACTGGCACGTTTATCGTGTTTCGCCGCCGGGAACGTTGCCGGCACGGGGCTGTGTAATTCGGGCGTCGTCACATTCGTCACGCAGTCGGGCAGCGCGCCTCCGGGCGATACTGCCTACTCGGGCACAATTGGACCGGGCTACCTCATCACGTTTGACGTCTCCCCACGCGCGACGACGGTCGACGATCTCGTGGTCGCCTTCGACGAGACCTGCAACGGTTCGCCGAGCGTCGTCGCTCCGACGTTCCGATTCAAAACGCTCGTCATCACCTCGGGCGAGTTCACCGGCACCACCAGCGAAACCTTCGGACCGACAGTCTCGGACACCGTGCGCATCGACGGAACTTTCTCCGGAGGCGTGGCCGCCGGTCAAGTGAGCGACACGTCGAGGATTACGAGCTTGCCCACGTGCACCCAGGCGTCGGCCTTCGTCGCGACGGCTTCCTAGCGGGGCCAAACCCTTCAATAGGATGTCGGCGTGCGCATCGTGTCGCTCCTTCCTTCCACCACCGAAATCATCTGCGACCTCGGTCTACAACATGAACTGCTCGGCGTCACGATCGAATGCAATTGGCCGAGCGAAGTGCAGCGCGGCCGCGAGATCGTCGTGCGGACCTTTGCCGATGCGTCAATGACACCCGGCGAGATCGATGAGATTGTCCGTCAACGACTCGAGCTGGGGCTCGATCTCTACAGTCTCGATGACGACGCTCTCCGGCGCTGTAATCCGGATCTCATCCTGAGTCAGGATCTCTGTCGCGTCTGCGCCGTCGCGAGCGGCGACGTCGCCGCGGCGAGCGCCCGACTGAACAGTGACGCGCAGGTCTTGCAGATCGACCCACAGACGCTTGACGATGTCTTGGAGTCGATCACTACGATTGCGCTTGCGGCTGGCGTTGCGGCTCGAGGACGTGAGTACGTCAATGCGCTGCAACGTCGCTTAGGTGACGTTCGTGCAGCTGTGCTCGGTCGAACTCGCCCGAGCGTCTTCGTCCTCGAGTGGATTGATCCACCCTTTGGCGCGGGTCATTGGGTCCCCGACCTGGTCCTCGCCGCCGGTGGTTCGCCGGTCCTGGCCCGTCCCGGCGAACGTTCGGTCGCAACGACGTATGAGGCCATTGTCGACGTCGATCCCGATGTCGTCATCGTGGCGCCGTGTGGTTACGGACTCGAAGCGTCGAGCGAGCAGGCGCGGTCGATCCTCGCCAAGCTGCCCGAGCGTGCCCGGGTATGGGCGATTGACGCCGACGCCGTCATGGTCCGGCCGGGGCCCCGTCTCGTCGACGGCGTGGAGGCGCTCGCGTCGATCTTGCACGGCGTTGGGGCGGCGCCCACGAACCTGTTTGCTCGGATTCGATAACGGACTGTCGTACGACCAACTTCGGGTCACCCCAACGAGCTTCTCGCTGACTTAGGTAGTCCCGTCACGACCTGTTCGTAGGAGTGGTTGACCATCTCCATGACTTCGTCATCGGGGATCGAACCATCAAGCATCACCGTGTTCCACAGTCGTTTATTCAAGTGGTAGCCGGGAATGACCGCGTCGTAGCGCGCCCTCAGTTCCAGCGCGAGACCGGGTTCGCACTTCAGCGAAATCGCCTCAGGCACAGCGCCCGGCGCGAGGATGGCAAAAATCTTCCCACCGACTTTCATCACATCGACGTCGGGGCCAAAGGGTTGTTCTTCCACGGCCCCGGGCAGTTGCGACGCGAACTCTGAGAGCTCTTCGAGACTCATCACGCAGAATGCTTGATCACACGTCGTTGTCGTGCGTGCACCCGACGAAATCACTCATCGTCGAACGCTTCGTACAGGTCGTGGGAGATAAGTGTCGCCGGAAAGTCACCCGGGTGCGCCTCACGCCACTTCACCATGGAGTCACTTTTCCCTATCGACTCGTTCAACGCGCCGTTATCGGCGAGTCCCTTGAAGGTCTGAATGACGACAACCTTTCCGACGTCTTTTCCCGCCGCACCCGAGAGCAAGTCCGCCTGGGACACGCCGGCTTCGAGGAACGCCACTCGCAAACTTTTGATGAGCTCCAGAAACTCATCGAACTTTCCCACGTGGGGATCCCATATCGAAATCTCATACGCCTTTGCCATTGAAGATGACCTCCGTCTCGCGCGAGTTTGACGCGCTCTGCATTGCTAGGGGTGAATCTACACGCGTGCTGGCGCGAACGATAGGTGGGTGTCGAGCGGTTTTGCGACATAGCAATCGGTACTTTGCGACGGCCCACGGCGATGTCGTATTTCCGCTAGTGACGCACGAACTTCGCGGGTAGGTTGAACCGGTGATCGAGGATTTTGAGCGTTGCTACGTGGCAGTCCAGTCGCGAGACCCGCGCTTCGATGGGTGGTTCTATACCGCGGTGACCTCGACACACATTTACTGTCGACCGAGCTGCCCCGCCCACACACCCATGCGCAAGAACGTGCGTTTCTATCGTTCCGCTGCGGCCGCGCAATTGGCCGGCTTTCGCGCATGCAAGCGTTGTCGACCCGACGCGTCGCCGGGATCGCCGGAGTGGAACTCGCGAGCAGACGTCGCGTCGCGAGCCATGCGTTTGATCGCCGACGGAGTGGTCGACCGAGAAGGTGTTCCGGGATTGGCCGCGCAACTCGGCTACAGCGTCCGTCAACTCGAGCGGACATTACAGAGCGAGATTGGCGCCGGACCGATCGCCATCGCGCGAGCACAGCGCGCTCAGACGGCACGGATACTCATCGAAACCACGCCGCTGCCCATGACCGACGTCGCGTTCGCCGCCGGGTTCTCGAGCGTTCGGCAGTTCAACGACACGGTGCAATCGGTCTTCGCCACGTCACCCACGGCGCTGCGATCGCGAGTCCGCGGGCCGGTCCGTGCAATTACGACATCCACCGCCATTGACTTACGTCTGCCGTTTCGCCAACCACTGTGCCCCGACAATCTTTTTGGTCACCTCGCGGCCACCGCCGTGCCCGGTGTCGAAGAAGTGAGAAACCAGACGTATCGCCGCACGCTTCGACTGGCGCACGGTCCCGGCATTGTCGAACTCACCCCGATGCCCGACTACATCAACTGTCGAGCCGTGCTCAGCGACATGCGCGACCTAACGGCCACGATTGCTCGGAGTCGATGGCTCCTCGACCTCGACGCGGATCCAGTCGCCATTGATCGCCAGTTGAGTCTCGATGACGCGCTGGCGCCGCTGATCACCAAGTCGCCGGGCCGTCGCGTCCCGCGCTGCGTGGACGGACCCGAGATGGCACTGCGGGCGATTCTCGGCCAGCACATCTCCACGGCGGCGGCGCGTACGCACGCCGGTCGTCTCGCTGCCCAACACGGCGAGGTCGTCAACGACGCCGGCGGCGAACTGAACCGACTCTTTCCTCAGCCAGAAGCGTTGCACAATGTGGAACTCGCGATGCCGCTGAAGCGACGCCTTTCGTTCAACGGACTGGTCACCGCGCTCGCCAGCGGCCGTCTGGTTCTCGGACCGGGCAGTGACCGAGTCGAGGCACTTGACGTGCTCACGTCGTTGACGGGGATTGGCCCATGGACGAAGCACGTCATTGCGATGCGGGCCCTGGGTGACCCTGACGCCTTCCCCGAGTCTGACCTTGGTGTGCGGCGCGCCGCGGAGCGCCTCGGACTTCCCGCGACGCCGGCGGCGCTCGTCGAACGATCGCAACCGTGGCGCCCCTGGCGCTCGTACGCGGTGCAGTACCTCTGGTCGGTCGACGACCACCGCATCAACCACTGGCCCCCTCGGCCATGACCACTACCCAACTACAGAAAACAGGAGATGAGCCCATGATGCCAACCCTCACCACGACGATTGAAAGCCCAATCGGCCCTCTGTTGCTGAGCGCCTCCCAAGGGGCGCTCACCGGCGTGCAAATGCAGAATCAGCGTCACTTCCGCGAACTCCCAGATGGCGCCGTGCACGATGACGCTTGGTTCGCTGACATCGTGGCGCAGTTGGACTCGTACTTCTCCGGCGAACTGCGGGAGTTCGACATCACGTTGAACCTCGTCGGCACCGACTTCCAGCGCCGGGTGTGGGCGCAACTTCAGGCCATCCCCTACGGAGAGACGATTTCCTATGGCGAACTGGCCGCTCGGGTGGGCAACGCACACGCCAGTCGTGCCGTCGGCTTGGCGAACGGAAAGAATCCGGTGTCGATCATCGTCCCGTGTCACCGGGTCATCGGCGCCGACGGCTCACTCACTGGCTACGGCGGCGGACTCGGTCGAAAGACGTGGCTCCTGGCGCACGAAGCGGCGCCGCGTCGCGAACCGTAGAGAGTAGTCGGACGTTGCGCAGGAACGTGGACGTTGATTGTTGCTACATTTCCGTTCGTGGCAACGGACAAAGCGTTCACCGAAAAGCTCCTGGAGAAGATGCGCCCGCTCGAGGTCGTAGCGAAGCCCATGTTTGGCGAGTACGGCCTGTACTTCAAGGGCAAGAACTTTGCTCTCGTGTGCGACAACACGTTGTTCATCAAAGTGACCGAACCGGGCACGCAACTCGCGGGAAAAATTGCCAAGGGTTCGCCGTACCCCGGCGCAAAACCCTCCTTTCGGATCACGAAAGCGAAATTGAGCGATCACGCGTGGTTACTTGAACTCATTGAGATCACCACTGACGCTCTGGCGCTGCCCAAAACCAAGAAGAAGACCCGTTGACTACTCCAAACAACGACGCGTCAAACGCCGTCGAGACAGCTCTGTCGAGTGACTAAGAGCGAAAGGATTGAGTCAACACGTCTCCTTCTCGAACCGCTGACGCTCGAGCAGGGCAACGCATTTTCACGCGGCGACCGAGACGCGCAGTCTTGGGCGCCCGACTTCCCGACTGACGGCGATCTTCGCCAAGCCCATATATTGGCGAACAACCCAGAGCGCGCCGTGAGCTCCGTCAATGTGTGGGGGTCCTACACATTGATTGAGAAGCTCACAGGACTTTGCATCGGTGGCATCGGCTTCAAAGGACTTCCCGACTCCGCGGGCGCGGTAGAGATCGGCTACGGCATCTGCACCTCGCGTCAACGTCAAGGTTTCATCACCGAGGCGGCGGCCCGACTGTGCGAACTGGCCCGAGTCGAGGGTGCACTCACCGTCATCGCCGAAACGGACGCAGCAAACATTGCGAGTCAGCGGGTCCTTGAGAAATGTGGTTTCGCTCAATTCTCCAAAGAACCCGCGTCGATCTGGTGGCGCTTCGAGCTCTGAGGCTGCGCCCTTGTGAGAGGACGCTTAGTGCTGAGGGTCAGGCCAGTTCGGGGTTGTCGAGTAGTCGCAGCCATGAGCCGTCACTCTGGCGACGCGCAACTTGGACCCGTACCCCGGCGTCGTCCTTAGCGGGGGTGCCCGTTAACGCAATGCCGTCACTAATCAGCGTGGTGAATGAGTCCTCGCTTTCCATGTGGGGCATGTGGGGCAACGCGTGCGTCCACAACTCAAGGATGGCAGCACGGCCCTCCGTGACGGACCCCGGTGGGTACGCGATGACTGCATCAACCTCGTACAACGACGCCAGTGCTGGCGCGTCCTTGGCGTTGGCGAACTCAACAAAGAGTCGGGTGATGTCGTTGGGGGTGGAAGCCTTCTCGTACGTGGTCATCTGGTCTCCTCCGGTGGCAAGAAACGCAATCTCTAGCCAATATCGACTCGCCAGGAACTGCTGGCTCAGCTGGTGAGGGCATCCGCGGGGAGGATAGTGAACCCCGAGAATGGCCATCAATCGTGAGGCTATCTACTGGTAGTGACATGGATACCCCTTCTACGGAGATTGACTTGACAAGGTAGTGAGTACCCACTTACAATGAGTGGATGATGGTTTCCACCCGACAGACAGCAGCCGAACGTAGGGTCGCCGTGCTCGCGGCCGCCATTACTGAGTTCGCCAAGTCGGGCTACGCCGGCACTTCGACTGAGGCCATTGCGGCTCGCGCGGGAATCTCGCAGCCCTATCTTTTTCGCCTTTTCGGGACGAAGAAGGAACTCTTCATTGCGACCCATGCCCAAGTCGGCGACCGCATCGTGAAGGAATTGACCGCGGCGTCGAAAGGACTCGACCGCGACGACGCAATGCACGCAATGGGCATGGCGTACGTCCAACTGATGCAAGATCGAGAGCTGCTCCAAGTGCAGATGCACGGCTACGCCGCGGCAACCAGCGACCCCGACATTGCGGCCGCGTGTCGCAGGGTTTTTGAAGTCCTTTGGTTCAAAGTCCACGACGAGTTCGGTTTCGCTCCCGAAATGATCCAGGAGTTCTTCGCCAACGGCATGTTGATGTCCGTGATGTCGGCCATCGATCTCCTGTCGGTCGATGAGACCTGGGCGCAGTCGATATGCCCCAGCGAAGAAAAGTTGGCGGCCATGTTGGCGGCGTCCAAAGGCGCACCGCATGTCACGACGTCAAGCGGAGCGACTGCGTTATGACGACACCATTATTTTTTTTCCCATTTCAACTTAGTGACCACTCACATCTAACAACGTCCCTGACCAGTAACTCACTGGCGGCGACCCCACTGCAAGGAGCACTTCAATGACCACCACCCTGACCCGGCCCAGCACCGTAGATTCGCCGCCGAAACTCGCCGAGAGGCGCTCGGTGCGACACCGCGGAGCGTGGGCCGTCCTCATCACCGGTCTCGCCCTCTTCATGGCCTCACTCGACAATTTGGTGGTCACCACGGCCATCCCGGTCATTCGAGTGCACCTGCACGCCGGACTCTCCGGACTCGAATGGACGGTCAACGCCTACACCTTGACGTTCGCCGTACTGCTCCTCACTGCCGCCAGCTTCGGTGAGCGCTTCGGACGTCGCCGCACCTTCATGTTGGGCATCACGATCTTCACGATCGCGTCAGCCGCCGCGGCCCTTGCGCCGAACATCGACCTGCTCATCGTGGCGCGAGCCGTCCAGGGCGCGGGCGGCGCCATGATCATGCCGCTCTCGTTGACACTGCTGAGCGCTGCGGTGAAACCCGAGCGACGCAACGCCGCGCTCGGGATCTGGGGCGCCATCGGTGGCGCGGCCATCGCACTTGGGCCACTCGTTGGTGGCGCGGTGACGACCGGCTGGTCCTGGCACTACATCTTCTGGTTGAACGTCCCCATCGGCATCATCCTGGTACCCCTCGCGTGGTGGAAGTTGGCCGAATCACGTGGCAGTCAAACTCGCCTTGACCTCACCGGCGCCTTTTTGGTGAGTGGCGGCCTGCTCGGCGTCGTGCTCGGTCTGGTTCGCGGTAACGCCCACGGATGGACGAGCACGAGTGTGGTCGCGTCGTTCGTTCTGGGCGTCGTGCTGCTCACGATGTTCGCACGTTGGGAACTTCGTAGTGACGCGCCGATGTTGAACCTGCGACTGTTCTCCAACCGTGGCTTCGCCGCGGTCAACTTGACCGCCATGTTGTTGAGCTTCGGTCTCTTCGGTTCCGTTTTCTTCCTCTCGCAGTTCCTCCAGACCGTGCAGGGCTACTCGCCGCTCGGTGCCGGCCTTCGAATTCTTCCGTGGACCGGTCTGCCGATGTTGCTCGCGCCAGTTGTCGGAATCCTCGCGCAGCGTTGGGGCGGCAAGCCCCTCGTCGTGGTTGGACTCGTGCTGCAGGCTATTGGTCTCTTTTGGCTCGCGTTGATTCTCACACCGACCACCGCGTACACGCAGATGGTTCCGGCGTTCTTCGTCGCCGGACTTGGCATGACGATGTTCTTCGTCCCCATCGCGTCGCTCGTTCTCGGATCGGTGAACAAGGAACTCGAAGGTGTCGCCTCAGGCACGAACGCGGCATTCCGTGAATTAGGCGGCGTGCTCGGCATCGCGATTCTGGGCGCAGTCTTCTCATCGAGCGGCGGTTACGCAACGGCGCAGGACTATGTGAACGGGCTGCGACCAGCAATCTTCGTCGGCGCCGGCATTGTGGTGCTCGGGTTCTTCGCCGCACTCTTGGTCCCCAGCCGTCGTCCCCTCGCCATCCAGGAGAGCAATTCGCTCCAGCGAATCAGGGAGATTCCACTCCTAGATTCCTCGCGCCAGCTCAGTGCGTAGTCTGATTCCAAGACGGAGTTGCGCCGTCAACGAAGGCCCGGATCGACGGAAAACCTCGGTGTGGACAGTTCTGTGACGACACGCTCGGAGAAATGAGGGCCACCATGCGACAACGCGAAGTCGGTGCGCGTCAGTGGAAATCTGCGAACTACGAAAAATTCGCGCGACTGGGGCGTGGAGCGGTCGCTCTGTTCTTGGTAGTCGTCGGCGCCGTAGGCGCGAGCGCAGCGAGCGCCACCACCACAAAGAGCGTCATGTTGACAGATGCGAGCAATGGGCACGTCATCACCGTGAAGGCGGGAACGAACATTTACGTCACGTTGACGAGCAACGACTGGACCTTCAACTCAGCGGGACTCAACAAGATTGCGACGCTCAGCGGTACGTCAGTCGTGAAGGAGAACAAACCCATCGTCGTTGGCGGCGTGTCCGGCCCTTGCGCGCCCGGCGCCTGTGGCTCCGAGGTTGCGCACTACGTTGCGCTTCGAGTCGGTCAGATGCGCCTCTCCGCAAGTCGATCCTCGTGCGGCACGGGCGTCGCGTGCAGTGCCATTGAGCGTCATTGGACAGTCGTCATTCGCATTCGCTGAGATACTGGTCCAACTAGAGAGACCGCACAGGCCAACGCCCGCCGGCGTATTAGTCGGCATTCTTAGGCGCCGATCCTCGAAGAGATGCGTGGTGCTGATACCACGATTTCTCGGGTGCTGTCCTCCTTTGTGCGTCCGACCTCGTCGGGAATACTGGCGCAAAGACGAACGTGAGTCGATGAGGGGTCGCCATCGCATGACGCAACTCGAGTCGAAGGGCACTCAACGATGAAGAGCAAATCGCTTCTCATTGCGTGGTACTTTCTGCGCACCAACTTCGCGCGCCGCTGGTCGAGCTACTTAGTGATCACGCTGCTCATCGGGTTGGTGGGTGGGCTATCCATCGGATCGATCGCCGCGGCGAGACGGACCGAAGCGTCGTTCAACGTCTTCCTAAAAAGTACGAACCCATCCGATCTGAGCGTTCTGGTACCTGGGCCGAACCTCACGTCGCACTTTGCGCGCCTTCCTCTAGTCCGCCACGTGGCGGGCGCCCAGTTTTTCCTCGCCGGGTTCACGGCCGGATCCCACGGAGCGCCGAACGTTACTGGTGCTATCGGAGACGGTGATGTGTCCCCCGTCGGCAGCCTCGGGGCGGAGTATTTCCGACTGGACAAGCTCGCCGTGATTCAAGGTCGGATGGCCAATCCTCGCAAGGCGAACGAATTCGTCATGACCCCGGAAGCCGAGCGACTCATGGGCTGGCATGTCGGTCACACGGTGACGATGTACTTCTACAGCATTCCTCAAACCTTTCTGCCCGGTTGGGGCACGGCCAAAGTCAAGCCAGCGCTGCGTATCAACGAACATTTGGTGGGCACGGTAGTGCTCAACAGTCAGGTCGTGCTCGACGAGGTCGACCTGTACCCGGCGCCCATGATCTTCACTCCGGCACTCGCGAAACCATTCGTCGTGGCGAACGGCAATTACATCGACTACGACCTCCAACTTGTCCACGGGGCCCGATCGGTGTCAAAGGTCGAACTCGAGATCGTAAAGGCGCTCCCGAAGGGATCCACGTATACCTTCCACGTCACCTCCGACGTCGTCAACCAGGTGAACCTCTCAATCGAACCGGTCGGCATCGCGCTCAGCGTGTTCGGTCTGATCGCCGCTCTCGCCGCGTTGGTGATCACCGCGGGCCTTCTCGCACGCACACTGTCGAATGACGACGGTGATTTCGAGGTGTTGCGCGCGCTCGGCGCCGGTCCCCGGACCGTTGCCGTCGCGGGTGTGCTCGGCGTGATGAGCGCGGTGCTCGCGGGGAGCGTCCTCGCGCTCGTCGTCGGGGTGGCCTTATCGCCCATCGGTCCCATTGGACCCGTCCGGCCGGTCTACCCACGCGGGGGAATCGGCTTCGACTGGACCGTGCTGGGCGCCGCGTTCGCCTTCTTCGTGATCGCGCTCGGCGGCGGCGCCACCTTCTTGGCCCAGCGCCATTCGCGGCGCTCCGCAGCACGGAAGCAGACGTTTTCGGCGCCCGTTGGTTCTCGGTTGGCCAACGTCCTCGCGAGAGCCGGACTCGCGTTGACCGGGGTCACCGGCGTGCGCTTCGCGCTCCAACCCGGGAAAGACCGCGACGCCGTGCCAATTCGCTCGTCCCTTGTCGGCGCGGCTCTCGCGGTAACGATTGTCGTCGCGACATTGACCTTCGGCAGCGGACTGTCCACGCTGATTTCGCACCCTTCGCTCTACGGTTGGAATTGGAACATGGCGTTAACCGGTAATCAAGACGTGCCTCCCCAGTCGACCGCGCTCTTGAGTCACGATCCGCTCGTGGCGTCGTGGTCGGGCGTCAGTTACGCCAATGTGCAGATAGACGGCTTGACGGTGCCCGCCCTGATTGCGACACCTCATGCGGCGGTCGCCCCGCCACTGCTCTCCGGACATGAAGTTGACGCGTCGAATCAGATCGTGCTCGGCGCCCAGACCATGGCTCAGTTACACAAGCATCTCGGCGACACGGTTATGGCTAGTTACGGAGCACCCCAGGACGCGCCGGTCTACATTGCTCCACTACCGTTAGTGATCGTCGGCACGGTCACGTTCCCGACTATTGGTCCCGCTTTGTCACTGCACACCTCGATGGGCGTCGGTGCCATCATTTCGAAGGGCATCCAACCGGCGGCGATGAAGAAGTTCTTCTTCCTCCAAGAACCTTCCGCCACGCTGCAAGGTCCAAAGACCGTCTTCGTTCGCTTTCGCCCGGGTGTCTCGGCGGCCGACGGTGAAGCGTCGCTCAAAAGGATCACGGCGGCCGGCAACAGGACCCTCGCGGCGTTGCCCAACGGCCTCGGAGGAGGTGACAACGTCATGTTGCTCGGCGTCCAATACCCCGCCGAAATCGAGAACTACCGTTCCATCGGCCTAACTCCAGCGGTGCTCGCTCTCGCTCTCGCCGCCGGCGCTATGTTCGCGCTCGGCTTTACGCTCAGCACGTCGGTGCGACGGAGGCGTCGCGATCTGGCCATGCTGCGCGCGCTGGGTTTCACCAGTCGCCAGCTCCGGTCGGTCGTGGTGTGGCAGGCATCGGTGAACGGTCTCGTGGGGGTGGTGGCGGGGCTGCCGATTGGCATCTTGTTGGGACGCTGGCTTTGGACACTGTTCGCGCGCCACATCGATGCAGTGCCCGAGCCGACTGTGCCCGTACTCTCAATCGTCGTCGTGGCCATCGTGACCATGGTGCTCGCAAACGTCGTGGCTGCCCTTCCCGGACGAAGCGCGGCCCACACGTCGACCGCACGGGTGCTACGAGGCGAGTAACGAGATGATCATCCCGACCTTGCGAATGTCAACGCTTCTTGGGATTATCTGCGAATCCGAATCTTCCTAGGCGTCTTTTACTGAAAGGATGGTTACTTCGAAAGTTAGGAACATTCATGGGTGTCGTGCCATTCACACTCGAGGGTTTCGAAATGACACCCTTCACCTCTTCAAGTGGCCGTACGCGAGACGTGTACCGCACCGGGACTGGACCGACCGTCATCGTGATTCATGAGATACCCGGGATCACGCCACTAGTTGCCGCCTTTGGTCGCAAGATTGCTGCCCGAAGCATGACGGCAGTACTGCCGGAACTTTTCGGCACGGCCGGTCGGCCAATGACGATCAACTACGCACTTACCTCATTTGCTCGAGTGTGCGTGAGCAAAGAGTTCACTTTGCTGGCACTCAACAAGACCAGCCCCATCGTCACTTATCTGCGCGAGTTGGCGGCACACGAACGTGAGGCACACGGCGGACCAGGTGTCGGGGCCGTGGGGATGTGTCTCACGGGCGGCTTCGCACTCGCCATGAGCGTCGATCCAACGGTCGTCGCCCCAGCGCTGAGTCAACCTTCACTGCCTCTTCCCACCAATGCGCTTCGGCGTCGCTCGCTCGGGCTCTCCGACGACGATTACGACAAGGTGAAGCGCCGCGCGGCCGACAACCTGTGCGTCATGGGACTTCGATTCAGCGGTGACTCAAAATCACCCGTCGACCGATTCGTGCGGCTCCGAGAGGATCTGGGAGAGAACTTCATTGGGGTGGAAATCGACTCGTCACCGTCGAATCCTTGGGGCTATCCCAAGAGCGCGCATTCAGTACTCACCGAGAACTACTCCGACGTCGACGGGTCGCCAACCCGGGTCGCCCTCGACAATCTCCTGAATTTCTTTGCCGTGCAGCTCGGCGTGACGCCGACGTCGAATGGTTCTTGATCGCGATTCATAGTGGCGAGCATCTGGGGAGTCACGCCCAAAGCGTCGATTGAGGCCGAGTGCCAGCGCCGGAGTCGGACGGCCGTCATTCACGACTGCATTTTGCTTCTCGACTCGAAGCGTGTCGATCCAGATTTCGTCCGCGTGCTTGGTGGGCCTCCGGCCGAGGTCATCCTCGAAGGTGGCGCCGGGGGCATCGAGGGCTACTGGCCGCGAGTGTGGGCCGCGCGCGGGCTCCTCCACATATGGGACGACAGCGCCACCACTGCGATTATCGCCGCGACGTCGCATGAACAATGGCGGGTGCGCGAGATGTCTGCCAAGGTCATTGCGGCACACAATGTCCGAGCGGCCATCGATGCTGTCGTGGCGCTGTTGGACGACGACAACGCCCGGGTGCGAGTGGCCGCACGACGCGCCTTCGCCGTGGTCGCGGATTAACGCCCAGCTCACGGAGTTGGAATATCGGCCAGTTGGCTCTCGATGAGGTTTTTGTTTTCCGGGTCGACGATGACCTCAACAAGACGTCCGGCGAGTGCCGCCCAGTTCGTGAACTCCTCGGTGTTGCCGGACACGGCGTAGGCACGCGCAACTCCTTCCGCACTCGACGCGACGAGCCAGTCTGGCGACTCATTTGCGCGAGCGGCCTCGTACGCACGCAGCGCGAATCGTACGGCGGTGTTAAGAGATCCCGTGGCACCTGCAGCGCGCGCCACCATCCAGTCACTGATGATCCACTGTTCCGGTCCGCCCGCGTTCAGCCAATGGAATCGTGACGTCAGTGCCGACGTCAACAGTTCGACGTTGTCTTCCTCGGAACGTCCATCCTGCTCCAACAACTCCCAACATCGATCAAAGAGTTGCGACGCGAGAGCCTTGTCATCAATGGAAGTCATCCCCAAAGTGTAAGTGTCGCGCATCCAGTCGGTCCAAGAACGTGGGTCACCGCGAGTTCGACGTTGTCACGAGTTCGAACCGAATGAGAACGACGGGTGTGAGGTCGTCGACGACGTCGCCAAAGGAGGTCCAGAATCGAAGATGTCCTTCGCGCCACTCCTCGAGTGATTCGTCTCCCTCGCCTTCAGCCTGGGCAAACTTCCAACTCACTTCGCCAAAGGGCACCGTCTCAATCTGCACCACCTCGACCACGGCGATCCTTTGCTGGTCGTCGTCGACGAGCGCGAGGCGCTCGCCCACGAATTCCAGTTCCTCATCCCCGCGTACGTAGTCGAGCAAGAGGCCGGCGGTGGCGCGCTTGCGCTGGTCGAGGATCAGTCCGTTGAGACGCTGCCGCATCGCTCCGGGCGTGCCAATCTCCAAAATGCGCAGTTCATCGATTTCGTCAACGGTCATGGAATCCTCCACTTCGACTCCACACTCTACGGCGACACCTGAGTTCTGCAGTGAGCGGACGCGGTCGTAGCTGATGCTCTGCGTCGCGTGCGAAACATCGTCGATGCAGTGCCTGCCGCGTCCGGGACGGTAGGGTCGCGTCATGTCACCACTCGCCGTCGTTGTGATCATTGCGGGCATTGCGTGCGCGTGTGCGTGGACTGCGTCGCTCGTCACTGGTGATACGTCGTGGGTTGACCGCCTCTGGTCGATTGTGCCCATGATCTACGTCTGGGTCTTCGCGGTCACCGCCCATCTGCACAATGCACGACTCGACGTCATGGCCATTGTGGTCACCGTATGGGGTGTGCGACTCACCTATAACTTTGCCCGCAAGGGCGGCTACTCCGGTGTCGAGGACTATCGCTGGGCGGTCTTACGGGCGTCAATGACGCGCTGGCAGTTTCAACTCTTCAATCTCTTCTTCATCGTGCTGTACCAAAACGCATTGCTGGTGCTGATTTCGCTTCCAGCGTGGACGGCCTACCAGCACCGCGGCACGTCCTTCGGGGTGCTTGATGTCATTGTGACGCTGGCGTTCCTCGCGTGCACGTTCGCAGAGACCGTGGCCGACCAACAACAGTGGGCGTTTCAGGCGCGCAAGAGCGCGCAAGTCGCGGCCGGTCAGGTCCCAAAACCAAGGTTCGTCCAAACGGGGCTCTTTCGCTTCTCGCGTCACCCGAACTACTTCTTCGAAATTGCACAGTGGTGGTTGATCTTCTTCTTCGGCGCGGTCGCGGCACGATCCGTCATCGAATGGACCGTTCTCGGCCCGTTCCTCCTCACCTTGCTCTTCATCGGCTCGACACGCTTCACTGAGAAGATTTCGCTCTCGCACTACCCTGAGTACGCGCTGTACCAGCAAACGACGTCGCCGGTCGTGCCGTGGCGCACCCGTCGTGGCGTCGTTACGGTGCAAGTGGGCGACCGACTTTAGGACGTCACATCAAAGGTGTCGGGCCTGCTCGCGGAGAGCGATCAACGCTCATCCCGGTACGATTCATACGTGAAACCCGAGAAAATTATTCTTTACTACGGGTTCACAGCGTTGAACGACCCTCACGCCATCCTTCTCTGGCAGCGAACGCTCTGCGAGCAACTCGAACTTCGTGGTCGAATTCTCATCTCACCCCACGGCATCAACGGAACGCTCGGTGGCGAGATCGAATCCCTAACGGCCTACATACGTGCAACCAGGGAGTACGCCGCGTTCAAAGGCATTGACTTCAAGTGGTCCGAAGGATCGCGAGAGGACTTCCCTCGACTACGTGTCCGCGTTCGAGAGGAGATTGTCTCCTTCGGTGCGCCCGAAGAACTCCACGTCAATGACGACGGAGTGGTCGGTGGTGGCGTCCATCTCAAGCCGGAGCAGGTGCACGAACTCGTCGGACAGCGTGGTGACGACGTCGTGTTCTTTGACGCGAGAAACGCCTTTGAGGCAACTATCGGGAGATTCAAAGACGCGGTCGTACCCAACACGGCAACGACACGGGACTTTGCACGCGAACTCGACGCAGGGGTATTCGATCACTTGAAGGAGAAAGCCGTCGTCACGTACTGCACCGGTGG
>DATCCA010000141.1:0-13018 GCA_036511575.1 Acidimicrobiales bacterium
GTCGATCGAGGACCGCCAGATCGTTGAGCGTGCCCCCGTTCATCTCAAGGGCGCGCCGGTGGGTCTCGCGCATCGCGTGCACCTTCTGGGCCGTCTGCGCCGCCTCGGCGGCAGTCTCACCGATGCCGCGCAGGAAAAAGTCGATCCATGCTTCCCACGTACCGTGATCCCTGACCTCCATGAGTAACTCGAAGTACTTCGACCGGTTACGACGAAGGTAGGTGCTGAGGTAAAGGACAGGTGCGGTGAGCACTCCTCGTTCGCAGAGCAGCAGCGTGATGAGTAGTCGCCCCATGCGCCCGTTTCCATCCAGGTAGGGATGGATGGTCTCGAACTGAGCGTGCGCCAGTGCGCAGTCTACCAGGAGCGGGAGCGCCGCCGCATTGTCGCGTGAAGTGTCTATATAACGCTCGAGTTCACTGAAAGCGGCTTCCATTTCGATTGGTGGTGGCGGCACGAAGGCGGCGGTGTCGATGGAACTGCCGGCGGCGAGCTTTGAGCCAATCCAGTTCTGGGTCCTTCTGAACTCACCGGGCGAGCGGTCAGACCCACGCCCCGTTTGTAGCAGTCGTGCGTGGATCTCGCAGAGGAGTCGACGACTAATGGGGAGATCAGTGAGACGAGCCATGCCGTAGTTCAGCGCTGTGACGTAGTTCACGACCTCTTGGACATCGAGCTCAGGAACCTCGCTGGTCCTGGCGTCGAGTTCAAAGGCCAACAAGTCATCAAGGGTACAGTCGTTACCCTCGATCTGAGAACTTAGGAGGGCTTCCTGGCGGACGTACATGGCGAGAAAGAGGTTGACGTCGGGCAAATTGCGTGTGGCTCCATCCAGTCGACCGAGGGCCTGGTCGGCTCTCGACAAACTGCCCGCCAACTGGGACAGATCGAGACTGGGAATTGGTGGCAGGGCACGCGGAATGAAGGCCGAGTACCCAGCCGACTGGCGGACGTAGAAGCCTGAGCGGTCGCTGCCGGTCATAAGTGCCCCTTTCCTAGAGTCGACTCCATCGAGTCTTACATAAGTATATGCCACTTGTCTTATTTAACGTACCCAATACGGGGCGTTAGAAAAGCACCGTAATGTATCGCAACCGTTGTTGAATCGCGGACGCCAGGATCGGGTGGGAAAATCCCTAATTTCATCCCTAACATTTCTCGATAGCCACGGAACGCACTGAGCGCACTGAACGCAAAACCCTATGAATATGGGGCTCTCTGAATCTAATGAATAGAGAATAATGAACTCGGTGGCCTTTTAATCCTCAGGCGCTGGGATCGAGACCCGGGCGGCCCACCAGGAGTTTTGAAGCCCTTTCGAGTTTAAGACTCACAATGTTATCCCCCGCCAACGGCGAGCAGGCCTCAAGTTAGGCCTCCAATTTTCATTGTCTTAGCCCTTCTATACCGGCACGACGTCACGATCAATTTCAACTTCTCAAAAACCACGTGCGTGGTTGCCGTTTTCGTCGGCACCCACTTCGATCCGAACGTGGAAGAATTATTCCTTCGCTGAAAGGTTGCGGATGATCATTGCAATCGCAGGGGCCTCAGGTTTCGTAGGTCGCGCGCTCACAGTACGACTACTCGAAAGTAATCACGACGTGCTCGCACTACACCGGTCGGTAAAGACTTGCGTGGCGAGTGAAAGGACCGTCGTGGTCGACCTGGGTGACGAGATTGCCACCGCTCGTGCTCTGGCGAACGTCGACGCCGCCTTCTACCTCGTCCACTCTATGGCCGCCGGCGATGAATTTCGAGACCTTGACCTCCGCCTCGCGACCGCATTTAGTCGCGCCGCGTCACAAGCTGAGGTCAGTCGAATCATTTACGTTGGGGCGCTCGGTGACGCTCCGAGTTCTGCTCACCTCTCGAGTCGTCACGAGGTCGGCGCGGCCCTTAGAAACTCTGGCATTGACGTGGTGGAGCTTCGAGCTGCGGTGGTGTTCGGCGCCGGGAGCATTTCTTTCGAGATGCTCCGCTACCTCACCGAACGCCTCCCCGTCATGGTGTGTCCTCGCTGGGTGCGTACCCGGATTCAACCGATTGCGCTGGTCGACCTTCTTGACTACCTTGAGCAGTCACTTTTCGTTGCGCCAGGCGTCTACGAAATTGGCGGGGCGGACGTGACCACCTATCGCGAGATGATCTCCGAGTACGCTCGTGCCCGCGGCCTTCACAAGCGCTTCATTCTCAACATCCCCTGGCTCACGCCACACTTGTCATCGTATTGGGTCGATCTGGTCACGCCGGTAGATCGGTCCGTGAGTCACGCGTTGATCGAGAGCCTGGTGACGGAAGTCGTAGTGGTCAACGAGGCGCGAACGCAACAGGCCTTCTCCGTCGTGCCCATGAGCGTCGAGCGCGCTCTAGTGACAGCGCTTGATCAACAGGATCACGACGTGGCAGATTCGTTATTTACGCGACGCCCGGGCCAACGTGACGGTGTGTACACCGTCGTTATCTCGCTTGCAATCCCAGTCGGTCTTGAAGACTCAATCCGCCGCGACCTAAAGACCATCGGCGGAACGCTCAGTTGGTACGGCGCCGCACCCGGCTGGGCGCTTCGACTAGTCCTAGGGCGGATTGTGGGTGAAAAACTTCGCCGCCAACGTCCCGAGACGCTAGTCCCCGGCGCGCTGGTCGACTGGTGGCGAATCGCCCAAATTAATGAAACTCAACTCGTGTTGCGCAGCGACGGGTGGCTTTCAGGAGATGCGTGGTTGGGTTACTGCATCCACGAAGGCTCCCTTCAGCAAGTTGCGGCCTTTCGTCCCCGCGGGGTCCCAGGTTTTCTTTATTGGACGTTGCTCGGACCATTTCACCGCATCGTGTTCAATCAGATGGTTCGACACCGCCTACACCGCGCGTCCGCGATCTCGACTTCTGACTAGTTGGCGCGTGAACTGGCACCATCGCCGGCGCGACGTCATGATGCCGTGGGAGCCGAAAGGGCGGAGTAGGCCTCCATTTAGGCCTCATATTTCCGCAAAGTCACGAGACCAGATCGGCTAGCAAGGAACAAGGCGTTTCCTTGAAAACAAACGACATGCACGACGAAACAGTTTGAAAGTCTCTTAAAGATCGATGATCAAGTAAGGCTCCGTCACAGTCCTCACTTCATCCACCGTGATTCCTGGCGCCAACTCTCGAAGCACCAACCCTTGAGGCTCGACATCGATGACCGCCATGTCAGTGATAATCCGCTGCACGCAATGGCGTCCGGTCAAGGGAAGAGAGCAATCGTTCACTATCTTGGCCTCGCCATCCTTGGAGGTGTGCTCCATCATGACGATGACCCGTTTAGCACCGTGCACTAGGTCCATGGCACCGCCCATCCCCTTCACCATCTTCCCCGGAATCATCCAGTTCGCCAAGTCACCGGTCACTGACACCTGCATCGCGCCCAAGACGGCGACGTCCACGTGCCCACCCCGGATCATGCCAAATGACGAAGCTGAGTCGAAGAACGACGCGCCCGGCAACACCGTGACGGTCTCCTTGCCGGCATTGATGAGGTCTGGATTGATATCCGACTCACTCGGGTACGGGCCTACGCCAAGGATTCCATTCTCCGAGTGCAGCACCACGTGACGTCCTTCAGGCACATAGTTCGGCACAAGCGTCGGCAGGCCGATGCCCAAATTGACGTACTGTCCGTCACCAAGTTCCTTCGCGACCCTCGCCGCCAACTCGTCACGTGTCAGTCTGCTCATGCCCTCACCGTCCTTCTTTCAATTCGCTTTTCGACATTCGGTGTGTGGATCACGTGCTGTACGAAGATGCCCGGAGTGTGCACGTGCATAGGGTTTAGGTCCCCGGGTTCAACCAATTCTTCAACTTCCGCGATGGTCACACGTCCCGCCGCCGCGCAGAGCGGATTGAAGTTCTGTGCGCTCAACTCGTAGATAAGGTTCCCGTGGCGATCACCGTACTTCGCGTGCACCAACGCGAAGTCCGTCCGGATGCCCCGCTCTAGCACGTAGCTCGTGCCGTCAAACTCGCGTGTCTCCTTCGCCGGCGACTCTAAAAAGATCCCTCCGCTGCCGTCGTAACGCCATGGCAGTCCACCTTCGGCTACCTGGGTCCCGACACCAGCCGGCGTGTAGAAGCCCGGGACCCCTGCGCCACCCGCTCGAAGCCTCTCGGCGAGCGTGCCCTGAGGAACCAACTCGACTTCCAACTCTCCCGAAAGAAACTGGCGCTCGAACTCCTTGTTCTCTCCGACGTACGAACCGGTAGTGCGTCGAATCCGTTTCGCCGCCAACAAGACGCCGAGTCCCCAATCATCGACTCCACAATTGTTGCTCACGGTCTCCAAGTCAGTGGCGCCACTCTCGAGCAACGCGTGGATGAGTACGTTCGGGATTCCGCAAAGTCCGAAGCCTCCGACCGCGATTGACGCGCCGCTAAGGATGTCCGCCACAGCCTCGGCCGCACTGTCCACCACTTTGTTCATAGCCACCTCTCAAAAGTTGACGACACTCTTTACTCTTTCTCGCCGGCGCGACGGAGGATCTGTCGCGCCTGCGCGACGACCGGACCGTCGACCATGACATCTCCCAGACGGAAAACGCCGCCATGCTCTGCAGCTTGCGCAAGCACCTCCTTCGAAAACACCACTTGGTCCTCGGTGGGTCGGTACGCGTTGCGAACGACCGAAACCTGCGACGGGTGGACGCATGGCGTCGCCATGAATCCCATAGCGGCTGCGTCCTCGGCTTCGCGACGAAGTCCTTCGAGGTCACCGAAGTTGAGAAAGACGGTGTCGAGTGAGCCGACACCGTGCGCGCCGGCATCGACGAGCACTCTGGCCCGTGCATAGCGAGCGAGGTCGCGCAGTGACCCGTCCGCCCAGCGACTCGCACTACCCCCGAGGGCGGCGACCAGGTCCTCCGAGCCCCACATCACGGCAATCGTGTTCGAGCACGCCGCAATCTCGTGAGCCGCGTGAACGCCACGAGGGGTCTCGCACAACGCCACGACGTCGAGAGGCGCCAGACCGCTGACGTCCTCAGCCGACGTGGTTTTCGCCAGCATGACCATCCGAAAGTCCGTCGACTTCACCGTGTCGAGATCACGGCGGTGATCGTCAGTTCCCACGGGGTTCAACCGGATAATTGTTGTGTCGACATCAAGATCCGCGGACCGAAGTGCGATGCGGGCAGCGTCACGATGATCCGGCGACACTCCGTCTTCCAAGTCGAGGATCACGACGTCGGCCGCGCGAGCAGCCTTCTCGAATCGTTCCGGACGATCGGCAGGACAGAAGAGGAAGGCCGGACCCGGCGCGACCCACTTCACGAGGACCCTTCGGGCCGACACTGCACGAGCGTGGCGCGGGCGCAGCGCGCCACGACAATGCCATCCTGATTACGCGCCACGTGCTCAAGGTTCACCACGCCTTCACCGGGTCGACTTTTCGAAGGACGGACTCCGACAACCAGTGTCTCAGCGTACAACGTGTCACCGATGAGCACAGGATGAGGGAAGGCGACTTCGGAGAAGCCGAGGTTTGCGACGAGAGTTCCAAGCGTCAACTGGCTGACCGACAGACCGACCAGCGTCGACAACGTGAACATGCTGTTTACCAGCCGTTCGCCGAAGGGCTGCGAGGCTGACCACGACGCATCGAGGTGCAACGGCTGAGTATTCATGGTCAACGTCGTGAACAAGACGTTGTCCGCTTCGGTCACGGTGCGTCCCGGTCGATGGCGATACGTCGTCCCTTCGACGAACTCTTCGTACCAGAGTCCCCGCTGTTCAACAACAGGTCCCTGCGCTTCATTGGTTGATGTCATGGTCCCTCCGCTCGCTCGATCCGCGTCGCCGCAACGAGAAGCGCGCGGTTACTTCTTACTCTTCAGACCGAGACGGTTGCGGGCCTCTTGCGGGCTGGCCAATCGTCCGCCCATCGCTTCGATGACTTCCTTTGCCCGGGTCACGAGCTGGCCATTGGAGGCCAGTTGACCCTTACCGAGGTAGAGGTTGTCTTCGAGGCCAACACGGAGGTTCCCGCCGAGCAGGGCAACTTGGGCGACCATCGGCATCTCCATTCGACCGATAGCGAAGCCACTCCACTCGGCGCCTTCGGGCAGGTGATCACGCATTGACATGATCGCCTCGGGAGTCGAGGGCGCACCGTACGTGAGACCCATGCATAACTGAAAGAGAGGCGGTGGGTCAATGAGACCTTCCCTTTGCAGATTCTTCGCCAGTTCGATGTGGCCGAGGTCGAAGACCTCCATCTCGGGCTTCACGCCGAGTTCCTGAATTCGCTTGGCCTGAGTACGTAGATACGTCGGCGTCATCACATAGATCACGTCGTCGTCGGAGAAGTTCATGGTGCCACAGTCCATCGAGCAAATGTCTGGATCGAGTTGCTCGACGTGTACCAGGCGCTCAAGCGCGCCGACGAAGTCGCTGCCTGGTCCCGGAGAGTCCTCTGCGCCCTTTGGCCCGACGACCATGTCACCACCCATCCCGGTGGTGAGGTTCAAGACGATATCGACCTTGGAGTCACGAATGCGCTCGACAACTTCAGCGAAGTACTCGGGCTTGCGACTGCCCTTGCCGGTCTCGGGCTCACGAACGTGGACGTGGACGATAGCGGCACCCGCATTGGCGGCTTCGATCGCGGAGTTCGCAATCTGCTCTGGAGTAATCGGCAGGTCCGGATGTTTACCAACCGAGTCGCCAGCCCCCGTCAGCGCGCAGGTCAAAAATGGTTCCCAATTCATCGTGAGCATCCTCTCTCTCAACGCCAAGTCCCCTCGCCGTTGAGCTCGTCAACACGCTCACCATAGCAGACAGAAAAAAGCGACGTCACTCTCTTGACTTTGATCCTAGGGCAGACAATGATGGTTCGTCACGGGGCTCGCCCGAGCGCCGAACTGGAGGACCCATGGCTCTGGAACTGAGTATCCACGAGATAACGATCGCGGTAAATGACATTGGTGAAGCGCAATCGACATTCGCCGGAGCGCTCCAGGGATCCGAGGATGAGGTACAACATTTCCCGCAGGACAACTTCGAGCTCAGCATGGGCGGGGTCTGGATCGGGGACTTCCACATCGCCATGGTGAACGACCCAAGTAAGAACGGGCCGGTGGGTCGCTTCCTCGCCAAGCGAGGAGAAGGCGTATACGAGGTGAACGTTCGTACTAACGACTTGCTTGCCGCCGTCGAGCAACTCAAGAGCCAGGGTCTTCGCTTCATCAACGAAGAGCCCAAGATCCTTGAGAACTACGACGCAGGTCACGGACAGGTTCTGAAAGAACTTCGCGTCTGTTTCGTTGACCCCCGCACCACCCACGGCGTGCTTATCGAAGTCGCCGAATGGGTCTTCTAGCAGCCCGTAAGGTTCGATCATGAGCGCAACTTTCCGTCCGGGCGTCTGGTTCCAGGGCGGCCTTAACGTTGACACCACCGTCGAACTTGCCGTGCGCGCTGAAGAGGCTGGCGTCGACTCGGTGTGGCTGGCCGAAGGGCCGGTCGCGCGCGACGCGTTCATCACACTCTCAGCAATCGCAATGAAGACCTCACGCGTCGAACTCGCTGCCGGCGTGGTCAACCCATTCACCCGCCACCCAGCGCAACTGGCCGCCTCGTTCGCCACTCTCGACGAACTCTCCCATGGCCGAGCGATCGTGGGCGTCGGCTTGGGTGCACGCGACTTCCTTATCCCGCTCGGCGTCGACGTCACCAAGCCTCTCACCACCGCGCGCGAGATGGTCCGAATCATCCGGGGCTTGCTCAACCGAGAAGTCCTCAACCACCACACCGAGAAGTTCCAGTTGGATGGTGTTCG
Source organism: Acidimicrobiales bacterium (assembly GCA_036511575.1). Classification (GTDB taxonomy): domain Bacteria; phylum Actinomycetota; class Acidimicrobiia; order Acidimicrobiales; family RAAP-2; genus RAAP-2. The sequence goes on from DATCCA010000141.1 coordinate 7,811, forward strand.
CCTGGGACTGCGCCCGTTCCGCCAAGGTGTGCCGATCTACCTGGCCGCGACGGGACCCAAGATGTGCGCGCTCGCGGGCGAGGTCGCCGACGGTATCTACCTCCTCTACGGCACCCAGTCGTACGTTGAAGGTTCGCTCAACCTCGCCGCCGACAAACGTCCGACTGACGCTTCGCCCTTCAGAGTCGCAAGTCCCGCCCTGATGGCGGTGGACGGTGACGAAGGTCAGGCGCTCGCGGGCGCCAAAATTGGCATTGGGTTGATGCTCACCGAACCCAACGGCGAGGGCATGCTAGAGGCCAACGGCATCGACCCGATACTGGCCCGGCGCATCCGAGATGGTCTAACTACCGGCGGCATCAAGGCGCTCGCCACCGCCGTTGATGACACCATCGTCGAGAAGCTCATCATCAGCGGTTCGCATTCCCAGTGTGTCGATCGTCTTGTCGAGGCCTACGGCTGGGGCGTCAACGAGCCCCAGGTTCTACTCTCCGGTGACGATCCAACTGCGGTCCTCAAGGTGCTCGCTGACGCGAAGACGGCGCTGACGTGAGCTCATTCGAGCCCACCGAGGTCCAACGCGACGTCGTCGAACAGGGTCGCAAACTTGCCGACCGGTTCAGCCTCGACTACTGGCACGAGAAGGACGAAGCCAGCGAGTACCCGTGGGAGTTCGTGAAGGCCTTCGCCGCTGCGGGCTGGATGGGCATCATCACCCCCGAGGAGTACGGCGGGCTCGGGCTCGGTGTTACCGAGGCAGCGTTGCTCTTGCGCGAAATAGCAGCATCCGGGGCAGGGATAAGTGGGGCCTCCGCCTTCCACTTCTACGTCTTTCCCGCAACGCCAATCGTTCGTCACGCATCACCGGAGATGAAAGCGACGTTCCTCCCCGCCATCGCTCGCGGAGAGATCATGATGGCATTTGGCATCACCGAGCCCAACGCCGGCACCGACACTTCACGCATCACGACGAGAGCCGAACGCCGCGGTGACAAGTGGATCATCAACGGACAAAAGGTTTGGACTACGAACGCGCAGAACGCATCCCACATCCTTTTGCTGACGCGCACGTCGCCGCGCACCGACGAGCGACCGCTCGATGGCATGACCCTCTTCTTCACGCCACTCGACCGTGAACGCTGCGACGTCCGGGTGATCAAAAAGCTCGGTCGCGCCGCAGTCGACTCCAACGAAGTCTTCATCAACAACCTCGAGGCCGACAATGACCACGTCGTCGGCGAAGTCGGTCAGGGCTTTCGGTACCTGCTCGACGGACTCAACCCCGAGCGCATCGTCATCGCCATGGAGTCGATTGGCATGGGTCAAGCGGCCCTACGTCTTGCGACAAACTACGCGAACGAGCGCATAATGTTCGAACGCCCCATCGGGACGTACCAGGCCGTCGCTCACCCCCTCGCCGACGCCTGGGCCAAACTCGAGGCTGCCCAGTTGATGGCTCTCAACGCCGCCGCTCTCTACGACGCGCGACGGCCGTGCGGTCCCGAGGCAAACGCCGCGAAGTATCTGGCTGCCGACGCCGGCTTCTGGGCGTGTGATGCGGCGCTGCAGGTCCACGGCGGCTACGGCTACGCACGTGAGTATCACGTAGAACGTCTTTGGCGCGAGTCGCGCCTGTTTCGCCTAGCCCCGATCTCCCAGGAGATGGTGCTCAATTACCTCAGCGAACACGTGCTCGGACTCCCGAAATCCTACTGAGAGACATCTAAGTGCGGAGTAATTCGTGCGCGACTCGTAACACCAGGGCATCGGCACCGACTGCACCGACGACGAGAACTCCAATTGGCAACCCCTTTGAAGAAAGGCCCACCGGGACATTGGCACAGGGCTGACCAGTCATGTTGAAGACGGGCGTGAATGGCATCCACGTTGTCCAGACCGGATCAACCGACATGCCACCGATCACGTCCGGCATCGCATCATGCGCGAAAGCAGTTGCCGCCGTCGTCGGCACAACGAGTAGGTCGTAGTGAGTGAAGAACTCGCGCATCGTGGCCAGCAGAGCCCACCACTTGTTCCAGAGGCGCGCGTACTGCTCAGCGCTCGAGTGCGGTGCGTCGCGCAATTCGACCAACGACTCAGGAAAGAGCTCGTCCCATGTCGCGGGTTCGGCGAAACCCGCCTGTCGCGCGTCGGGCACGTAGAGCCCGACGTACAGACTCATCGGGTCGTCGAGCCACGGGTGGTCGCGCGTCACCACACACCCACTCCCGGCCAACGACATGGCGGTGCGCTCAACCGCGGCGACGATTTCACCGTCAACTCGGAAGCGTCCGAGGTCACCCGAGTACGCCACACGCAATCCGTCGGAAAGACGCGCTCTGAGGGCGTCGCGGAACGAGTCGGCCGGAAAGGCTCGCGACATCGGGTCACGTGCGTCGTAACCGGCGAGCACGTCCATCGTCAGGGCGGCGTCTTCCACGGTCCGCGTGATCGGGCCGCTCGAAATGAACGGAAGCAACGACGTGGAGGCGGGCACGTTGGGCACCAACCCGAGCGAAGGTTTGAAGCCGAACACTCCGCAGAACGCGGACGGCACGTTTATAGAACCTGCCGCGTCCGATCCGGTCGCGAGCGGCACGGCACCTACGGCGACAGCGACGGCCGATCCTCCACTCGATCCACCTGCGGTATAGCCCGGCTCGTACGGATTCGAGCAGGGCGGACCGAGTCGGTTCTTAGTCTCGCTGATCAGCCCGAACGCCGGAGTGTTGGTCTTGCCGACGACAATCGCACCCGCCGCGCGCAACCGCGCGACCACCGCGCAGTCCCGGTCGGGCACGTGGTCGGCAAAGCGAAGCGACCCGTACGTAGTTCGGACACCCTCGGTTTCGTGAAGATCCTTCACGGCGATGGGCACACCACGCAACGCCCCGCCCGCGAATACAGTTGGGTCGTTATCAACTCGGTTCGCCTCGTCACGAGCCCGATCCGGACACGTCGTCAAGAACGCGTTGAACCCTGCGGTCTCATCTATACGTTTGAGTGACGCCTCCACCAGTTCACGGGCCGAAACATCCCGGCGAGCAAGCGCCTGAACCATCTCGGCCAGCGTCGACGGCTGCGGCAACACGATCGCTCCCTAACGTCCTCGCCACACAGGATCACGTTTCTCCGCGAAAGCCCGAGCCCCTTCGATGAAGTCCTCGCTCTCGTAGAGCTGCTTCACACTGGCGACATGTCCGCCATTCAGTAGGTCGAATGACGACTGAACGTCCATCTCCTCGGTGAGGCGGAGAACCTCCTTGATGGCCGGGTACAGCAAGGGTGGGCCGGCGGCCAGCAGACCGGCGAGCTCGCGCGCGGCGGGCATCAGTTCACTAGTCCGGTAGATGTTGTGTACGAGACCCCACCGCTTGGCCTCCACGGCGTCCATCCAGCGACCGGTCATCAACAGGTCTACTGCCACGTGGTAAGGGATACGTCGACGCAACTTGATGGTGGCACCGTCGGCAAGGATTCCGGCGCGCAGTTCGGGTAACGAGAACCGGGCACCATCGGCACACAAGATGAAGTCGGCGCAGAGGGCTAGTTCGAAGCCACCTCCGAGAGCCATCCCGTTGACAGCCGCGATTACTGGTTTGTTGATGTCCGGAAGTTCCTGGAGTCCTGCCCATCCCCCAACGCCGAGGTCGTAGTCGGCCACGCCTTCGTTGGCGATGCCCTTGAGGTCCCAACCCGCACAGAAGAAGCGATCCCCCGCGCCGGTAACGATGGCGACACGAAGATCGGGGTCGTCACGGAAAGCCGCGAAGACGATCCCCATCTCGCGACTCGTCGCGCTGTCGATGGCATTGGCCTTCGGACGGTCCACTGTCACCTCAAGGACGGGTCCTCGACGTTCCACGTGTAGCGATTCGTTCATCACGCCTCCTCAGCTCCCACGTAGGTGCCGATCAGCGCATCGATAGCCACGCAGCCCTCGTCGCTCATCAGCACCGGGTTAATGTCCAACTCTTCCACGACGTCGCACAGCGCGTACGCGATTCGCGATACCCGACTCGCCATCTCGCAGAACGACTCGAGTGTCGACGCGCGTAACGTCGAGGTCGCGACCCGCCACACCGTGAGGTCCGCGAGCGCGACCGCCACCTCCTCGGGCGAAGCTGGCGCCAAGAGGTAGCAACGGTCGGCCAGCATCTCTATCATTACGCCACCGGCGCTCATCATGATGACAGGGCCAAATTCGCTCGGCACGACACCAAGGGCCACCTCGAGGCCGCGCCGCATCGGCGCGACCACGACTCGAGGGCCGAGGACCACCGCCATCGTGCAATAGGCATCGCGCACGGCCGCCTCATCGCCGAGGCCAAGTCGCACACCACCCTGCGAGGTCTTGTGCGTGATCCCCTCATCCGTCTTCACCACGACGGGGTAACCTACGGCAATCGCGGCCTCGACCGCCTCATCCTCAGTCGCAGCGCGCCACGTCGGTACGACGGGCACACCGAGGTCGCCGAGCAATGAGAGCGCCTCGGCCTCGAGTAGCTGCGCCGAAGATTGCAGGAGTTTGCGCCCGGAACCTAGTGCAACCTCGTCAAGATCCGCTGCGAGCCCTGAACTACCACTCCAGCGAGAACGGAACTCGCGCACGTCAAAGGCGTGGCGCATCGAGTGCACCGACGAGCGCATGCCATCAAGCAGTGGGATGCCCTCATCGGCCAGCTCGAGCATAAGAGCTGGGTTGACTTGGCGACTGGTGTACGTGGCCGCGAAAATTGGCTTCGCGGTCTGCGCGTGAGTTCGACGGCAGGCGTCGGCGACGTTGGGTGCGAAGCCAGCACGCTGGGATTCAGCGAACGTCGTGAATGCTATGACCGCCGCCGTGTCTGGATCATCCGCGAGGACCTGCAACAGGTTACCGGTGTTGGAATGGCGGTCCGCGTCGCCTATCCAGAAATCGAGCGCGCCCACGGTCGCTACCTCAACGCCAAGCATGTCGCCGAGTCGCGCCGTGGTCGATGGGGCGAGCTGGGCCAGTGGCACTCCGAATTCGTGAGCGTAGTCGAGAAACATCGCAAGACCGCCGCCCGAGTCCATTACAGCGGCAAGCCCGCCATCAGCCAGAGGTCGTTCCGCACCGAGGAGCGAAAGGGTCGTCCACCAGTCATCGGGCGATTCGGCGCGCACGACACCGTAGTGACGGAACAACCCCTCGAGCGCTGCTCGGTCGCCCGCCAACCGTCCTGC
>DATCCA010000142.1:0-2232 GCA_036511575.1 Acidimicrobiales bacterium
CGACAAACCCGCTGACGACGACGTCGAAGTGTTCGAGGTCGGCGCCGAAGGACTCTAGCTGTGCGCGAAGTTGGACGACGTCGTCGGGGTCCTTCATCGAGATAACGAAGGCACCGCCGTAGTGTGCGGCGCGGCGTAGTGGCGCGACGTTCGGCCACCGGGCGGCGAGCCAGATCGGAATACCACCGTCGCGGACGGCGGTTGGCTGGAACGTCACGTCGTCGATCGTGAAGTGCTCCCCCACGTGATGCACGGGCTCACCCGACAGCAGACCCGTCAGTACCTCGAGGCCCTCACTGAGGGCCTTACCGCGCTCGACGGCGTCGGTGATCTCGCCGAAGCGTGAGAGCTCGCCAACGTCACCGTCATCGCCGATGCCGAAACCGAGAATCAACCGACCGTGACTGAGTAGGTCAAGGGTGACGGCCTGGCGAGCGACAATCTGGGGGCGACGGCGAATGAGCGGCGTGACCATCGGACCGAGTTGGATGGTCGTGGTGGCCGAAGCGATCGCCGCCAAAGAAATGTAGGGATCGAGGATCTTCCTAACACCACCGTCGTAGAGCAGATGGTCCCAGAGAAAGATGCCGTCCCAGCCCGCCGACTCAGCGTCAACGGCTAACTCGGCCAGACGATTGGGATCGGCGACTCCGTCAAACGCAGGGAAGAATACTCCTTGACGCATATCACCTCATCGGTTCTTCATCACTGCGTTCAAGGACATGCTTCTTCTCGCCGTAGACACTCCGAACGACATCGGCAAATCAGCGGGTGATCGGTGACCGCAGGATTTACGACGATGGCTTATTGGCCTCCCACGGCACTTTCTCACCCGAGCTCTTGAAGAGACGGAACGCCAAGACCACCTGGACGATGCCGGCGAGGATCGTGAGGTACAGCCCGAACTCGGGCCCGTAACTGAAGCCGACGAAGCTGCCCTTGGGTATCGTGATCCAGCGGAGAAGAACGATGATCGTGCCTATGAGGGAGAGGCCCAGCACGGTGACGCCCGGTCCGAACTGATTCTTTGGCATGTTCGAGCCTGAGCGAAGCATGACTAGGTACACGGCAGCGGCGATGATGAGCAGGGCGCCGATCCAACCCCAGCTAGTGCCAAGACCGTCCTGCGAGTAGCCGCCCCCGCCCCACCAAGGCAAGAACAAACAAATCAGTGTGACGACGCCTGCGCCTGCAACGATTTTGTCGGACGTATCAAGTTTCTTCATATCGAATTGGGCCATTGGCTCCCCCTGGTTTCAGTGCCTTTATAAATATCACACGTAGCCGGTCGTTGCACGGTATTTCGTATTGAGCAGTGTCAAAGTCGCCCGTCGCCCACCCGAGTCGTCGAATGCCTGCACATTTTGTTTGGACATGACGAACAAAAGTGCCGAAAGTTACACTCGACGCCATGAGTGCCGGCTCTTCAACGACGCCCCTAGCGACGAAACTCGGCGTAAGGGAGGGCAACCGAGTTCTGTTGCTCCATGCCTCGTCGGGCTGGGTGGTCGACGACCTCCCCGCGAACGTGTCGGTCGCACGAAGAAGGAGTGCGTCACAGTCCGACGTCGTCATTGCGTTCTTCACCCAATTGGCCACGTTGCGACGCGAACTCACCGATCTCTCACAACAGATAACGGTCAGCGGTTCCCTATGGCTGGCGTGGCCGAGGCGAGCGGGCGGTCACGAAAGCGATATCACTGACAATCACGTCCGTGCGGCTGCGTTGCCTCTTGGACTCGTCGACGTCAAGGTCGCCGCCCTCGACGCCGATTGGTCCAGCCTTAAGTTCGTATGGCGCAAGGAACGACGGCCGGACCATGCGTCGGGGCGCCTTTAATTGCAGGCCGGATAGTTCTTCAGCCTCCAGAGTTGCGCCACGGTCATTTGAACGTCCTTCGCGCACAGGGGAAAGCCCGGCGAGCCGGTCATGATCCACTTTCCAGCGCCGACTTTGTAGAAGATGCCCATGTTGCCGCCGTCTTGGAAGGAGACCTCGGCCTTGTAGCTCGCTGGCGTCACGAGATTGAACGACGCGATGGCCCACGTGCGCCTGTCCAGCGCGTCGTATGCGAGCAGGGGCTCGCTAGGACCGTTCTGCAAAACTTGGCCCCACGTCACTCGGTCGGAGCTCACCATCTCCTTGTTGTGGAGCTTGTAGGACAGAAACGTCGACTCCAACGCCGCTTCATCGGCCTTGGTGGGATGAATGGTGTGCGAGACCAGCGGCGG
>DATCCA010000143.1:0-2221 GCA_036511575.1 Acidimicrobiales bacterium
GCCATCGCGGGCGTCGGTCCCGCGTCGCGGCGCATCGGATACCAGTGTTCGGGCCAATGAGAGTGTCGAACGAGAGGACGCAGAAAAGGATGTCCTTCGGGGATGATGCCAAACGTGTCGTGCATCTGTCGCTCGAAGCGGCTCGCGGGAAATGAAATATCACTCAGCGTGGGCACCCGGGGATCGTGCGGGTCAAGTCGCACCGTGAGTTCGAGACGTTGGTCGGGTGGACCGGAGGTAAGAACGTAGACCACGCGCAGCCAGTCACCGTCGTCGTGCGCCGCGACGAGCGCTATTCGATAACCACCCTCGAGTTCCTGCGCCACGCGATCATGCAGCGCCTCCGCCGATACGTCGACGGTGCGACGTGACGCGCTCACCTCGCCACCACGTGTGCGGCCGCGCGAAGCAACGTCAGCAGGGGCCACGCCGAGACGCCGATGAACGCGCTGGTCGCCAGAGCCGCCACGAGCGGAACGACGACCGATCGAGCGTTCAGCGCTACAGCAACCGACGAATCATCTCCCAAGAGCAGATGACGCGCGTGGTTGGTTATCGAGACGAAGATGACGGAGAGACAGACGAGCGAGATTGCCACGACCCACCACAGGCCGACGTTCACTTCGGCGCGTGCCATCGTGAACTCACTAATGAAAAGACTGAAGGGAGGAAAACCAAGCAGCGCGATGAGCCCACACCCAAAGATTGCACCAAGGACCGGACTACGCGCCAGCAGCGCTTTGACTTTCGCGATCTCGGTCGTTCCCTCGGCGTGAGCGATCTCACCCGATGAGATAAAGAGGGTCGACTTGGTGAGACCGTGTCCGAGCATGTGCAGCAGCACCGCCGCGATTGCGAGTGAACTACCAGCCGCGGCACCAAGAGCGAGTAGTCCCATGTGTTCGACACTGGAGTACGCGAGCATTCGTTTGTAGTCGCGCTGAGCGATAAGCAGGACCGCGGCCACCACTAACGACAACAGTCCAACAACGATGAAGAGCGCCCGAGGAAAGTCCGGGCCGAGCGCGGCGTCGGCGATCGCCTTAAATCGCAGTAGAGCGTAGAAGGCAACGGTCAAAAGAACACCCGACATGAGAGCCGACACCGGCGCGGGGGCCTGACTGTGAGCGTCGGCGAGCCAACTGTGCGTCGGGGCTAGTCCCACCTTGGTGCCGTATCCAAGAACGAGGAGCGTTATGGCCAGACGCATGACCCCGTGATTGAGGTGCGGCGCGATCGCCATGAGCGACGTCCAGTTGAGCGACACCGTGCCGTGCGCGTCGACGCCCGAGTGAAGGGCGGCGAAGTACACCAGCACGGTACCCAGAAAGGCCAGCGCGATGCCGACCGAGCAGAGAATGACGTACTTCCATGACGCCTCGATGGCCTTCTTCGTTCGATAGTGGCTGACGAGAAAAGTGGTCGCGATGGTCGTCGCTTCAATGGCCACCCAGAGCACGCCGAGATTCGCCGCGAGTACCGCAGTGAGCATGCACGTGATGAAGGCCTGCATCAGGACAACGTAATAACTCGCGTGTCGAGGCGTCGTCGTTCCCTCCGCAATCTCTCGACTCATGACTCGAGGAGTCTGCAGCGTCGCGAGTAGCGAGACGGTACCAATGATGACGACCATGAAGGAACTGAGCGCGTCCGCGCGAAGCGTTCCGTGCAGGGCCGACACCGGGCCGTGCGATGACGTCGTGATACAGAGAGCGATCCCAATTCCGAGCACGCCCGCCGACGAGAGGGCACTGCCCCACCCAATCCATCGCCGCCACGGAACGACGAGTGAGATGGCCCCCATCAAAAGAGGAATCGCGAGAGCGAGCAGACTCAGCATCAGTCGTGGAGCTCTCTCATCTCGTCCAGATCGAACGATCCATGGCGCGCGCCGGCGTTGACGACGAGCACCTGAAGTACAACGACGACGAGCAGGACGTCGAGAGTCGCACCGAGTTCCACGATCAGCGGCACGCCCGCGGTCAGGAGGAAAGTGACGAGCGCGATGCCGTTATCGACCAGCAGGAGTCCGACGATCTGTGAGACGGACCGGCGCCGGGTCACCAACATGAAGTAGCCCACTAACACTGTCGCCACGCCTATGGGCACCAGTCGTGACGCGGTTGAAGGAGCGAGCGCGGTGAGTTTGGAACTTACGACATAGGAGACGACAATGAGGAACGCGGCTGAGACGAGTGAAGCGGGCACGTTGATGAGCGGT
>DATCCA010000144.1:0-5077 GCA_036511575.1 Acidimicrobiales bacterium
GTCGCGTTGCACCACCAGGTCACCGGCCCACGCCAAGGCGACAACATTGTCGGACGAGGAAGTATCGAGGACCGTCGAACGCCGCCCGCTCAACGCAAGGCGAGTGCCCTCGACCATCTGGAACTGGGGGTGCAGGGCCCACAGCAACGGCAGTGCCGATTCGACGCCTGCGTCAACTTGGCAGCGATAGTCACAGCGAAGCGTCGCCCCCTCGAGGCGCAGCGTCCGTTCGAAGGTGTAGGCGAAGCGGCTACTTCGCACGCGCTGGCTCAGCGAGGCCTCGGTCTCCTCGACGACGTCCCACGGCTGACTCCACAGTTCACCGTGATCGGGTACGGACATACCGAGGTAGGGGTCGCTCGGATAGGTGCACGCGTCGACCGAGGGGAACATCTCATCCCAGCCGCAGTGGTCAGTCTCGGTGAACCTAGCGTCACTCTCCAGGCGCACCGCGCGCGTCGCGCCGCGCGCTTGGCTGAGCCATTCGCGCCCGTCGATAACGCTGCGCACGTTCGTGACGCGCGCTCCCCGGCCAGCAAGGACCGTCAGGCTCATCTTGTCGTTACTCAGCGTGACGCGCCGGTCCACACCCTGATCGCCCGACATCGTGCTACGTCGCCATCTGGTAGGGAAGGAACTGTCCGTCGCGCTCGTAGTCCTGCGCGGCCGCGCCTAGAGCGGCGGCGTCAACCTCAACGCCAAGGCCCGGGAGCGTCGGCGCGCCCCAGGTCGGTCCCTTCGCAAGCGGCAGGGGCTCGGCGACGATGTCGCCCACCATGTGGGCCGCCGTCTGCTGGTTGCCCTCCACGATTGCCGGCAGCGTCAACATCACGTGGTGGGCCGCGGTCGCGGCGATGGCTAATTCGCCGTGCGTGTGTTTGCAGACCTGGCCTCCGTGGTCGTACACCGAAAAGCCCAGCCGCTGGAATCCGCGCAGCGATCCAACCCAGTACGGGCTGAAGCAGTAAACGTCGGCGACGCGGGCCTCGATTCGCGCGCGAGCTTGCTCTTCGCTCCAGAGTCCTTCGTTCGCCGCCACCGGTACCTTCACCATGCGACGTAGCTCGCCGATGAGTTCGAGCGGGACCTGACGGACCGGCTGTTCGATGAAGTCGAGGTGAGCGTCCTCCATCAGCGATAAGTTGCGCCGGGCCTCGATCATCGACCACGCCCCGTTGGCGTCGAGGCGAAGGTTGCACTCATCGCCTATGACCGCCCGCACGGCGAAAACGCGCTCGAGGTCGTCGTCAATATTGCGTCCCACCTTCAAGTAGAAGGTCCGGTACCCACGGCTAAGCCCGACCTTGGCGTAGGCCAGGAGTTCTTCGAGGTCATTGCCGCTCAGGTACCAGAAGTAGTCGACGCTCTCGCGTACTTGCCCGCCGAGTAGCGCGTGCACCGGCACGCCGGCGTGCTGGCCGCAGAGGTCGAGCATCGCCATGTCGAGACCCGCCCAGGCGAAGTTTCCGGTCTGCTCGCGAAACTGCCACAACCCGCGGTGCCAGGCGTCGCGCTTCATCTCTTCGGCCCTCCAAGGATCGCCGCCCACGATAAACGGCGCCATCGCTCCCACGGTCGCCAGCACCGACGCCATATCCGCGCCGCTGCAGGCTTCGCCCCATCCGACGAGTCCGTTGTCGCTCTCCATTCGGATAACGCCGGCGGTAACGCCGTCGCGATCGACCTGTGAGCTGACTTCGCGGTGCTGGTAGGCAACGTTGGCACCAACGACCTCGACGCGAGCGATCTTCATCAGTGCTTCTCTCTTACGTGCGTTAATTGTTGTAGCTAAGCGGCGGACCGGCCGGCAAGCCGGACATCAGTCCCCCGTCAACCGTGACCATCGAGCCAGTCATGAAACTCGCCAGTGGCGAGGCCAGGAAGAGCGCCGATTCGGCGACTTCGAAAGGTTGTCCAATACGACCGAGCGGATGCGCCGACGCCATGCGCACCAACTGCTCTTCGGGATCAGACGAGGCCTGAGCCTCACGACGAACCATTGGGGTATCGATAGTGCCCGGGATGATGCCGTTTACTCGAACGCCGTAGGGCGCGCCCTCTAGTGCCAGCGAGCGCACCAGAGCGTGAGCGCCTCCTTTGGAAGCGGCGTAGGCCCCCGCGTCGGGCACCGTTGCGATGGCGTGAGGTGACGAGGTCACAATTATCGAACCAAAGCCTTGGTCGCACATCCTGCGCATCGCCGCTCGACAGACCAAGAACATACCGGTCAGATTCACGTCCACCACCCGCTGCCACTCATCCAGAGTGGTGTGGCGAACGTCTTTGGTCCACTCGATTCCGGCATTGGCGTAGAGCACGTCAAGCGAACCGTAGGTTGCGTCAACCCAAGAAAAGACTCCCTCAACGTCGGCTTCGCGACTCACGTCGCAGTGACGATAAACGGCGTGGTTCCCCTCCGAGCTCAGTGACTGCGCCAACGTGGCGCCGATCTCGTCGGCGACGTCGGCGATCACCACGTAGGCCCCGGCGCGAGCAAATCCTTCGACGGCCGCCGCGCCAATCCCGGTCGACCCACCGCCCACGACGACGGTCTTGCCTGTGAAGTACTCATCCCACATCGAACATCTCCCCCGTCCTCATTCTGGGTGTGCGTCTCTCGCACTGCGCAACACAACTTGAAGTCGGTCCAACACCATCATTTCATCGTCGCCAACCAACGTGTCGGGCGTTACGTAGATGCTGTTTCCCAGCCCCGCCAACACCGCCACGCGCGGCGTGCCGTCCCAAAGACGTTCGACGACCTCGGCGGCGCTGATCAAGGCGACGTCCGGGTCGAGGGTGATCTCGAGGCGCGCCACTGGTTGACCCGCTTCGTTGCGTTCGAGGCGTCGCATCGTGACGCCGTCCAGATCCTCAAGACCCATGGCCCACATCGCCACGGTCTCGTTCCACGCGCTCGCCATGGCCTCGTGATCGAGCGCGACGTAACGTTCGATCGCGGCGACGAGGCCAGCGATCTCTTCTTTGCCGACCTTCATGGCCCGAGCGAGTCGTTGTCGTGGCGCGGCGTTGGCCCGGACCGCGTCGAGCAACGTCGTCGAGCCCACCATGAGCCCGCTGGCTTGCGGCCCCCGCAAGGCTTTGCCACCGCTGAAGAGCGCGGCGTCGGCCCCACACTCAACGGTGAAATACGTCAAGTTCTCGAGGGGCGGAAGCTGGGCCGCCGCGTCCACGATCACCGGCACCCCTCGGGCGTGCGCGATGGCCACCGTCTTTTTCAGCGAGAGCGTGGTCTGAGGAAGGTGACTTCCGGCCACCCAGAAGACCGCGGCGGTGTTCTCATCGAGGGCGGCTTCGAGTTCCCACTCGAACGTCTGGATCATGTTGCCGACCTCGACGAGATGTCCACCGCCCAGTTCAATGGCTCGGTCGTAGGGAATACGGTGTGCTCGGTGAATCACGACGTTACGAGCCAGTGTCTCGTCGTAGGGAAGACGCGCGATCACCCCGGGCTGGCCCGCGGTGATCGCCGCCAACACGCTCAACGCAATACCCGCGGCACAACCCGACGTCACGTAAGCGTCCTCATTGCGCGTCAAGCGCGCGAGGTGCTGACTCGCGGCGACGTGGAGTTCGTCCATAGAGACACACGACGCCGACGCCGACGCCATTGCTTCGACGACTTCGTCCGGAAGGACGGTTCCACCCAGTGCGGTCAACGTGGTCGCCGCGTTGATGACCCGTCGCACGCCGAGCTCGGCGTAGATATTGCGCACGGGCATGTCGAAGATCAGTCCTGGACGGCCAGCGCCGTTATTTCTACCTTCATTCCGGGAGGAAGCTCAACCCCGACGGTCGTACGCGTTGGATACGGCGCAGAGAATACGTGCGCGTACTGTTCGTTCATCGCCGCGAAGTCGGACAACGTCGAGAGATAGACGTCGACTCGTATAACGTCATCCAACGTGGCACCGCACGCCGCCAACGCGGCCGCGATGTTCTTGAAAGTCTGCACGGTTTGGGCTCCAACGTCCGCACCGGCGAGCTGGCCCGTTTCTGGATCGAAGCCGGCCTGACCCGCCACCGAAATGGTCGAACCAACCCTGACCGCCTGTGAATACGCCGCGACGGGCTTTGGGGCGCCCTCCGTTCGTCCTTCAACTCGTGCCATTTCTCTCTCCCTTACTGATTAGAGCGCAAGGCCAACCTCGGCCGAACTTCCGCTTTACGTTAGAAATCATTACTTTCCCATACCTGCAGTGAGTCCTCTGACAAAGAAGCGCTGACCAAAGACATAAAGAATGCCGAGCGGCATGATCGACATGAAGGCCGCCGCCATAAGCAGTGGCTCGTTCGACAGGTACCGGCCCTGGTAGAGCGTCAGCCCGGCCATCAGCGTCCTCGCCGAGTTACTTTGCAAGAAGACCAGGGCCACCAACAACTCGTTCCACACGAAGATGGCGTTGACGATGATCAGCGTCACCGTCGAAGCGCCCGAAATCGGCAAGATGATGCTGCGAAGGATTCGGTGGTGGGGCGCGCCATCCATGTACGCCGCCTCAACGAGCTCGATGGGGATCTCTCGGAAGAAGTTCACGAGGAAGAAGATCGAGAACGGAATAAGGAGCCCAATGTAGAACAGGATCGCCGAAGGTAGCTGATTGATCAGATGGAACTTGATCATCAGCATGTACATCGGGATCAGCAACGCAACCGACGGAATGGCCATCAAGGCGATGTTGACGCGAAACAAGGTCTCTCGACCTCGCGCGCGACTAAAGACGATGGCGAAGGCCGCCATTATCGAAATGATCGTGGATACCAAGACCGACACGACAGTGGCGACCAGGCTATTCCTCACCCACACCAGAAGTGGCCAGTTGGTCAGCACCGAACCGAAGTTCGCCAACGTCGGATGGTAGGGCAGTCCCATCGGATTCAAGACGTAATAGTTCTGTGACTTGAGTGCGGTGGACAGCATGAACCACACCGGGTAGAGCGAAATGAAGCACACGAAGATCAAGAGCAAATGACGCAGAGTATTGCGGAAGTGTTGCATTAGGCAACTTCCTTCGCGGTACGCGTGCGTACCCAGAGATAGATGGCAATGAGAACA
>DATCCA010000145.1:0-5150 GCA_036511575.1 Acidimicrobiales bacterium
GACGACGACACTCGCCGAGCGGCAGACACTCGGATGCTCAGGCGTGACAATTGGTTCGGCGCGACCGGCGAGCATCAATACGACCGCGCGACGCTCGCTCACGAGTTGGAGCGGCTCGAAGGTGGCGTTCAGCAACAGGACGCGCGTCACGAGCTCTGCCCTTGAGGCTGACGCAGCGCCCACTTCGCCGCCTCCACCATCGACCGCGGCGTGAGCATCGCACCACTCGTCCCGTTCACCGTCACCATTCGAAAGTGCCAGTACGTGGGGTCGGGAAGCGGAAGAAACGGGGCGTGTAGTCCCCACTGAGCGCGCCGCAGGCGCCACCCCGCTCGCGCCAGAGGCACGAGCGCGCTCGGGTGTAGAAGAAGATAGCGACCGAGCCCTGGCGCCCACATTATGCTCACGACGCACCGGCCCACGCGACGAGGGCGGCGCCGAGCAATGGACCGTCACTGCCAAGACCGCTGCGTCGAATCTCGAGATGCTCCGAATAGGGCAACTGGGCCATGACGCGCGCTGACTTGTTGGCAACTTCGAAGAACTCGTCACCAAAGCCCAGCGCGACCGAACCCGCCACGTAGCAGCGATTGAAATCGAGAACCGATGCGAGTGTGCCAACAGCGCGACCGACCAGATTCGCCGTTCGCTCACGTGTTACCTGATTGGCCTGTTGCGCGGGCAGGCCCGTCATCTCTTCAATCGCCCATCCCGACGCCTCGGCCTCGAGACAGCCGAACGCTCCGCAGGAGCAGATCCGGCCGTTGGGCACGACATTGAGGTGACCAACGTGTCCCGCGTTGCCAGAATCACCGTTAAGCAGTCGTCGATCAATGACGAGGCCGCCACCGACACCCGTCGACACCACCATTGAGAGGTAGGACGAATCATCGCGCGCCGCACCAAAGGAACCCTCCGCCAAGGCGAGCGAACGGGCATCACCGTCGATGAAGACTTCGAGATCGAGCGCGTCACGAAGAGATTGACGAAGTGGGAAGCTACGCCACGAGGGAATGTTGAGTGGAGAGACTTCGGCGCCCCCGCAGGTCATCGGTCCCGCACAGCCGACGCCTACGACGGCGACGGGCTCCCCGACGAGCACGTCGCGCGCCATTTCAACAATCGCGGCAAAGAGGTCGTCGTGGTGCTCGTCATCAACAATGCGCTCACGACGCGACAGTGTTCCATCGGCGTAGACAATGGCGGCCTCAACCTTGGTCGCACCGATGTCGAGGGCCAAGCACGGGGGCGCGTTACGCGCTACCCCGGTGAACGTCATTCTCGAGTGCGGCGCTGACGCGACAACCAGTCGCGAAGCGAACTGGTCCGAGGACCATAGTTCGCGCGGGAGTCGTCACCTTGGCCAGAACGTGTGATGTCCTGCCACGATGCACGCCCCATAAGGCGAGCATTGCGCTCGATTACTACTGCGGAGATGAACATGAGGGCAACGCCGACAAGTCCGAGGAGAACTGAATTTGAGAAACAGAGAATGAGAATCAACAGTCCAACGACGAAGCCCGCAATTCCCCATCGAACGCGGCGCCCACCGTGGGAGTAGACGTTGGTCTCACGCACGTTCTTGGCGAAACGTGGATCTTGTTTTGAGAGCGACTCTTCGAGTTCGGCCAGGATTCGCTGTTCATGCTCTGAGAGGGGCATCGCGTCTCCTTCCGATCGATCCTTGACCCATAGTACTTACTCCCACATTGCGTTCGCACGTCACTTTTGACGAGATTGCCGCCCTAAATTGGGTTTCGTCCATAGGAGTCAATTGGTACCAGCGCCGCTTCGAGTCGCCATGATCTGCACCGGCAACATCTGTCGCTCCCCGATGGCCGAGGTCGTGTTCGCCCACATGGTCGACGCCGATCCATCGCTTCGTGGTCGCGTCGCCGTCACGAGCGCCGGCACCGCGAATTGGCACGTTGGCGCCGCGATGGATCCGCGGGCTCGCCAAGCGCTCGACCGAGCGGGCTATTCAAACGAGGGTACGCCCGCGGCGTTCGCTGACCGCACGTACCTGGACAGTCATGACATTGTCGTAGCGATGACACGTGAACACGCGAACGACATTCGACGTCGTCTCACAAACGAGTCAACCGAGGTCGTGCTCCTACGCAATCTGCTCGATCCGGGTCAGAACCTCGACGTCGCCGATCCCTATTACGGCGATGACGCGGAGTTCGACCAATGCCTCGAACTGATCAGAGAAGGGGGTCGGCGTTTGACATCGGAACTTCGTTCGCGACTGGATGCAAACTCGTCCGAAGCGTGACCTCTGGAAGGGTCAACGACAGGATGACGGCGAGCACACCGATTGGTACCGCGAAGCGGTAGATCACGTCAATGGTTCCCGAGATCGCGTGGAGGATCACGGACAGTTCGTTCGCCGGGAGACGTCTCAGGTTCTTCGGCGTCCAACGTGACGGTGCGAGCAACGGCACACCTATCGGGTTGTTCTTGAGCCCTGACGCGAGGTGGCGCGGCAACTCATTCACGTAGAGAGCACCGAAGATCGCGGTACCGAATGAGCCGCCGATGGAGCGAAAGAAGTTTGCGCCCGCGGTCGCCGCACCTAGATCTTCGTGACCGACCGCGTTCTGCACCGCGGTCACCAGAATCTGCATCACTAACCCGATGCCCGTGCCAAGAATAAACATGTACACGCCCAGAGTGAAGGAGGACGTCGTAGTGCTGATGGTGCCGATCAGCCCGAGACCAATCGTCATGACCGCCGTGCCCGCAATGGGGAACGGTCGGTAACGCCAGCCCTTCGAGACCAGTTGCCCCACGATGATCGATGCGCCGAATAACCCCACCATCATCGGTAAGAGTCGCAACCCTGACATCGTCGGCGACACCCCTCGCACGAGCTGGAAGTACACCGGCAGATACGTCAATGCGCCGAACATTGCAAAGCCGACCACGAAGCCAATGGCCGACGCCGACGTGAAGACACGATTCTTGAACAGGCGGGGCGCCAGGACTGGCTCGCTCGATCGACGTTCAGTCATCCAGAACGCCACACCCGACGCGAGGCCGATCACGAGCAGTCCGATTGACTTGAACGACCCCCACGCGAACGATGTGCCACCGAGGGAGGTAAAGAGGATGAGTGCAGACGCCGAGACCGTCAGCAAAATTATGCCGGCGTAGTCAATGACGTGGGCGACGCGAGCCCCGGCCGCCGGCAAGACCGCTGCCGTCACGATCAGCGCCGCGATTCCAAATGGCAGGTTGACGAAGAAGATCCATCGCCACGTCCAGTTGTCCACAATGAAGCCCCCGAGCAACGGTCCGAGCACCGTGGCGGCGCCGAAGGTCGCGCCGAAGAAACCGGCGTAGCGGCCTCGATCTCGAGGTGGCACGATGTCGGCAATGATCGCCTGCGCCCCGACCATGAGTCCACCGCCGCCGATCCCCTGCAGTGCGCGGAAGAGGATCAACTCCAGCATGCTGTGCGCGAGGCCGCACAGCATGCTGCCGATGAGAAAGAGGACGATGGCGGCTTGGAAGTAGACCTTTCGACCGTGGAGGTCGCCCAACTTGCCCCACAGCGGCGTGCTCACGGTCGACGACAGGAGGTACGCGACGACGACCCAACTCAGGTGGTTCGCTCCGTGCAGATCGCCGACGATGGTCGGCAGCGCGGTCGACACGATCGTGCTGTCGAGGGCCGCGAGCAACATGCCCAGCATCAGTGCGCCGAAGACGAAGTACAACTCTCTCTTGGGCATCGGGGTTGCGAGCTCAGTATCCATGTGTCCGTTCAACTCCAGGAGAGTGGCGATTGGTCAGCCGGTCGATTTTCCACCAACCTTAGTTGCGACATCCTTCGTTGAGCCGTTCCCGACATGCTCGGTAGTTTGTAAGCAAAGGGGAATCATGAAAACGCGACTGACTGAACTACTGAAGATCGAGCATCCCGTGATGCTCGCCGGCATGGGCGGCGTTGCGTACAGCGAACTGGTCGCCGCGGTGTCGAACGCCGGCGGTTACGGCTGCCTGGGCGCGTCGACAATGTCGAGCGAGCGCCTCGCGAAAGAGATTGCGGCGACCAAGGAACTCACGTCGAAGCCCTTTGGCGTTGACCTGCTCACCGCCTTCCCCGAAACGCTCAAACACAACGTTGAACTTCTCATCGAGGGTGGCGCCAGCACATTCGTCGCCGGACTCGGTGTACCCGGACACGTCATTGACTTGTGTCACGCTCACAACGTCCTCGTCATCTCGATGTGCGGGAAAGTTGAACACGCGAAGCGCGCGCTTGACGCGGGTTGTGACCTCGTCGTTGCGCAGGGGACCGAAGCCGGGGGACACACGGGCACGGTCGCCACACTCCCCCTCGTGCCACTCATCGTCGACGCGGTCGGTGACTCGATTCCGGTTGTCGCCGCCGGAGGGATCTTCGACGGTCGAGGTTTGGCCGCCGCACTCGCACTCGGCGCCGTAGGTGTCTGGATCGGGACTCGTTTCATTGCGACACCCGAGGCCCGCGCGATTCAGGGCTACCGAGAGACGATGCTCGAAACCCGCGAAGACGGCACCGTTGTCTCGCGCGCCTTCAGTGGAAAAACAATGCGCGTGCTGCGAAACGACACGACCGATCGTTACGAGGCCGACCCGACGCTGCTGAAGAAGTTCCCCGATCAACTTGGCGTGGCCTTCAGCGAAGGGACCTTTCACTTGGGCGGTGACGAAACGACCGAAGGCGTCGACCCAAAACGCGAAGGCTACCCAGCCGGTCAGGCCGTCGGCGCGATCACGTCGATCATCCCCGCCGGCGACATCGTGCGCTCAATCGTCGAACAGGCCGAACGGGTGATTGTCGCCATGAACGCGTGAACCGTGGCGAAGGGCAGTTTGAACCTGTGCAGACGGACATAATGTTTTTCCATGGTTGAACTTCAGAGCGACGTCGACGAGATCATCTCGGCGATCCGAGGGGCTGACCGACGCGCCACGGTAGCCAAGCGCACCGTCGCCGAGGTCCTGGTTGCGGCACGAGGTCACCTCACCGCCGACGAGATCACCCACGAAGTCCAGAAACGCCAACCCGACGTGAGTCCGTCCACCGTCTACCGAATCCTCG
Source organism: Acidimicrobiales bacterium (assembly GCA_036511575.1). Classification (GTDB taxonomy): domain Bacteria; phylum Actinomycetota; class Acidimicrobiia; order Acidimicrobiales; family RAAP-2; genus RAAP-2. The sequence continues at coordinate 5,096 of DATCCA010000145.1, forward strand.
AAGAGTTCGAGACGCTACAAATAGTCGTTCACGCACACCTCGATCAACACGCCGC
>DATCCA010000146.1:0-11348 GCA_036511575.1 Acidimicrobiales bacterium
CCATTCGGCCGACGTCTATCAGTCGACCCTGAATCACGCGCTCAGCCAGGTGAAGGGCAATATCGCCACCTTCATCGCGCAGGCCCAAGCGGCGGCGTCGGCCAGAGAAGTGTCCTCGTTCAACAACCAGAACTTGGCCGACGGCACCGTCAATCCGCCACCGGACTCGAAGGCCAACATCGCGATCGACGAGGCAATGAAATACATCGGCACCTGGTACGTGTGGGGTGGCGCCAGCCACTCGGGCGTCGACTGTTCCGGTTTGATCATGCTGGCCTACGACGCGGCGGGCATCTACTTCCCGCACTACTCGGGTGCGCAGTACCAAGATACGGAGCGCGTGCCCCTGGTCGACATCGAGCCGGGCGACCTGCTCTTCTACGGCTACGACGGTGACCAGCACGTTGCCATGTACGTCGGTGACGGAAAGATGATCGAGGCCGAGATGACCGGCACCCAGGTGCACATCGTTCCGGTTCGACTCGGTTACGGATTCTTTGGTTTGGGCCGCCCGCGGGGCTAGCCGTGTCGGGCGTTCCCACTTCGTTTCACCTCGGTCCCCTCGTCTTTCATATCTACGGCTTCGGCTTGGCAATCGCCGCCTACGTCTGTTACCTCTACGCGCGAAGACGACTCACGAAGGCCGATGTTGACGTCGCTCCGTTCGGAAGGTTCGCCTTCGCCCTGATTGTGGCCGGTCTCGTAGGCGCTCGCGCCGCCAACATCGCGACCAATTCGGGCTACTACTCCGGTCACCCGTCACGCTGGATCGCCGTCTGGCAGGGCGGACTCGCGAGCTTCGGTGGTATTGCACTCGCGCTGTGCGTTGGTCTGTTCCTCCAACGCCGATGGTGGCCAGGGAGTTCGCTCGCGCACTTCACCGATGCGCTCGTCCCGGCTCTTGTTGCCGGCTGGGCACTCGGCCGCGTCCTCGGACCCCAGTTCATGGTGAACGGTGGTGGCCATCTCACGCACCAGTGGTTCGGAATTCACTACCACGGTCAGGTGGGCCCGCGAGTCCCGGTGCCCCTCATTCAGGGAGCCGAGGACGCCCTCTTGTGGCTCGGCCTCATTGTCCTTGAGCGTCGAGCGCTCACTCGCGTCGCGGGAGTTCTCACCGGTGTCGCCATGATCGTGTGGGGTGTCGTGCGCGCACTCGACGAACGACTACTGCTCGGACAGGAGTCGCACAGTGGATCGCTCGGCGTACAGATCGCCGGTGTCGTGCTGGCGATTGCGGGACTGGTGCTCATCGTGCGCCAAACTAGAACAGCGCGTTCCATTCTTCGTCAGACAAGCGACCAACACGCTCGAGTGATGCCCCAGAGTTAAGCGCCAGCGCGACGCGGGCGTCGTCGACATAACAGACGTGGTCGAGGCCCAGCCGGCGCCACGCCGAGAGCACCGTCCTGGTGGGAGCGGCACTTGAGTACACGGGACGAACAAGCACGGTGTCGTCGTTCGCGGCGACGACCACCGCGGGTCGCTCCTTCGACTTCTGCTCGGGCGCGAGTGGATCGACAGCGTCGAATGGCACGTCAACCATGACCACGGCGCCCGCCAAAGGATGATCGGGGTTGAATCGCTCGATCTCGGCTGGCGTGAGCAGCAATCGGCGACGGGTCGGCCCGTTCTCACTGTCTTCGCCCGTGGTCGTCGCCGACGTCACGGCTCGAGACGAAGCGGGAGGTTTCGCTTTCGAGGGTCGGGGCGGTCGCGCCGACACCGGACCTCGCTTGCGATTCTTCTCCTGTTCACGGCGTCGTCGCCGAGCCTCGCGAACTTCGGGATCGATTTCCTTGGGCGACAGCAGGGTCGATGATGCGACGAGTTCGGGGAGTTCGGGCAGGAGGAGTTCGGGACGTTCTTCGAGAAGTCGTCGACATTGCGGCGCGGCGGGGAACTCCTCGGCGACCGCGAAGCCAAGGACTGCGACAATGTCGTTGACGTCGGCGCCCTCTGCCTGGACGGCATCAACAGCGGCGACAAGTTGGTCGAAGCTGGGAGTCTCTGAGTGATCGCCCAATGCCGCGATCACCTTCTCGAGGGGAGCCATCGCGAGCAACTCGAGCAACGCGTGGACTGCCGCGATGGGGGCGGTGGCGCCAAATGTGGCGACGTCGCGGCGCTGTTGGAGTGTGCGCAATGGCATCCCAACGACGGCGCTGATCTTGGCGTGACCGCGCAGGTCCAGGCCGTCGACCATTGACATGACGGTCGATTCATCGATTTTCAAGATGGCGCGACGAGCGATATCCGTGGCGCTACTGGTGTTCGAAGACATGGATTCCTACTTTGGGCGGTCGCGTACGAGGTTCCATCGTCGCACGAGCAAGAGCAGGTCACAAATCGTCGAGTCGAATTCGAGGCGACTTTGCCGTCCCATTAGCATTTGTCATGCCCAATCAACTCCGCACGGATGCGCGCGTGGTCTTACTGCGCCACGGTGAGAGCACGTGGAACGAACTCGAGATCGTGCAAGGTCAGCTTGACGATGCCCGATTGAGTGCCAACGGTCGCTCCCAGGCCAGTGCCGTCGCCGAGACCCTGCGGCACTACTCCTTCAAATGGATTGTCACCAGTGACCTCACGCGTGCGCGTGAGACGGCAGCCATTGTCGACGACGCTTTGGGACTGGAGGTCGCCATCGCGCCGGGCCTACGTGAGCGTTCCTACGGCGTCTTCGAAGGACGCCCACTGTCTGAATTACCCTCTTCCGCGTCGGGAGTGCACAACGGCCGAGTTGTCGATTCGTCGGCCCGTCCCGAAGGCGGCGAGTCCCTCGACGATCTCTACGAACGCTGCGCGAACTTCATTCACTCGTTGCGTGCCGCGGGCAATGAGCGTCTACTCCTCGTAACCCACGGAGGCACCATACGAGCGCTTCGCGCTTACTGCGAAGGACTGGTCATGCAAGGCCTCCAATGGAACAAGGTCTCGAACTGCAGCATCTGGCCGATTACCATCGGCCCAGCCGCCCAGTAGTTAACTCTTCGTCGAGTTCACCGGTCCGTCGTCGTGGTGTGTGCGGAAGCGTTGACTTTCAGGTATGGGAGACTAAGGGTGCGCCCTACTAATAGTTCGCGGAGTTGGAGATCAGAGTGCGTCGAAAATTCGTGCGTGCTCTGGTGGCGGGAATCGTCGCCGTAACCACGATCAGCATTCTGATCGCCTACCGGTCAGATGCGGAGCGGGTCATTGGTATACCAACCTCGTCAGCGGCGACGCCGAGCGGAAAATCGACCGGGTTCTACCTCGACATTGGCGCTTCGTCGTCGCTCGGAACCCAGCCAACCGGGGTCCCTGCCCACAACGGCCATCGAACGAAGAAGGGCTATTCGGACGACCTCGTCTCGTTCGAATCGATGCATGGATTCGCCTTGACGATGCGCGAAATCGGATGTCCCGGCGAAACCATGCAGTCCATGCTCGGTCAACTGAAGGACGCCTGTTACACGTTGCCCAATACACAGCTCACGATCGCGACGAACTACCTGAGTACGCATCCGGGGGAAGTCGGCGTCGTAACCATCGATCTGGGATTCAACAACATTCGCCCGTGTCTCACCGCGACCGCGACCATAGCCTCGTGCGTCAATCGCGGGATCGCGGCGGTTCGAAATGACCTGCCGACCATCGTCGGTCGACTACAACGCGCGGCCGGACCGCTCGTTCACTTCGTAGGTCTCGGGTACGGCGATCCGTTCCTGGCGTACTACTTACAAGGTCCGACGGGACGGGTCATCGCCCAACAGGGTCTCGCCGTGATGAACGAATTGAACGCCGTGTTGCAACAGGTCTACAACGAACGCCACGTGCCCATGGCCAATGTCGCGGCGGCATATCAGAGCGCGAGTACGAATCTCGTGACGACAGTGAACCACGGTGCCGTACCGAAGAACGTGGCCCAAGCCTGTGCGTGGACGTGGATGTGCACCCCACCACCCTTTGGTCCTGACGACCACCCAAACAACGCCGGCTACTCGATCATCGCGCACGCGATCGTTGCGAAACTTCCGCGATTGACCTGAGCGATGTCAGTGGGCGCCGGGCCAGACGTGTGACACGGTTGCCCGACAGATTATTTTGCGACCCTTGGTAGAGTGCGAGTCACGCCAACCATCGAGTGTTGTCGTAGTCAGAAGCCCCATGCCCTCTGAAAGCCTCGCTCGCCCGGCGACGACACCATTTCTGTCACTCGTACGCGAACGCGCCGCCAGCCGTGACGGCGCGGCGTGGCTAGTGGCGGCGCGCGTCGATCAACAGGTTTCCTACCGCCAAGTCCTTGAACGCGCGCTTGAGTGGGCCAACGTTTTTGCCTCCGCGGGGCTTCGCGAAGGTGACCGGATAGGTCTGCTCATCACGGATCCCTTGGAGTTTGGAACGTGCTTCGTGAGCGCATTCGCTTACGGACTCTGGGTCGCTCCCATTGATCCCACGCTGGACTATCCGAACGGCCGGACCCTCGACGAGCGTGCGGACCGTCTCCACCTGCACGCCATCGTGGGCGACCGCGACGCGCCCGCGACACTGTCGACCGCGTGGATCGATCGTCGTGTCCATGTCGCCGACGGCGCTCGCTCCGCCACGGAACGCCTAGCGAGCGCGGGAGGCGTGATTCTGTCAACGTCGGGCACCACGGGAACCCCGAAGATCATGTTGCTTCCGCTCGCGCAACTGATCTACACCGCAGACCTGATCGCGCGCCACAACGAGTTGACGACCGATGACCGAGGATTCAATCCGCTGCCGCTGTGGCATGTGAACGCTGAGGTCGTGGCACTGCTCGCCACGTTTCTCTCGGGCTCGTCGCTCGTGCTCGACGACGGCTTCCATCGCACTGACTTCTGGTCTCTGATGGATCGTCTCGAGGTCACCTGGATCAACGCCGTGCCCGCGATCATCTCGCGCCTGGTGTCGCGACGCGGGGGCGAGTCCGTTCCCCCACGTGTGCGCTTCATACGCTCGGCGTCGGCGCCCTTGTCGGGACCATTGTTAGAGGCCTTTGAGGCTCAAACTGACATCGTCGTCATGGAGTCCTACGGCATGACTGAGGCGGCGAGCCAGATATGCGCCAATCCACTTCGAGGACCGAGAAAGAAGGGTTCCGTCGGTCCGGCAGTTGGCGTGCAATTGCGCGTCATCGCGTCGTCAACTTCGTCGCAGGTCGACGTCGATAACCCGGGCTACATCGAGATTCGCGGCCCTTCGGTCATCACGCGTTACGAAGGCAGTGGCTACGAAGATCGATTCGACTCTGAGGGCTGGTTGCGCACCGGTGACCTTGGCTACTTGGACGATGACGGCTATCTGTTTCTCGTCGGTCGAAGTGACGACGTCATCAATCGCGGTGGTGAGAAGATCTTTCCTCGTGAGATCGAAGACGTAATCCTCGGCGTGCCGGGCGTCCTTGGCGCGGCGGTGATCGGCGTCGCCGACGATGTCTTCAATCAGGTTCCCGTCGCCTACGTGCAATTGGAAGGCGTCACGATGGCGACGCCGCGTGAGACGATTCGCACGTTCACCGACGCGATTCGTAACGAACTCGCCGCGACATTCGTGCGTACACGCCGTCCCGTTGAGTTGCACGTGGTACTCCATTTGCCGGTCAGCGCGACCGGAAAGGTCATCAAGGCCGAGCTCCCCGGCGACGCGATCGAGATCATTACGAGCGAGCGTCTCCAATGACGCACTTGAGGTCTAGGCATTGGAGACCGGAATCTCGCAATGAGTTGGCGGCTGGCACATGAGCACGGTCACGACGCCGCCGGCGGGTACCCGCAAGCGCTTGGATCACATCGACGCCATGCGTCCGGTCAAGCAGGCGGCGGTCATTTCGACGCACGCGTTGATCTTCTTCGCGCCGCTCGCCACCAGCACCGCGGTCGTCGGGCTGATCATGCTGACGCGATTCTCGCGTGACGCCTTCCTCTTCGTGTCGGCGTGCATGCTCACCTACAGCTACAAGGACAATCAGAAAATCGCGTTGGTCCACTACTCGAAGCGACGGTTTCTTTCGGTTGGCGTGCCGTATTTGACGTGGACCGTGATCTATTTCTTCTATACGTCACTGACGGACGTGAAGGGCATTCCCTTTTATTCGTTCCACTCCGCCACCATCCTCAGCGTTGCCGGACTTCATTATTTCGTGCACATATTGCTCTATGGCTACTACCACCTCTATTACCTGATCGTGATCATGGAGTTCTACATCTTGTTCCCGCTGATGATGAAGTTCATACGGCGCTTCCCTCAGTGGCATATCCAGATCATGGTGTTCGCCCTCGTATGGCAAATTGCCTTCGGCGTGCTCGTGAGCCCTCATTTCTCCGCATTCAAGATCTCCGGAGTCGTCCAAACGCGCTTGATCACGTCGTACGCCATCTACATCATCGGCGGCATGATCGTGGCGCTGCACCTCGATCCGATCCATGAGTGGATCTGCGCGAAGGCCCGTTGGATTGTCGCCGTCACGATCGCGAGCGCCCTCGTTGCCGAGGTCTTGAACTACTTCACTCGTCACGGATCGTTACTGCCGTATTTCAAGACCGGAACGAATATCTTCTCTCCGGCGATATTGCCTTTCAATGTTGGAGCGATCCTGTGCGTCTATCTGCTGGGCGTCTACCTCGTCTCGCCACGACGCCGCGAACGCACTCGAGCGATGGTGAAATCGGGTTCGGACAACTCCTACGGCGTCTATCTCTCACAGATGCTGTGGATACCGTTTCTCGTGAGGCTCCGCAACTCGTTGGGGTTTCACATTCCGTGGCCGGTGGCGGCGCCGATAGCGTTGATCCTCGTCTACTTCATGGGCTACATCTTCACCGCCCTCATGGCGCGCACACCCCTGGCTCGCGCGGTGACCGGCCGGGGCCAGGTGTCGTGGAGTTCGTTACGCCCCAGGCACTACGAATCGTCGCGCGATACTCCCGATGCGACGGTCAGTCCGCTCGACGTCGCGACGCAGTAGTCACGACGATTCACTGGGTTGGCTGCTCGGCGCCTCTCAGAGGGTGGCGGGAAGTTTGGCGGCGATCGCCGACGCGATGGTCTCGTAGCCGCTGACGTTGGGGTGCAGATTCGGTCCGTACGGCGCCGGTTGGCACATCCAGGTGAGCGCACAGGTTTCGGCGACGTTGGTGGCGACGCTACCCACGCCGGTCAACGTCGTCTGCGTGCGATTGAAGTTCATGAAGGCCCGCGCCACGTCGGCCGTCGGCATGAGAAATGACTGGTAGGTGTGCGAGAGCATTCGATTGAGCGTGGACATTGCGTCGAGACTCTTGGCGGCTTTCGCCACCCCCGTCGTGCCGTGCAGGGCGCTTACGAGAAACGGGTCGTAGTGGCCCACGCCCACGAAATGGACGTTCGGTCCGGCGGCCGCTTCGAGAGTCGACAGGATCATTGGAAGTTCCTGTCGTACGGTGGCGAATCCCTGATTGAGACAGGCCGACAGGCCGGTCGTCATCTTGATGCACTTCACCACGTTGTTAAAGCCCAAGTCGATGGTGACAATGCCGGTTTGGTCCTGGTGGCTCTGGAGGAAGGCGACGTCCGTCGTCAACTGGGTGGCCGGCGACGTGTAGCAGTGGTCGCCACCGTTGATCATCGTGGTCGTGGATTCACCTGGACAACCCGTCTGGACCAATTGCAACGTGACACCCTTCGCGGCCTCGAGCGCGACCAGGTCGTTGGCGTACCCACTGGACGTCGGCTCGCCGTGCGGATTGGAAACCGTTGGCTGGACCCCCACAGACGCAGAGCCGCCAATGTCTAAGTAGAAAACTGAAGACGTCGTCGCCGCACCAGCGACTTGAGTGCCCCCGAAGCCAATAATCGCAAGGGAGAGCGGCGCCAACGCGATTCCAACGATGATCGCCATCGCGCGTGCCGTACGCCTCAAATGCAACAGCAACGGATCTCCGATCGGTGGGGATGAGGCCTAGGCATCCTACCGGGCGGTACTTCAACAAAGTATTCAGCCAGTATAAGAATCAGAAGCAGTGACTCCCAGAAATCACTACTTGAGCAGGTGTTTGGCGATGACCACGCGTTGGATCTGGTTCGTTCCTTCATATATTTGCGTGATCTTGGCGTCGCGCATGAATCGTTCGACCGGGAAGTCCTTGGTAAAGCCGTAGCCACCGAGCAGCTGGACGGCGTCCGTCGCGACGCTCATCGCGGTGTCAGAGGCGAACGACTTTGCCGCAGCGCCGAGGTATGAGAGGTTGCCGTCGGGATCGCCGGCGTCAATCGTCGCGCACGCGCGGTACACCAGGGCGCGTGCGGCCTCCGTACGAATAGCCATGTCGGCAATCATGAAGCGCAAACCCTGCAGATCGGCAATGGGCTTGCCGAACGCCTTTCGACCCTTCATGTAACCAGCCGCGTAATCGATGGCCGCTTGCGCGATACCCACGGCCTGGGCGCCGATGGTCGGGCGCGAACGGTCCAAGGTGTGCATCGCAATGAGGAAGCCTTCTCCCTCGTTGCCAATACGGTTCGAGGCGGGAACGCGAACGTCGTTCAGAACCACTTCGCCCGTCGGCGACGCACGAAGTCCCAACTTGTCTTCGTGCTTGGGGAATTCAACGCCGGGCCCCTTTTCGACCAGGAAGCACGTGATGCCGTGGGTGCGTGCGGTCGGATCGGTGCTCGCAAACACCGTGTACGTGTCCGAGACGCCGGCGTTGGTGATCCAGTACTTCGAACCATTCAAGATGTAGTCGTCGCCGTCACGAACGGCGCGAGCGCGCATCGATGCAACGTCGGAACCGGCGTCCGCCTCAGAGAGGCAGTAACTCCCCTGGATCTCTCCTGACGCAATCCGTGGAAGGTAGTTCTGCTTCAGTTCTTCGGAACCGAAGTTCATGACGGGCAACATCCCCAATTTCGAAATCAAGATTGTCACCGAAGTTGACGCGCAACCTCGCGCCAATTCCTCGGCCATGATCGCTTGGGTCACCATATCGGCGCCGACACCGCCGTAGGCCTCGGGAATCTGCAACGCCGGCAAGTCCATCTTCACGCACGCATCGAAGCTCTCTTGCGGGTAGGTCTGGTCGCGGTCGTGTTCGGCGGCGTAGGGAGCAACCTGTTCGTCCACGAAACTGCGCATCACGTCACGAAAGGCCCGTTGCTCCTCGGTGAGATCAAAACTCATGACACTCCTTTGCTTCGGGAAGCTAAAGAACGGGGTCCGCGCTCGTTGGCGCGAGTAGCGCCGCCTCGCTGACCGAGTCCACGAGGCGGCGCTGCAGCACGTAACTGTGCGCGAGACCGCGAAACGGTACGACCAAATCGCGGTCGACGACCGGTGCGGCGCGAAGTCCGAAGTGGTCCATGGCGACGTGCACGTCGCCGAGCTGAGGCCCACGACCGACGATGCTGGCGCGTTTGGCCGCGACCAGTCCCACACCCAGAATCACGTCGCGGCGGTCGTGCTCCTGCTCGAAGTCCAGTTTGGCGCATTCACGCTCCGAAATGGTGAGCGCGAACCCTTCCCCGGGCGCCTGGGTACCACGTCCGACTTGACCGGCCATCGGCAATGCGCGCAAGAGTCCGGGCTTCTGGGGACGAGCGAGCTCTGCGGGCGCGGTCTCCATCGTCGGACGCACTTGGCCGACCGCCGACACCGGTGAAAAAGTTGGTTGGGTCACCACGCCAGACTACAACCGGGTCAATCAGACCTTGGTCAGCCAACTCTCGTAGGCGGGTCGCGCTCCGCGCACCGCTTGGAAGTACGTCGCCTGAATCTCCATCGTGATGGGACCGGGCTTGCCCGCACCAATCGTCCGATCGTCGACGGAGTCAATGGGCACCACTTCGGCGGCGGTGCCGGTGAGGAAGGCTTCGTCGGCCAAGTAGAGGTCGTCGCGGCGCATGGCCTCGAAACTCACGGGGTGCCCGAGGTCATTGGCGATCTTCACGATGCTCGACTGGGTGATCCCACGCAACGCACCGGCTTCGGAGGGTGGCGGACTGATAATGAGTCCGTCGCGCACGATGAAGAGGTTCTCTCCGGTGCACTCGCTGACGAGTCCGTCGGTGCCGAGCATGATCGCCTCGTCGTAGCCGGCCTTCACCGCCTCGAGCTTGGCGAGGCACGAGTTCACGTAACCGCCGACGGTCTTCGACGCCGTCGGCATGGAGTTGGGGTGGTGACGGGCCCACGAAGAGATCTTCATCTTCACGCCCTTGTCGAGACTGTCGGCACCCAAGTAGGCACCCCACGGCCACACGCCAATGATGACGTTGGTCGGTGCGCCCATGGGGTTGACGCCCATCTCGCCGTAGCCCAGGTAGATCAACGGACGGATGTAGCAGCCGTCGTTCATCTCGTTCACCCGAACGGTCTCAATCGTCGCGTTGCAGAGTTCGTCGAGCGTGTAGGGAACGTCGATCATGAGAATCTTGCAGCTTCGAAGGAGCCGTTCCATGTGATCGCGGAGGCGAAAGATTGCCACACCGTTGGGCGTCTTGTAGGCGCGAATGCCCTCAAAGGCGCCCATGCCGTAGTGCAGTGTGTGACTGAGCACGTGCGTCGTCGCGTTCTCCCAGTCGACGAGCGTTCCGTCCATCCAGATCTTCTTCGTGGGCGTTAATGCCATTTACAGCCTCTCACTTAAGTTTTTTGTGATGCCGGCCGTGCCGAGCGCGGCGACGTCACCATCAAAGTCTGCCACCGCTGTCGCGATGCGCCGTGCGGCGTCGTCCTCACCCAGGTGTTCGAGCATCAACACGGTCGAGGACACCGTCGCCACCGGATTCGCCCGGCCGGTGCCCGCGATGTCGTGGGCGGCTCCGTGGACCGGCTCGAAGAGGGACGCGCCGGTACGCGCGGGATTGAGATTTGCGCTGGCGGCGTAGCCAATGCCGCCGGTCACCGCCCCGGCAAGGTCGGACAGGATGTCACCAAAGAGGTTGTCGGTCACGATGATGCCGTAACGTTCGGGCGTCTCCACGAGGTAGATGCACGCCGCGTCGACGTGGTGGTAATCAACGACGACCGAGGGAAACTCGGCCGCGACCTCGTTGACCACGCGCGACCAGAGGTCGCCAGCGAAGGTGAGCACGTTGGTCTTGTGGACCAACGTGACCTTGGGCGATCTCAATGCGAGCGCGCGATCGAAGGCGTAGCGGACACATCGTTCGACGCCGAAGCGCGTGTTGACAGAACCCTGCGTCGCGACTTCGTGAGGCGTGCCGCGGCGAAGCACCCCACCCTCGCCGACGTAGGGACCTTCGGTGTTTTCGCGCACGATGGCAAAGGAGCAACCTTGCGCGATGGAACCGTCAACGCCGTGAAAGGGTCGATAGTTGACGTAGAGGTCGAGGCCGAAGCG
>DATCCA010000147.1:0-2758 GCA_036511575.1 Acidimicrobiales bacterium
TCCGAATAAACAGGGGTCGCGATGTCCGTCCCGGTCAAGAGTGAGATGCTCGCGGCGTCGCACCCTCCGACCGTGGCCTGCGCAAAATCGACAATCCTCTGGAGGGTGCCCGCAACAGTCTTCTCGACGAAGAGGGTTCGAGCGATGGCGGCGAAGGAGGAAGCCAGTTCTCCATACGATGGACCAATTTCATCCATAAGAACCTCTATCGCTTGCCCCGAACATCTCGCTTACAAACTCCAAGTGCGCGTCTTCGTTTCCATGGTACTATTCCCATACCTTTGACAGCAAGGGTTCACAGGGTTTTTTAGCCCATTTGTTTGAACCGAGACTTCGCTGTGAACCTTCAATATAACCTCTTCGCGCCAATTCCGCGCACTCAATCGCTCCCCCAGGGCGGAACCGACTCGGTCAGGTCTCGACGATGAGGTCGCGACCTGACCGCCAACCGGACGTCATGGATCGTCGCGCTCGCGGCGACGCAGCGCGGCGCGCGCGCGAGGCATTTGTCGCGACGCCGGCCTTCACACTGGTGAGCGACGAGAGCGCCAGTACGCAGGACGGCGAATCGACGTCTCCAATTCCGCACTTGCGGGCGCTTCCGTCACCGCGCGCCACGAACGTGAACAAATACTGGTTCAATCCCTCCTGGATTGCGGAGAACGAACGCCCTGACGTCGAGCACGGCGAGTTCCAGTCTCCGGTGTGGCTCGCCGTAGAGATGACGATGCGCTCGGACCGGGACCGTGACCGCGACCGCGAAGCGTACGAGTCGGGTGCGCCCGGTGATGCCCGCCACGTGGCCGAGGAACCCGGAAGCGGACAGCTACGTTCGATGCTCGCGTTCGTCAGCGGCGCGAAGTTCGCCGGCGCCTCCCCGCTCGCGTCGGTCACGCGCATCCATCCACGTGCCACGGGTGACAAGGTGAGCACCACGCCGCGCTACCACGACCTGGCGCCTCGACCGACGGGCCAAATTCGAAAGTTCGTTCGCTTCATTTCGAGCAGCTTGCAATGAGTCAGCGTCAATCACAACTGAGAGGAGGGTGGAAAGTTTACGAGTGAATCGTTCCTGGAGAGGACCTCGATCCGGCCCTTTGCCCCACTGGTCTCTGCAGGACGAATTGCATCGATACCCCCGATTGACCGCGTTCATCAACGGGGCGTAATCACCGGAGGAGATTGTTGGCACTTGGTCTAGAGCGCCAACAATCTCCGACCGGAAAGTAGCTCGCCACGAAGGACGACAAAGGTTCTTGCGTAGGCTTTCAGTCAATGGCACCAAAGAAACCACGCGGAACGCCACCCACGCTCAAATCGACCTGGCTTCATGGCATCATCGCTGGTCTCATTGCGGTGGCCGCGATCATCGTCAAGAACGAACTCGACCGACGCCACGGCCTCACGCCGCACTCGTCGATTGTCACGTGGATTACCGTGCCAATTCTTCTCATCTCGGGTATCTACGCCGTGGGCCGACTGGCCGATGGTATGGGGCGCTACCTGTCTCGACGATCCATTGAAGCGGCCGGGGCCGTGGTTCGCCTGGTCGCGACGGGTGTTGGGTATCTGCTGGTCCTCATTGCGGTCTTCGCGCTCCTGGGCGTGTCGCTCTCGCATTTGATCATTGGTTTCGGACTCGCGGGCGTCGTGCTCGGCATTGCGGCCCAGCAAAGCCTCGGGAATATCTTCGCCTCACTGGTCTTACTCTTCGCCCGTCCCTTCAGCGTCGGCGAGCACATTCGCATTCGTTCGGGCACGGTCGGGGTCATCGACGCGTGGGTGCTGGGCATTGGACTCACCTACGTCACGCTGCAGACTGAGGACGGACTGTTGAAGGTACCGAATTCGGTCATGCTCGCCTCGGGCATTGGCAAGCTCGACACGCCGCCGAACCGCTTGCCATAGGTTGTCATTGAGAGTCCATGACGACTCGGAAAGAGGTCTGCACGTGGGTTCAGATGGCGACAAGGCGAGAACGCCAAAACGTCGAATGGCGAGGGTGTCGAAGTACGCCGACACCAACGACATTCCCTTGGCCGGCCTGACCGGCGGCAGCGGATCAGTGTCGGTCCCCGGCACCGGTGCCGGACCGCCTCGTTCGACGCACCCCATCGGCAAGATTGGCTACTTCTTCCTGTGGTGTCTTGGACGTCGCCGACGTGAGATGCCGGCCGACCCGCGCGGCGAGGACGCCCAGGATTAACTCGTCGCCGTGAACGTCCGGCTCTTACACGGCCCCCGTGGCGACAAAGATCTTGGACGGCGTGAGCGATCCACCGGACTGCTGCACCGTGACGGCTAACTCCGTGGGCGGCGGTGAGCTCGCCATGGTGAACGTCACGGGCCCGGGCGCGTTGCCCATGACGCCGATCGAGACCGGTGATCCCTTGACAATGCCCCAGAGTTGGTAGGTCTGGTTCGACGCTAAGTCGGGCATGTGCGACGTCACCAGGTAGCCGGTGCCGTCGGGCAACATAACGAATTGCGCAATTGGTTGTTGGGCCGAATTGCTCAAGTCAACCAACCGGTGCCCGGGCGTTGCGAGTGCGGTCTGTAGCGCCGAACGATTCGCGAGTTTGAGTGCCTTCTGAAGATTCGACACATGACTGTTCGCACCGCTGAGACCCAGCGACAGCGCAATGATCGACGCGGCGGCAGCGAAACTGAGCGCTCCAAACGCCGTTTTGGCTCTGCGTGAAATTCCAAGTCGACTCGACGTAATTGCGACCACCTCGCCAGGGGGCAGCACGAGTTC
>DATCCA010000148.1:0-3714 GCA_036511575.1 Acidimicrobiales bacterium
AACCACGCGAAAGTGTCGCGCCAGTTCGTCGACGAAGTGAGGATCCCAGACCTCCATACTCCCCGCGTAGCCCATGATCAGTACCAGTGGTGGCCCCTGACCGTAGATGCGGTAACCGACGTTACCTTTCGTCGTCGATATCACCTTCACGGGAACGTCGACTACGGACTCCGGAACTGCGGACTTGGTCGCACTGGCACCGTGCGTACCAATCGCCATCACCACGATCGTGACCGACACAACTACAGTCAAAATTCGCTGGACGCGTGGCACCAACACCGACGCTACTGCCGGCTTCAATCACGATGTCCAGTCCGGTGCCAAGTGTCGAAGTCCCGACGTCGCACTAGGACATGACGCTACGGCGAACTTGGTGGTTGTTCGCCTGGTCGAAAGAGTCCGGCATTGGGACTGAGGGCCGCGACGTGACGGTGGATCTCCTCCAAGAGATCGGTCTGCAACTTCACTTCTTTGGTGAGTTCGGTGTTCTCGCCGAGCAGTTTTTTGATGTCATCGGTGTTCTTGACCGTGTGCAGGGCAATCTCGGAGCTGATCGAGTCGGTCCGTTTGGCGGCGATGAGCAGGGCCGCCGCCTGGACGCCGGCGAGCATTGACAGGAACAGGTTCAACAAGATATACGGGTAGGGGTCGAAGGCCTTGTGGTGGATGACTCGTTGGAGGAAGAACGTGTTGATGGCCGCCCAGAGAATCATGACGGCGAAGAATGAGAAGACGAAGGGCCAGGAACCCATGATGTTGCGCATGCGGTCGGCCGCGCGTTCGCCGAGGGACAGATCCTCCTTGTGTCGAACGCCAGGGTGAAGATGCCACATTGACTGCCAACTAGGAGTACTCATGACGCAATCTTCTCACCGTCAATCGCACAATCGAGCCATCGTCGAGCACGCCACAGCGCGCAATCGCCGCGTCAAATAGCCTTTCACTGGGAATTGTTCCACATCGACCACGTGTGAAACGCACGGAGAAGGAAATCTTGGAGTCAACACCAGACAACCGCAGCAGTCGCGTTCGACAGGTGCTCGCGACGCTCGGACTAAGTGATCCGTCGGACGTTCTCTTTTCCCCCAACGCCGACCCCGGGCGAATCAGCATCGTGCACGGCACGACGGCCGAAGTGACGTGGTGTGATGCGCAGGGTCGAGAGCACACCTCGACGTTGCAGTACGCGACGAACCTCAACTTGACACCAGTGGCCGGCGATTGGGTCAGCGTGCGTGACGGCTACGTCATTGCGGTGGCCGAGCGTGGCACCGAACTTCGCCGGCCGGGATCCACGCCCGGCGACGTGCAACTGCTCGCGGCCAATATCGACCTCGTCTTGGTGGTGTTGCCGATCGACCGTGAGCTGAATTCGCTGATGCTCGAACGCCTCGTGGTCATGGCCTTTGACAGTGGCGCGCAGCCGTTCGTCGTACTCACGAAGTCCGACGGATCCGAGATCGTCGAGGACGCCGTCAACGAGGCGAGGGAGACGGTCCCTGGCGTAGAGGTCCTCACGACAAGTTCAACCAGCGGTCACGGCATCGAAGAACTTCGCGGGCTCCTCCAAAGTGGCGTGACCGCGGTGATGCTCGGCGCATCAGGCGCCGGTAAGACCTCGCTGTTGAATGCGCTCGAAGGCACCGAAGAGGTGACCCGCGAAGTCAGTCGCGGCGGCGAAGGTCGACACGCGACCACCACGAGACGGCTCTATCGGCTCTCGAGCGGGGGCGTGCTCCTCGACATTCCCGGCATTCGACTCCTCGATCTGACCATTGGTCCCGAAGGTCTCGACGAGGCGTTCGCCGACATCACTGAACTGGCCAAGGGATGTCGCTTCTCGGACTGCAGCCACACCGGTGATGAGGGCTGCGCCGTCGAAGCGGCGGTCTTGAACGGGGTGCTCCCGCTGCGTCGGCTCGAGAGTTGGCGAACCATTCGCGACGAGATGGTCCAACAGGAATTGAGTCGTGAACAAGAGGTCGCCGTGCAAAAGAAGAAAGGTCGAGGTTCGAAGCCTCGGCTGGCTCCCTCCTTCGACGACGAGGACGAGTAGGTCCTAGCTCCGACTGGGGTCGGCAATCTCCAACGCGAGCAGTGGGGCCGAGACCTTGTTGATCGACTCTTGAAATTCAAAGGCCGGCTGGCTGTCGGCCACGATGCCGCCGCCGGCCTGCATGGTGGCGACGCCGTCGCGCAGGGAGACGGTGCGGATGGTGATCGCGAAGTCGGCGTTACCCGAAAGTGAGAAGTAGCCCACGGCACCGCCGTAGGGACCACGAAAGACCGGCTCGAAGTCGTCAATGAGTTCCATCGCGCGAACCTTGGGTGCGCCGGTCAGGGTGCCCGCGGGAAAGAGCGCGTCGAAGGCGTCAAAGGCATCGAGGCCCGGTTTCAGTCGTCCCTCGACGTGGCTGACCAAGTGCATGAGGTGTGAGTAGCGCTCGATGTGTGCGAGCCGGTCCACGCGCACACTTCCCGCTATGGCCACCCGACCAACGTCATTGCGTCCGAGGTCGACGAGCATGACGTGCTCGGCGATCTCCTTCTCGTCGTGCAGCAGCTCGTGCTCGAGTTCGAGGTCCTCGGTCTCATTCACTCCGCGAGGACGGGTGCCCGCAATCGGTCGGTAACTGAGGAGTCCGTCATGCACGCGCATCAGCATTTCGGGCGAGGCGCCGACGATCTGATTCTCGCCCGAGTCGAGCAGGTACATGTAGGGCGAGGGATTGAGGGCACGTAGCACTCGATAGAGCGTGAGTGGGTTGACGTTGGTCGCACGGCGAAACTGCTGACTGGGCACCACTTGAAAGACATCACCGGCGTAGATGTGCTCGCGCGCGCGCTCCACGACCGCGCCGTACTCTTCGGCGCTGAAGTCGGAGAGGCCCTTCGCGATGTCGCGCACGTCAACGGAGGAACGTTGACCTGGTGCCGTGGCGACGAGTCGTTCCGTGGCGGCGTCACTGGCCGGTTCGGGGCCGAGCAGGACGTCCACGATTTCGGCCAATTGGACGCTTGCGCGGTGAAAGACGTCCTCGGGATCTTCCTCTTCCAGCACGGCGTTGACGACGACGGTCGTGGAGTGTTGGACGTGGTCGCAGACGAGCACCGCGCCGGGGAAGGAGAAGTCGACGTCGGGCCACATGTCCGCCACGGGCTCGCGCGCCAGTCGTTCGAGGCGTCGCACGTAGTCGTAGCTCACGAAGCCCACGGCCCCACCGAAGAAGTCGGGCAGCGTGCGCGGCGCGTACGTCGAGTAGCGAGCCAGTATCTGACGCAGCGCGTCGAGCGGTTCGAGCGTGTCGCCGTCGACGTCGACGCCCTCGACCAACGTGTTGCCCTCTCGTGTGGTCACGCGCCAGCGACGATCAAGGCCAATAAAGGAGTAGCGGCCAGTTGACTCGCCCAGGGCCGCACTTTCCAGCAGAAAGATCGCCCGCCCGGGAAATCGCTGATACAGCGACACGGGGGTCTCTCGGTCCAACTGCAAAGTGAGCGACAGTGGCACGACGTTGTAGCCCTGTGCCACGAGGTCGACGAAGGCGGCGAGGTCGTTCGGCTCCATGGCGAAAGGTTAGACACCCCTTGACCCCATCTCGTCAAGCGGCGAGATCAATTCTGTGCTTCCAGGCGAGATTTTCGTCGTATTCGACCTTTTGGTCGATGCAAGCGTGCAAGATGCCGACCCAACGGTTCGCTAGCTGGCGAAGT
>DATCCA010000149.1:0-52633 GCA_036511575.1 Acidimicrobiales bacterium
CCGACGGGCCAACGAGGACAAGGAACTCACCACAGGGAATCTCAAGATTGAGGTCGGAGACAACAGCGTTGCCCTCGAAGAGTTTCCACACGTGATCAAAACGAATCTCGTTCACGCGCAGGTCCTCACGAGCGCGGTTCGAGGCGCGTCGCGAGACGACGTTCTACGTCCGCGCGCTCTCGTTCCCCTCAGTGTTTCCACTGCCCTCCAAACAAGCTGCCCAGTAGTCGTAAATTACGCACTTCATGCGACGAATGTGAAGTCGCCGACCAGCCTTTGTAAGGCTGCTCTGCGAGCGACCGTAGTGCATATCTAAATGCTTGTCAATAACTACTATCAAATGTAATCCGCCGTTAATCGGCGGAGGCGTCACCGATGTTCACCGAAGTCACTAAGGAGTAGCGCGCCGCTCGATAGACGTGTTGGGCGAATTCAATCGCCCTCCCTGCGGCGTCGTACGTCGTTCGCTCCATTGTCAAAAGTGCAGTCCCACGCGGTTCATTGAGAAAGTTCGCCTCCACCGTCGAGGCGTTTTTAGCTGATATGCGCTGCGTCGCGTGGTCGGGGAAGACGCCGCTCGCGCGCAGGATCTCGTAAAAACCATGTTGTTCGAGCATCTCATTACTCATGGTCACCAACGTGATGGGGAGATAGTTATGCATCAGGGCAATCGGTTCGCCCTCTCCGAATCTGAGCCGTTCGAGGTAGATGACCAGTTGGTTGTCGGCGAGCCCTAAAGCACTCTTCACCAGGTCAGACGCCTTCATCACTTCGTTGTGAAGGACTTTCGTCGTGGGAGTCTTGCCGGACTTCGCCAAGTCATCGAAGAGGCTCGTGAGTTTCACCGAACGGCTAACTTTGCCCTTCGTAACGATGGTCCCCTGGCCCCGGCGACGAAGCACCAAGCCCTTGTCGACCAAATAGCCAAATGCGGCCCTCACGGTGGGCCGCGAAAGTCCGAGGTCCTCAGCGATCTTCACTTCATTCTCGAGTCGATCGCCCGAGACGAGACTCCCCGCCCTGATCTCGTTCTCGAAGTGTTGCGCCAATTGGAAGTACAGGGGTACCGGACTGTCACGATCGAGCACCATGGTCTTCAACGGGTTGTAAGCCAGCACTTCTTGACGAGCCATTGGAATCCTTTGTCAGGCGACCTTGCAAAAGTCTATGTCGCAAACACGTCGGTACTGCTATTGTCCTGACATATGCCAGTTCCGTCGAAATTGGGCACACTGCGACCCAATCGGTCCACGCCGATCGGAGTCCCGCGCGGACCGCAACCGCCTTTGGGCGTAGGCGCCCACCATACGTTCACCTCGGACTCGTCACCTCACTCGAGTCCGTGTGGCGCCTCAGGATCCCATTGCGGGACCGAGGATGGGTCGTGAACGAGCCATTTGACGTCATCACCATGGGCCGCGTCGGCGTCGATTTTTACCCAACGCAGCACGGCAGTCTGGTCGACGTCAAGCATTTTGTCAAATTCCTCGGTGGGAGCCCCACCAACGTGGCGGTCGCCGCTGCCCGGCTCGGTGAGCGCGTCGCACTGATCAGTCGCACCGGTCCGGACCCCTTTGGCGCGTACGTCCACGCCGCACTGCAGGGATTCGGGGTTGATGATCGCTTCGTGTCGGACTGCGCTGGATTCCAGACACCGGTCACGTTTTGTGAGACGTTCCCACCCGACAACTTCCCCATTTACTTTTACCGAGCGCCCAAGGCACCCGACCTCGAAATCTATCCATCCGAACTCGATCTCGCCGCAATTGCGCTCGCTCGCCTGTTCTGGGCGACAGTGAGCGGACTCTCCATGGAACCAAGTCGCTCGGCCACGATGGCGGCCCTCAAAGCGCGAGACCGAACGCATCCAACGGTCCTCGACCTCGATTTTCGTCCTTCCTTTTGGACATCGAGAGATGATGCCCGAAGCGCCACGCGCGAGGCATTGGCGTTCACGACCGTCGCCGTGGGCAATTTGAGCGAAGTCGAGGTCGCTGTCGATAGCCGAGACCCCGACGTGGCGGCCGATCGTCTCTTGGCGCTCGGTCAGGAGCTCGTCATCGTCAAGCTGGGACCAGATGGCGTACTCGCCAAGTCCAAGAGCGATCGTTTTGAGGTTTCGCCCATTGAGATCGAGGTCGTCAACGGACTGGGCGCCGGCGATGCCTTCGGTGGAGCGCTCTGTCATGGCGTGCTCCGTGGATGGCCGCTCGACGAGACGATTCGTTTCGCGAGTGCAGCTGGTGCAATCGTGGCATCACGACTCGCGTGTTCTGAAGCAATGCCAACTGAAGATGAAGTACGAAAAGTACTGGAGGGGGAACGAGTGTGAATCAGAAAGAACAAGAACTGCTACTGGAGACGAGGTTCCTTCGACCCGGGGCCATCGCCGAGGCAGCGCAACGCCGCGAACTTCGATCGACGTCGGCGGAGACGCGTCGATTGCTCATCGTTGCCGCCGACCACACGGCGAGAGGAATGCTCGACGTGGGAACCAATCAAACTGCGATGGCGAATCGCTACGACCTGCTGGATCGTCTCGTCTCCGCACTCGACATTCCAGGAGTCGATGGCGTGCTCGGAACACCCGACATAATCGAGGACCTCATGCTGCTCGGAGCACTCGATCAGAAGTACGTCTTTGGATCAATGAACCGAGGTGGGCTGCCGGGGGCGGTCTTCGAAATGGACGATCGCTTCACGGGTTACACGGTCGAGTCGATTGTCGAGTCACGACTCGACGGCGGCAAGATGTTGCTTCGCATCAATCTTGAGGATGCGGGCACAGCGAACACCCTGGAGTCCTGCGCGAAGGCAGTAACAAAGTTGGCGGCGGCCGACCGAATCGCAATGTTGGAACCATTCATGAGTCATCACGTTGATGGACGAATACAGCACGACTTGACGGCGGCGGGCGTCATTCGCTCGATGGCGGTCGCGAGCGCTCTGGGCGCGACGTCGTCGCACACGTGGCTCAAGGTCCCCGTCGTTGACGAAATGGAGCGTGTCGCTGAAGCGACCACCATGCCGCTCGTTCTTCTGGGCGGACCGCGAAGTGACCGACCCGACGAGATGTTCGAGCAGTGGGAGAAGACGCTACGCCTACCGGGCGTGCGCGGTCTCGTCGTCGGACGCAACTTGCTCTATCCACCGGACGACGACGTTGCGACGGCCGTCAAGACGGCCGTCAGTCTTCTATGACCCAATCGTTGCACCTGCGCGCACGTGATCCCGACTCGAACGGTTACACCGTTGACATCTCACCCGCAAGCGCAGGATGGACCTACAGCTCGCTTCGCGTCGTCGTGCTCGCGCCCGGCACAACGTTGGACTGGACGACTGATGGCTCCGAGTGGATCGTGCTCCCACTCGCGGGCAGTTGCACGGTCACCTGCGGTGACGAACGTTTCGACCTCGAGGGTCGCACGAGTGTCTTCGAGCGAGTCTCCGATTTCGCTTACGTACCGCGTGCGTCGAGCGTCAGCGTGCACAGTGAACTCGGTGGCCGCTTCGCGCTCGCGGGCGCTCTTGCCCACAACGTGTTGCCCGCTCGCTACGGGCGCGCCGAAGACGTGCCGGTTGAGTTACGTGGCGCCGGCTCGTCGAGTCGCCAATGCATCAACTTCGCGTCACCCGAAGGATTCGAAACTGACCATCTCGTCGCAGTCGAAATTCTCGTGCCGGGAGGAAACTGGGCTTCGTATCCGCCGCACAAGCATGACGAAGTCCGACCGGGAGAAGCGCAACTCGAAGAGATCTACTACTTCGAAGTTCGCGGTGGCGCGAAGAGCGGCGAACCGGGACCGGGTGCCTACCAACGCGTGTACAGTTCGGGCCCGGATCGACAGATCGACCTGCTGGTCGAAGTCGCCACTGGCGACGCGATTCTCATTCCCTTCGGCTACCACGGGCCAACCATGGCGTCGCCGGGTTACGACCTGTATTTTCTCAATGTGCTCGCGGGTCCCGCCGAAGAACGAACGATGGCGTTCTGTGATGACCCGACCCACGCGTGGCTGCGCGAATCATGGCGCGGCATTGAGATCGACCCTCGTCTTCCAATGACATCTTCGCGGGGTGTTCTATGAGACTGACGGTCGCTCAAGCCCTGGTGCGATTCCTTTCGGTGCAGTCGGTCGAACGTGACGGCCAAACGAATCTCTTCTTCGCGGGATGCTTTGGCATCTTTGGCCATGGCAACGTCGCCGGCCTCGGCGAGGCGCTCCTCGAGAGCGGTGAAAAGTTCCCGTATTACCTCGTGCGCAACGAGCAGGCAATGGTGCACACTGCCGTGGGTTACGCCCGGATGTCGAATCGATTGCGCGCGTTTGCCTGCACGACGTCGGTTGGACCAGGCGCCACGAATCTGGTGACGGGCGCGGCCGTGGCGACGACGAATCGCATTCCGGTGCTCCTCTTACCCGGTGATGTCTTCGCGACCCGACGAGCCAATCCCGTCCTTCAAGAACTGGAAGACGCGACGTCCATGGACGTGTCGGTGAATGACACTCTGCGCCCCGTGTCGAAGTACTTCGACCGTATATGGCGTCCCGAACAGCTACCCCAAGCCCTCCTGCACGCAATGCGCGTACTCACCGATCCGGCCGAGACGGGCGCCGTCACACTCGCACTCCCCGAGGACGTCCAGACTGAATCATTCGATTTTCCTGATGCACTCTTCGCGCCGCGAGTGTGGGCCATACGACGTCCGCCGGCGGAGGCGCGGCTGATCAGCGGACTCGCGACGATGTTGCGCGAATCGAGGCGACCGCTCATCGTTGCGGGTGGCGGCGTGATCTACGCCGACGCCACCGACGTGCTCGACTGGTTCGTGTCATCGTCGGGGGTACCCGTTGCTGAAACGCAGGCCGGCAAGGGTTCGCTTCGTTTTGACCACCCGGCCAGTCTTGGAGCCATTGGGGCCACGGGCTCGGCCGCGGCCAACGAAATGGCTCGTGACGCAGACCTTGTTATTGGCATTGGCACCCGATGGAGCGATTTTACGACGGCGTCGAACTCTGTGTTCCAAAACCCTTCGGTGAAAATCGTCAACATCAACGTGACGCCATTCGACACGACGAAGCTCTCCGGTGCAGCGATCGTGGCCGACGCTCGCGAAGCATTGACGCAACTTGGAGAGCAACTCGCCGCCTGGCACGTGGACGATGACTTCGAACGGCACTACCGCGAGTTAGCGCGCCAGTGGAATGAGAAGGTCGAGGACTCCTACGCCCTCGCACACAGTCCTCTGCCGGGCCAGAGCGAAGTGATCGGGGCCGTCGAAGCGTCGAGTGGCGATCGTGACGTCGTCGTCGCGGCGGCGGGCAGCCTGCCCGGCGACCTCCACAAACTTTGGCGAACGCGCGACCCCAAGGGCTACCACGTCGAATACGCATTCTCCTGCATGGGTTACGAAATTGCGGCCGGACTCGGCGTCAAGATGGCCGCGCCCGACCGCGAGGTCTATGTGATGGTCGGTGACGGCTCGTATCTCATGCTGAACTCAGAACTCGTGACCGCGGTGCAGGAGGGGATCAAGATCATCGTCGTCCTCGTGGTCAATCACGGCTTCCAGTCCATTGGCGCACTCTCTGAATCGGTCGGCGTTGAGCGCTTCGGAACGAACTACCGGTTCCGTGACGCAAATGGTCAACTCGCGGGCGAGAAACTTCCCGTCGACTTGGCGGCCAACGCTGCGAGCCTCGGTGCGACTGTGTTGCGCGTAGCGAGCATCGTTGAACTACGCGAAGCGCTGGCGCACGCACGCTCCAATACGACGACGACCGTGATCCGGATTGAAACGGACCCCACGGTCGCGGCGCCGGACTCAGATTCGTGGTGGGACGTCCCCGTCGCGGAGGTCGCGTCACGCGACAGCACTCGCGAAGCGTTGGCGCGCTACGAGGCGGAGCGCAAAGTGCAACGTGACTACCTCACGGCGACGACGATGCTTTCGCACGACGCCGACTCGGCGTGAGCGTCGTCATGGCGTCGAACTGACGGGCGCACGCGTTCGTGACGTTCGATTCGCACACCGGTCCCGAGCACGAACTCGCTGACGTAACGTTCCGGCCACTCGCGATGGCGAGCGCGACGGCTGACCTCATCGTCTTCGGGATGCTCTCATCCTTATTTGGTCCTCTCCTCGTCACGTTCGCCCAGCGATTTCATATTTCTCTCCCGGACGCGGGCGTCGTACTGAGCGTGTACTTCGTTGGCGCGTTCTGTGGTGTTCCCCTGGGCTGGTACACCATCAAACATCTGACCGGCAACGTCGTCTTGACGATCACACTCCTCACCATGGCCGTGGGTGCGTGTGGCGCAGCACTGTCACCTAACTGGTACGGATTCCTGGTGTCAATCTTCTTCATGGGTGTCGGCTTTGGGGGCGTCGACTTCTCGCTCATCACCTTGCTCGTTCGAACACGCATGGAGGGGCGAGCTCGCCGTCTCAGTGTGTCCAACGCCGGCTACGGACTGGGGGCAGTACTCGGACCAGTCCTCATTGTTCTCGTGCATCCGAACAACTATCGCTACCTCCTGGGCGCCATCGCGCTGTCGGC
Source organism: Acidimicrobiales bacterium (assembly GCA_036511575.1). Lineage (GTDB taxonomy): Bacteria > Actinomycetota > Acidimicrobiia > Acidimicrobiales > RAAP-2 > RAAP-2. The sequence goes on from DATCCA010000149.1 coordinate 6,564, forward strand.
GGTCGTACTCACCTTCGGCAACAGCGGCATCATCGCGCCGCCGATGCGCGATGCACCTCAACGAGACACGCTCGGGGTGAGCGCGCAACGGCGGCGCCGAATTCTGGGCACCTTCATCGCGGCGTACGTTCTCTACGTCGCGACTGAGACAACGACGGCCGGATGGATCGCACCCCAATTGCATCGCGGTGGTCTCTCGACATCTCTCGGGAGCGTAATCACCGCCGGGTTCTGGCTCGGTCTCGCGATAGGTCGAGTACTGGCCGGTCCCATCGGGCGACGCCACTCAGACCGACGTTTGGTACTCGCCGGCCTCGCGTTCGCCGCAGCGCTCTGCGCCGGCGCCTACGTGACCGGCGCCGCACCGTACCTCTATCCACTCGTCGGCTTCGCCCTCGCTCTCGTCTACCCGATGGGCCTGATTTGGTACACCGCGCTGATCCCGCACGATGGTGATGGCCTCGCTCTCCTCATTTTGTGCATGATGGCCGGAGGTGTCATCGGCCCGGCGATTGAAAGTGTCATGGTCTCCTCGTTCGGGATTCGTGTCGTTCCGATAGTGCTGTGCGGCTTGGCCCTGGCCTGTCTCGCGGTCTTTTCGAGCGCACTTCGCTTCTCCGCGCTTCGAACCTCGTTGTCCGACGACGGGTCGACTCCACGAACAACGTGACAGCGCAAAACTGATAGGAAAAGTGGATGGAAATGCCTTCGGTCGTTGACGCTGCACGGATGGTGCGCTCTGGTGAACTCTCCGCAACCGAACTCGTGCGCGAGAGCCTCGAGGCCATTGAGCGCAACAACCCTGCACTCAACGCCTTTGTGTTCGTTGACGCCAAAGGCGCGTTGGCCGAGGCTGCAGTCGTCGATTCCACCGTGCGCGATCACCGGCTGGACGACCTTGGCCCACTCGCCGGCGTGCCCTTTGGCGTGAAGGATCTCGACGACTGCTCGGGCATGCCCACGAGTCGTGGGTCACGATGGTTCGCGAACGGTCCGACGAAAACAGTTGACGCGATTCACGTGGGACGGCTTCGCAACGCGGGCGCCATCCCAATCGGAAAGACTGCGACGCCGGAGTTTGGTGTGTGGGCGTACACCGCCAGTCCACTACTGGGCGTCACGCGCAATCCTTGGGACCTCGAACGCACGCCCGGCGGCTCGAGTGGTGGCTCGAGCGCGGCCGTCTCGAGTGCAATGGTTCCCTTCGCCACTGCGAGTGACGGCGGAGGATCGATTCGAACGCCGGCCAGCTTTACCGGACTCGTCGGCTTGAAGAACTCGTACGGACGAATCCCCACGCTGGGCGATACGCACCTGGCGCAGAACTCCGTAGTCGGATCACTGACGACCACGATTGCCGACACGGCGTTGCTCCTCGATGTCATGGCCGGACCCGACGATCGAGATCGAACCTGCTTACCAGCTCCAGCAACGAGTTACGTCGACGCACTTGAAAACACCGATCTCTCTACCCTTCGCATTGCGTGGTCGAGTGACCTCGGCTTCGCCGTCCTCGATCCCGACGTTGCTCGTCTCTGTGAACGGGCCGCGGCGGCTTTTGCAAATGCGTTAGGCGCGACGCTGGCGGATCGACCAATCGTGCTGAAGGACTACGTCCGTACCTATGCCGCCATAGAAGGCGTCGACAAATTCGTAGGCGTAGAGCGTGACCTGTGGGAGAACCGCCGTGACGAACTCGACCCGCGTTCGGCGTCCGGGTGGGCGTACCTGAGCGCCAAAACGCTGCCCTGGCTCGCGTCCATTGAATTCGACCGGCGCACATTGGTCAATGAAGTCGCCGCCATTTTCGATGACGTCGATCTCATCCTCACGCCAATGTCGTCGACCCCTCCGTTCGCTGCGGAAGGTCCAATGCCGAGCGACATCAATGGCGTGGACGTGCACGCCGGCATGTCCGTCGTACTGGGCATGCTCGCCAACCTGGTCAACCTTCCTGCGCTGAGCGTCCCGGCCGGTCTCACGGCGTCGAATGTCCCAGTTGGACTGCAGATAATTGGACCGCGGTTTCGCGAAGACCTGCTGCTGGCATCCGCGTACCGGTTTGAAGCGGAGCGCCCGTGGCCACGACACTGCCCCACGCGAACGACATAGGACTAAGGAGTTTCAGGCCCCATTGCGGGGAGCGACTCCTTCGACGTGGAACTGCCAACTCGATTCAGCCCCTGTAAAACCTTTAAAATAAAGGTTTCTCAATACGTGCAACTAATAGTTGCATAACGTCGATCTATGTGCAATGATGAGTTGCACATAGCATTACTCAACCAAAAGGAGATTGAAATGACCGCAGCAACAATTGAACGAGAGATCCGCATCGACGCTCCCATCGAGGTTGTCTGGGACGTCGTCACGAATCCCACGCACATTGTCAAGTGGTTCGCCGAGGTAGCAACGCTGGACCTTCGCCCGGGGGGCGTGGGAAGTTTGACCTTCACTGAGCACAACCACGTGAGCCCACTTCGCGTGGAGACGGTCGACCCACCGAACGTCTATTCGTACCGATGGAGTCAGCCCGACGGCGAGGAGCCAACCGAGGAGAACTCCATGTTGGTCGAGTTCATCCTGAGCGAGGACCAAGGCGTGACGACGCTCCGACTCGTCGAGAGTGGCTTCGCCAAGAACAACTGGAGTGAAGAGAAGAACCAGGAGTACTTCGACGACCACAGCAACGGGTGGGACTTCTTCGTCCCGCGCTTGGCGTCGTACGCGGCCACCGCCAACGTGTCGGCCAAGTGACCGGAAGGGTTCGTAGCTACGACGAAGAGGTGTGGCTCGCGGTCGCCGATCCGAGTCGGCGCTCGCTGCTCGACCTGCTGATCAATAAAGGCGAGGCAACCGCGAGCGGCCTGGCGAGTGAGGTTCCCTTCACTCGTCAGGCCGTCGCCAAGCACCTCGCCGTGCTGGAGAAAGCGCAACTCGTCTCGTCACGACGTCAAGGCCGCGAGGTCCTCTTCTCGGTTCGACCGACGCAGATCGACAACGCTGCACAGATGATGCTCAGCGTTGGCCGGGGTTGGGATGCTCGACTCCAGTCGATCAAGCGCATCGCCGAAGAAGTGCATAGGTCAGCGCTCGACCAAATCGGCATCGGAGAATCAGGTTCGTCAGAAGAAACGAAGTAGCGCAGGCAAGTTACGCGAGCATTCGTCGGACTGTAAGGAAGCCGGCTCCCGCAAGTAGAAGGGTGACGCCGGCGTAGACCGACCCTTCTCGTAGTTGCACGGTCCAGTATTCGCTATCTGGTACGTACAACGCGAAAAATTCAATGTGAATTTTGCGTAGGCAGCTGTTATCGCCGTTCTTTTCTTTTCCCAGCGGACTCGCGTAGCAGTTGTTCATTTTCCGCGAGAGTGTCTGCATAGTTGCTGCGCTTGGCGCGCTCTTCGAACCGACGAGTGCCATCCCATTGCTCTTCTCCCAGGCATTTGGAGGAACGCCATTGGAGCCGTAAAAGCCACTCGCCGAACCAAGCTCGACGGACGAGGTGCCGACCTTCACGAATGTTGTGGGCGCGAGGTCCGGACGTACGTAGTACTCGACGGCGTAGATACATGCGATGGCGACCACGAATCCCACAGCGAACGTCCAGCCCGATCTACGAACGAACATGCCCACGGCGCCGACCAAAACGAAGACGAAAATCGACATGAAGAGAATCGAGAATCCGGTGATTGGAAATCCATTCAAACGAATTCGCGGCGCATAATGCGCTGCACGATTCCACCAGGTCGCCACCAGACACAGAGGTACAAAGAGAGCCACGAGTGTCGCAATGTTCACGAGAAAACTGCTCGTCAACCACTTCTGTCTCGAGCCAGATTGCGTCCAAGCGAGTCGAACGGTGCGGCGCTCAATTTCTTGAGCAACCGCGTTTACCCCAAGTACAACACCGAATAGCGGACCGAGCGCAATCACCACGAGCACGAGTGCGGTGTTGTAGCGCGAGGCTCCGGCGACCTTGGCCGCGACCCGTTCGCAGTAGTCAAGGTGCCCAGTTGGATAACCTCCCCTGCATGGTCGGCGGAGATACTCACTCCACGCGATTTGCTGATGAAAGCCCGTGAGCAGCAAGACCGCTCCCACGACGATGACGACCACCGCCATGGCGATGACAACGCTTCGCGCACGACGCCACGCGGTCCACGTCATGGCCGTTCCCAGTTTTCAAATCGGACCTCGTCACCTTCAAATGGCGATGCGATACCGGCGCGAAGATACGCCATCACGATTTCTTCGAGGGTGGGCTGCTCAATCTTCCACCCTGCCTCATTCAGAGGCAGCTCGACGCGCACGAGTGCAGAAGTTTGGCGAGCGCTATTTCGTTCGTCAACGGAAATCGCGCCGTCGGGCAGTACCGCCGCATCTCCGCGGAGAGAAGAGATCAATCGATGTGACTCCAACACGAACTCAATGTCGTCCGCGAGCACCACGCGTGAGCGCGCAAGCACGACCACGTAGTCGCAGATCGCGGCGACGTCACTCAACGAATGCGTTGAGAGAATGACACTTGATCCGCTATCGGCTACTTGGCGCATGAGCAGACGTAATAAGTCTTCGCGGGCCACAGGGTCGAGGGCCGCAGCCGGTTCGTCCAGCAAGAGCAATTCGGGCTCCTTGGCCAAACAAACAGTGAGCGCGACCTGTGCCTGTTGACCACCGGAGAGTTTCGACACTCGACTGCGCAACGAGATGTTCAACCGGTCGAGATGTTCGTGCGCGACGGTCATGTTCCACGAAGGATTGGAGCTTTGCCCAAAGTGCAGAATCTCAGAAACTCGAAACGAACTGTACAGCGGTCGTTCTTGATCGAGAAAACCCACTCGACTCTTGAGACTCGGCGTCGGATTCAGCGCATTAGTCCCGAAGAGACTTAGGGAGCCCGTCGTTGGCGGAGTGAGGCCGGCGGCGATTCTCAGTAGGGTCGACTTTCCGGCGCCGTTGGGGCCAACGAGTGCGACGACCCGACCTTGTGGAATGGAAAGCGTGCAGTCGGACAGGGCCCACGTTCGACGGTATCGTCGTCCAAGGCCTACCGCCTCGAGCACCGCCGGAGATTCTGTCACGAGTCAGCGTCAATTTCCGATTCGAGACGATTACTCACCAATGCGCGAATCTCTTCGTCGCTGGCACCTTGAGCGCGCATTTGATCGATCAACAACCGCAGACGCTTCGCGGCATTCGATTGATCATCGCCGGCCTCGTCAACTGCGCCCGCAGCGATGAATGTCCCCAAGCCCCGCTGGGGAATGGTGAGACCGAGGTATTCGAGTTCTCGGTAGGCACGATGAACAGTGTTGGGATTGATCGTGATCTGCGTCACCACTTCTCGCACCGCCGGCAACTGATCCCCCGGTCGAAGCCGGCCGGCAACGAGGGCCTCTCGCACTTGGTCAACGAGTTGGCGATAGGGCGACACGCCGCTGCCAGGATCGAGCCGGAATCGGATAGTTGGGTCATTCGATGCCATGTACTAGTACACTAGTACACCCCGGAGGCCTTATTTCATTGGGTTTTCAAGATTTAGACATTGCCCCTTGACAAACGTCCTATTCCGATATATCGTTATATTCGAAATTACAACGTAGGAGAAAACTATGAATCACGAATCCCATGAACACAACCACGAAGAGCGCTCACAGCGCGAGCGTGGACCTCGCGGACGCGGACGCGGACGCACACCCGGTGGACACCGCGGAGGACCTTTTGGTCGTGGCGACGAGATGTTCCGAGGCGGATTCCCGCCCCGTGGCGGACGTCGACGCATGCGTGGCGACGTTCGAGCAGCCGTACTGGTCTTGCTCGAAGAGTCACCTCGCAACGGCTATCAAATCATCCAAGAGCTGGCCGAGCGCTCCAATGGAGCGTGGCGCCCAAGTCCCGGATCGGTGTACCCAATCCTTCAGCAACTCGAGGACGAAGGTCTCGTTGAGATTGCATCAACGGAGTCAGGCAAGACGTTCCACCTGACCACCAAGGGCAAGACCTTGGTGGAGACGGAACGCGACGCACTAGGCAAGCCCTGGGAAGCGGCGGCCGCTGAAGTCAGCGATGCCACTTCTGACCTGTACGGCACACTTCGCCAAGTGGCGATGGCCGTTCGCCAGGTCGGCGTGGCCGGATCGGATGCGCAGACCAAAAAGGCTGTGACCATCCTCGCGGATGCTCGCAAGTCGATCTACCGCCTGCTCGCCGAAGACGAGTCGTAAGACGTAGCGATAGGCCCGCGCCTTCGAGTGAACAACTCGAAGGCGCGGGCTTCGTCGTCTCGTGGGCGCGAAGAGATTCTTCAAACTCCGCCCCATCGTCCGCAATACTGGATTGATGACCGACGCAATGAAATGGCACGCGGAGACGATCGCGATCGTTGCGGGCCGCGATCGAGCGCCTGGCGCGCCAATCAATATCCCTCCCACCTTTGCGAGCACGTTCCGAGACGGTGGCGAGTACGGCTACGGACGCTGGGGCAATCCAACGTGGACCGCCTTTGAAGCGGCGCTCGGCGAACTCGAGGGCGGACAGTGTGTTTCGTTCTCTTCAGGTCTGGCGGCCGTAGCTTCACTGCTCGCGCCCCTCCCGCTCGGCACGACGGTGACGTACCCGGGTAATGGCTACGCCGGAACGCGCGGTCTCCTGGAACGATTGGCGAAAGAAGGTCGCCTATCAATACGGACCGTCGATGTTGTCGATACCGACGACGTACTCGCTGCCCTCGAGAACACCGACCTCTTGTGGCTCGAGTCGCCGACCAATCCAACGCTGGGCATTGCGGACCTGCCTTCGATACTTGGCGCTGCGAAAAAGGCCGGCGTCGTGTCAGTGGTCGACAACACCTTCGCGACGCCGCTGCTCCAACAGCCGCTCGCTCTAGGGGCGACGGCCGTAGTGCACTCCGCAACGAAATACATTGGCGGTCACTCCGACCTTTTGTTAGGGGCGGTCATCGTCGCCGACACGGCTCGGCGCGATGAACTGGTCGCGTGGCGCACTATTGAGGGTTCGATTCCCGGAGTAATGGAGACGTATCTGGCACTTCGTGGACTGCGGACGCTGCCCGTTCGATTCGCCAAGCAACAGCACACGGCGGGTCTGCTGGCCGATCGACTCTCCACGCACCCCAATGTGGTGCGCGTTCGCTATCCGGGTCTCTTATCCGATCCCGGTCACGAACGAGCAACGGCGCACATGTCCGGTTACGGGGCCATGCTCTCGTTCGACGTCCCCGACGCCTCGACGGCCGATCGACTCGTCGAGTCACTGCACCTCATCGTTGGAACGACGAGCTTGGGCGGCGTAGAGACGTCGATCGATCGACGAGGTCGTTGGGAGGGCGAGGAGGGCGTGCCGCCCGGACTGCTTCGCGTCAGCGTGGGCCTCGAGCATCCCGACGATCTCTGGAACGATCTTCTCCAAGCGCTCAAGTGACGCAACAATGCGGTCCGCCGAGGCGAACCGCATTGCGTACGTCGAACTGCGTAGTTACATCGCTGGCACGAGTTCTGGAGTGGTCTTCAGAACTGGAGGAGCCACAACGGGTGTGGGGTCACGGCGACGTTGGCGTCGTCCCGCAATGAGTCCATCGACACCAATCCAGCTCGACGTCCTCCACGTGGCCAGCACGATGATGGCGCAGAGAGCGTAGAACGCGCAGACGCTCGCCGTACCGGACATCACGTAGGTGAACAAGAGGAGCAAACTGGCAACAGCCGCCGTGCGGGTGAGGAACCCGACCACCAAACCGAGACCGATGGCCAGTTCACCAAAGGCAACGACGACCGCGATCCAACTGGCATTCGGCACAACAAAACTGTGGAGGAAAGTTCCCCACCAGGAATACGCGGGCGTACCCCCTGCGGCGAAGGCCGCCACACCTTTGCCGTTGTTGTGCAGGAATGCTCCGTTTTCCGCGCCAAATACCTTGGCCCAACCGGCCTGGATCCACATGATGCCGACCCACACTCGAACGGCGAGCCACGCGACTGCCGCGAATCTGGACGTGCGTAGCCAGTTAAACGGCGCGAGCGCGGTGCGTTCATCGGGATTGCCGAATAGTGCGAGGACATTATTCATCAGACATCCTTTTCTCAAGTTCGGAGTGAACCACTTCGAAACACTCGAGACGACGAAGTTGATGTGCCACCACTGTGATTGGTGATCAACGCAGTCAACGACGACATCCCCGAGGAGAGCCGACTGTATGACCTTCAATTCCAACCTACGGGTGTTCACCATCCCCTGGGACAGCGTTTTAGGTTCGAAAGTCCCTAGTGGGCACTGTGCTCACATTGATGACATTGAATCGAACTGGTGTGCGCGCAGCCTTGACCGTAGGGGACTGTCGCGGTATCAAGCGGGTCGAAAGGTATAACCTGCCCAAGATGAAAAGCATCTTGGGCCTTGATCCGGCGTGGACAGCGACCGAGCCAAGCGGTGTTGCGTTACTCCACCAGGTGAAGGGCCGCTGGAAGTGTGTCGGTCTGAGTCCGAGTTACGGCCAGTTTGTTGCACTCGCGAAGGGCGTGCCCGTCGACTGGACCCAAGCACCGGTCGCCGGGCGACCTGACGTCGATGCCCTCCTCAGCGCGGCGCACACACTGCTGGAGGGCAGAACGGTGGATCTCGTGACGGTTGACATGCCAGTCGCACTGGAGGTAATCACGAAGCGAAGATTCGCCGATACCGAAGTCTCGAAGAAGTTCGGCTCGAAAGGGTGCAGCACGCATTCGCCTAGCCCCGATCGTCCCGGTGATGTCGGACTCAACCTGACCGAGCGATTCAAAGAACTCGGATTCCCCGTCGCGACCACGTCAACTGCCGTGGGAACCGAGCGCGTACTCGCCGAGGTCTATCCCCATCCGGCACTCCTGCACCTTTTAAAGAAGGACTTTCGCTATAAGTACAAGATTGGCCGCGCCAACGAATATTGGCCCGAGAAGACTCCTGAGGAACGCCGGCGCCGGATCGTCAAAAACTGGCGCAAAGTCATCGAGGCGCTCTCCGAAGATATTGGGAAAATCGATCTACCGCTGCCCGCCAAAGACGCCATCGAGACCATGGCGTCCAGTCACCTAAAGCGATTTGAAGATGCGCTCGATGCGCTCATATGCGCCTGGGTCGGCATCAAATACTTCGAAGGCGACTGCACGGCGTTTGGCGACAGTTCGGCCGCGATCTGGATTCCTCCCAAGGGACTCGACGTCGCCGAGCTCCCAGAATCTGAGTAGTGGCGCTCGATCATCCATGTGAATTGTCGTGGCGTCGATCACGAAACCAGCGTTCATCTCGCGACCCGTCACAATTGTGCGACGGTAGGTGTTCGGTAACGTGAGGTGATGAAAACGAACGTAATTGTTGTGTGCGAGGGTGACCAAACCGGCCAAGAACTGCTGAACGAAGCCCTTCGCGTTTTTGACGCCGCCGTACTGGGTTTCGATGTCGACCTCGTACGATTCGACCTGTCGTTGGACAATCGGCGCCGGACGAACAATGGAGTCATCCATGAGGCGGCGGCGGCGATCGTCGAGACGGGCCTCGGTCTAAAGGCGGCGACCATCACACCCACCGAGATTGGGAGCGTCGGCTCTCCCAATCGAATTCTTCGTGAGGGCATCGACGGCAAGGTGATCGTGCGCACCGGTCGGCGCATTCCTGGCGTTGCACCGGTCGTGTCGCTGTCGCACCCAGTGGTCGTGGTGCGCATGGCCGTTGGCGACGCGTATGGCGCGGCGGAGGGTCGCGACGGCGAACCGGGGGCGCTGCACGAAACGGCCTGGCGGACCGAACGCATCGACCGCAACACCTGTCAGTCAGTCGCAGAGTTCGCGTTCGTCACTGCGGCCGCAATGGACGGCCTCGTCTACGGCGGACCGAAGTGGACCGTCTCGGCAATCTACGAAGGAATGCTGAAAGAGGAGATGGACGCGGCGGCGAGTCGACATCCCAACGTTCCCTACCATCCGATGCTTATCGACGCCGCCTACGCGGGTCTCATGACTGAACAGTGGGATCAAGCGGTCGTCATTCCTTCGCTCAACCGCGATGGTGACTGCCTCAGTGACCTAGTGCTTGCGATGTTCGGCTCCATCGCTGGTGCCGAGTCGGTGCTCTTGGCATTGGACGAGCAACTCCAGCCAACGGCCGCGATGGCCGAAGCACCTCACGGCACCGCCCCGTCTCTTGAAGGTAAGAACGTAGCGAATCCCATGGCCATGCTCCTCGCCTGTGCGGCCGTTCTCGAGCACGCTGGTATTCGCGGCGACGTTCAGAGTGCCGACGCCTCTCGAGCCCTTCGCCACGCAACGCTCACGACCGCCATGGACGGAATTCGCTGCTTTGACCTTGGCGGTTCGGCTTCAACCTCAGAAGTCGTCGACGAAGTCGTCGCCCGCATGCGAAATCGTTGAACCCGTTGGAGCCGGTTGTCTCGAACGCTGGGCGCCCAGTGGGCGCGGCGCTGGTCTACGGTGGATTTGACGAGAGGGCAACGATGCCAAGTGAGTCCCCAGACCAGCACGACGCATCGTTTGGGTCACCGTAACCGCAGTGTCAATACTTCCCACTGACGCCACCATTGACCCATTGGCCGAAGGTTCAGTCGCGCGAGTGCACGCACTCTTGCTCGAGTCGGACGCGCTGCGCACGCGTGAAGAGGTGGCGAGCCGGCGTCGGTTCGCACGACTCTTCAAGGACCCCACCGCGATCGAAGTGACCATCACACTGACCGACGAAGTTATGCGAATCCACTCGCTGCGACGCTCAATCAATATCTATCGCGGAGCGGCCGCAAAGGCATCGGTTGAAGGCTTTGGTCGCGTCAACGCATTCGGACTGAAACTCCTCGCCGCATCCTCGCGTATCGCTCCATCATTAGTGATCGCGACAGTGGCGAGGCGAATTCGCAAGTACTCTCGAGACCTGATCCTGCCCGCGGAGACCGAGGCGCTGCGTCGACATCTACGACTTCGTGCACGTGATGGCATTGCAATGAATATAAATGTGCTCGGGGAAGCCGTCCTTGGCGACAGTGAGGCCGACGAGCGCCTTGAGCGGGTGCTCGAGATGATGCGACGGCCCGAAATCAACTACGTGTCGGTGAAACTGTCATCGGTCGTCAGTCAGATCATCACGGTCGACCGCGAAGGATCGCTCGACCGAGTCGCCCAGAGGATGCGTAGTCTCTACCGTGAAGCGAAGCGTCATGGTGCGTTCGTGAATCTGGACATGGAGGAGTATCGAGATCTGGCGCTCACGATCGGCGCCTTCAAGAGCGTCTTGAGTGAACAAGAGTTCGAGTCGTTCGACGCTGGCGTCGTGCTGCAGGCCTATCTGCCCGAGTCCCACGCGACCTTCGCTGATTTGGTGTCGTGGGCAACCGCACGCTTCAATCGTTCCGGCGGGACTATCAAGGTCCGACTCGTCAAGGGCGCAAATCTCGCCATGGAAACGACCGAAGCGGAACTGCACGGCTGGTCGGCAGCTCCATACCGGTCTAAGGCTGAGGTCGACGCGAGTTATGCGCGTCTCATCGATGTTGCACTGCGTCGCGAGCACGCGAAAGCTGTGCGCATCGGTCTCGCGAGTCACAATCTTTTCCATCTGTCCTGGGCGCTCGACGTCGCGGCGGCACGCGGTCTGCTCGACCAGATCGACGTCGAGATGCTCGAAGGGATGGCCAACGCCGAGTCGCTCGCAATTGCGCGCACCGGTCAAAAGGTGCTGCTCTATGCGCCCGTCACACGGGCCGACGACTTTGCGTCCGCGGTCGCGTACCTCGTGCGACGTCTCGACGAAAACACCTCTGACGAGAACTATCTGAAAGCCGCCTTCGACATCGGATCGGACGAGCGGCGATTCTCCCAACAGCGAGATCGATTTATGGCCTCCGTCACGCAACGTCATGTCGTGTCGACCGAATCGTTACGTCACGGTGCCCCCGTGACTCTCGGCGCGACAGCCTTCGCGAACGCCGCGAATTACGACACGACATTGCCGCACGCGTGTGACGACATCACTCGCGCCTTCAGAATCGCGAGGTCACTGCCCAACGAGTTGCTGCCCCTCGTCATTGACGGGGAAGAGCGGCTCTCGACAGAGTTTGAGATTGGTCGTGATCCGAGCGATGAAGGGGCGCCGTGGTACCGATACTGCGTTGCTGACGTAGACCAAATCGACGACGCCGTGCGTAGCGCTGCCGATGCACGCTCTTCGTGGTCCGAACTGTCGATTGAGGAGCGTCGAGCGATCCTCTATCGCTGCGCCGACGTGATGGAGAGCGAGCGCATTGCGACGACGGCGGTGATGGCTCGTGACGCGGGCAAGACACAGGCCGAGGCCGACCCCGAAGTCAGCGAAGGAGTGGACTTTGCCCGCTTCTACTCGTCATCAATCTCTGACTTGACTGATTCGACGCCGGTCGGGACGGTCGTCGTCGTACCACCCTGGAACTTCCCCTACGCCATTCCCTCGGGCGGTGTCTTCGCGGCGCTCGCCGCTGGGAACGCCGTGATTCTCAAACCGGCGCCAGAGACAGTGGCGACGGCGTGGCAACTGGTTCGACAACTCTGGGCGGGCGGTGTGCCAAAGAACATCCTGCAGTTCGTTCCAACCCGCGATGACGATGCCGGCCGTCACCTCGTCACGCACGACGACGTCGACGCCGTCATCTTGACGGGGTCATTCGACACTGCGTTGATGTTCTCGCGATGGCGGCCAGCGATCAATTTGCTCGCCGAGACCAGTGGCAAGAATTCGATTCTGATTAGCGCCTGCGCCGACATCGAAATGGCCGTGCGCGACGTGGTGCAGTCAGCCTTTGGTCACGCCGGTCAAAAGTGCAGTGCAGCCAGTCTCGTTGTTGTCGTGCGCGACGTGTACGAAGACCCGGCCTTCCTACGCCAACTGGGTGATGCAGTGCGAAGTCTTCGTGTCGGTCCTGGTTGGGAACTCTCAACCTCCGTCGGCCCAATCATCCGACGCGCCGAGCCACAACTCGAGCGCGCGCTGCATCAACTGGAACCCGGCGAGAGTTGGTTCGTGACACCGGAAATGCAGGATGACGCGGGCCTGCAGTGGTCGCCCGGCGTGAAGCTCGGGGTTCGCCCCGGGTCATGGAGTCACCAACACGAATGGTTCGGACCGGTGCTCGGAGTCATGGTCGCGCCGGACTTTGCGACAGCGATCGATTGGCAGAATCGCACAGACTTCGGACTCACCTCGGGTATCCAGTCACTCGATGAGTCTGAATGCGAAGAGTGGATGCAACGCGTCCAAGCCGGCAATCTCTACGTAAATCGCGGCATCACCGGTGCGGTCGTCAACCGACAGCCCTTTGGCGGCTGGCGCCGAAGCAGCGTTGGCCCAACGGCGAAAGCCGGCGGCCACAATTACGTCGACTGCCTTCGAGATTGGTCCTCACTGAGCGACCCAATGTCCGCCGTGCGCCAGGCAGAAATCTGGTGGGAGGAGACGGGCAGGCAGGCAATCGACGGATCGGGACTGCTGGTCGAGAAGAATATTCAGCGCTACCGACATTTCGCGAAGCCGATCGTGGTTCGCATCGATAACACGTTCAGCGATTCAGAACTCATGTTGATCGACTTTATTCTGAGTGCGTCCGGCGTCACTTTGATGTACAGCGCCGCGTCACCGGTCGACGTCTTTGGCGACCCGACAATCGAAAGCGTCGAACAGTTGATCGCGCGCGCGGGATCCATTGGTCGAGTTCGCTGGCTCTCGGGCGAGGTGGCGCCTACGGTAGAACTGCTCGAACGAGGTGTGACCGTTGACCGTCGATCGATTGCACAGCGCGGCGACATTGAAATGCCGCGTTGGCTGCTCGAACAGAGTGTCGCGATCACCCACCATCGCTACGGCAACGTCAACGCCGGTCCCAAACCGCACTGTCCCGGCCTCGGCGAAGGTCTGTCAGTGCTCCAAAGCCAGGTCTTCCTCACGGCGGTGTCGAACTTTGGCGACCATCGTCGGATGCTGCGTCGGCATCATCGCCGCTAACAGAGCGCGAATACTGGCAGTCGCGAAGTTGATTCGACAGTCCGCGACGCCATACGGGATGACGAGCAGGTCGCCGTGTGCCATGGCACCGCACGTATAGACCACATTCGGCACGTAGCCGTCCTGCTCTTCCCCGTCGGCAATGATCAACGGGTCCTTGAGGGCCCCGATCATCTTCGTCGGATCGTTGAGATCGAGGAGCACCGCACCAATGCTGTAGGTGCGCATCGGACCGACCGCGTGCGTGAGCACCAGCCAGCCCTCGGCTGTCTCGATAGGTGAGCCGCAGTTACCGAGCTGGATTACCTCCCAGTCCCACTCAGGCATCTGGAACGTCACGGCCCTTCCCCAATGGCCGAGCGTGTCCGAGAAGCACACAGCGTTGGTCTCACGGTCGTATCTCGTGAGTGCGGCAAAGTGTCCATCGATCTTGCGCGGAAAGAGGGCCAGTCCTTTGTTGAGTGAGGCGGCGCCGACGACCGGCGAGGCATCAAAGGAGATGAAGTCGTCGGTGCGAAGCAGTTGTTGTGAAATGTGCGTTCCGTCGAAGGCCGTGTACGTCGCGAGGTACGTGGTGGAACCGTCAGTCTCAGTGAACCTCACGAAGCGTGCGTCTTCCATCCCGTGGGCTTCGGCCGACATGACGGGCCACAGGACCCGTTCGGAGATGTCGATGTCGTCGTCGAAGTACACGCCGTAACTACAAGCGGCAATTGCCCGGTGCTGGCGGGCAATGGTGTGCGCGTCTTGACGAGTGTCGAACTCGCTCACCAGGATCTCGAGTCGCGCTTCGAGTTCTTCGATTGAGAAGACGAGCGGAAGTTCGTCGAGCACGTACGCGGCACTCTCACCGTCTTGGCCCATGGCCTTTAAACGCGCGTGGAACACGTCGCGATGGAAAATACCGTCGCGTGCCATTCCGATCATTGGGTACGGCTCGCGCTCATCAAGCGTGATAGCACCGTCCGCGGTCACCAGACCGGTGCGAAAGCCAATGCTCGATCGGTGACCTTCGCCCACTGCGCGGAAACTGAGAATAAAGCGGACGGAGCCAGCGGGCACGCCGGTCTGGTCGGGGTGCGCCACCATGCTCGGATTACAGACCGCGGCCGCCTCGAGCGAGTATTCGTGCGTGAACGAGGCGCCCAAGAGGAGCCAACGTTCTTCACTCAGGTCCATGTTGGGGTCCAGACGGTTACTGACCCGTTCAGCGTGCTGGGCGAAGATAGCGACGATATCGCGGTGGCGACGCGCGAAACGCTGAATGATCTCCTTCAGTCGACGCCGGACGTCAGCCTCGGGCAACGCCACGATTCGCTTGACGACGCTCGATGCGCGTGACTCGGCGCCACCGAGTTCCTGACCGGCGACGAATAGTAGGGCGACAACCCGTGACGGATCCGAAACAATATGGAGATCGGCGCGGGACGCGAGGGGCTCATTCTTCATGTAGATACAGTTTGGTGCGTAAATGCCTGCTGTCGGGTCGATACCAGCGCCAAAGTTGATTCGGCGCCTTCATTCTGGTTCGCCACGTCAGGGTGCAGTCCGTCATATCCACCGCCCGTCGCGGGGTCCCACATGATGACATGGGCGTCATTTTCCCCATCAAACCACGCGTTGGCCATGCGAATTGCTTCAAACCACTTGCGAGAATCGTCCACCGTGATGGCGCGCGCGCAGGCGTCGGCCATCGTCGAAACCTCAATGGGCTGTTGGTCAAAGCCCGGTCCGACGTCATTAGGACCCGTGCCCGCAGCGCGGGTAACTGAAAGATGACCGTCAAGGGTCTCGCGCTCCAAGAGCCATCCAAGTAACGAAAGGCCACTGTCCACGAGTTCCGGCCGCTCCAATGCGGCACCGGTGGCGATCATCGCGTCGGGCAGGAGGGCATTCGCGTACCAGAGTCGCTCTTCGGGCCAGGGCCACGCGGGATTATCGTTCGCCGCGGGTAGTACGTCGGCGGCAGCGCGCAGCAGTCCGAGCGCGACTGCGTTGGTTGGGTCGACCTGGGTGATGGCCGCGGCGCCCAAAACGGCGAAGGCCATGGAGCGCGGATACTGCGACCGCAAAACGGCGCTGCGTTCGAACAACGTGTGAGCGGCGCCGGAGATAGAGAACTGCGCGCTCGCAGCCGCCGTTCCAAGGCCCCAGAGGCTGCGCCCCCAACAGTCTTCGGTGCACCAATCGCTTGACCACGTTCCGTCGGCGTCGCGCCGATTTCGGATGTCGCCCCGAGTGCCCATCGAATCGGAGATGAAGGCCAGCGAACCCTGCGCCAGCGAGCGAACTGCTTCGTTCGGACGTGGCTCGCGCGCACTGACGACGAGTACCCGCGCCACGTCGTCGACGCAGTAGCCGTGCTCGCGTCGCGGAACAGTGTGCTCGGCGTGTTCAAACGTGCCGATGCGATCGGTCATCGCGACCAAATGGTCAAATCGAGATGCGTCGGTCATCGAGCGGCCGAGACCGGCGCTCTCTTGTTGAGCAACTCTTCGCCGAGCAGCGCGTAACGAGACGCGATGTGCGGCCACGCGAGTTCGGGCGCCAATCGACGGGCCTCCGCGGCCATCTTCTGCGCGAGTCCTGGCGTCGTGAGGACAGTGCGAATCGCTTCGGCCAGTGCGGTGGGGTCTTGGCGCGGTACGACGATGCCCGCGCCGGTCGAGAGTAGTTCCACGGCGTGAGGGAACGCAGTGGCGATCACCGGTCGACCGGCGGCGATGGCGTCCACGAGCACGCCCGAAGTGACCTGGTCCGGTGAGTCATACGGGAGGATCACAATCGAGGCCTCACCGATCAAGCGAGCCAGCGACGGAAGTGATCGGTACTCGGGGTCGAATTCGACGTCGACCTTGCGATTCTTCGCGCGCTGAATCAGCATGTTGCGATAGACGTCACCCTCGTATTCATAGACCTTGGGGTGGGTGTTGCCGGCGACGATGTATTTCACTCGAGGTTTTAGATCGCGAAGTTGTGCCAGAGCGTCGATGGCCCACTCGATTCCCTTGCCGGGTCCGAGGAGTCCCCACGTCAAAAGTCGAGGTTGTGCGTTGGACGCTTCGAGTCGCACCGCGTCCGATACCGCGGCACCGTGAGGGATCACTGAGATCTTGCGTTTGTCAACGTCGAAGCTATTGCAGAGCCTCTGTCGTCCCGCCTCGGTCATGACGACGACGGCGTCGGCGGCGCGCACGACCGCTTCGAGGACGAGTCGCTGGTGCTGTGTTGGATTCTCAAGGATGGTGTGGGCCACCACGATGGTCGGTCGATCAATCTCTTCCAGGACGCCAACGATGTCCTCTCCGTCGGGACCGTCGTAGATCCCGTACTCGTGCTGGACAATGACGACGTCAGCGCGATTTAGTTCGTTGCGCGCCGCAATTGTCAACTCACCGCGTTGGCCCGTCAACTCCGCGACAACGATCTCTCTCGGCGGATCGTTCTCTCCGCCGACGCGCACGATGCCGACGTCATCGCCGAGTTCGTAGAGGCCGCCCGAGAGCGCGGCGGCGAACGTCGCAATGCCGCACTGCGTTGGCGGATATGTCGAAATCATCGCGTAGTCGCGCGTGCGATGCTCACTCATCGGCATCTCTTCAAACAAGGTGATCTCCCGCGGCAGGGTTACGATCGACATCACGTGACAATGAGTACGTCGTCGTCTTGTGATTCGCGAACACTCGATTGCGCACGAAGGTTGTCGCGGCCGCGACCGACGCGAGGGCCACCGTGCGAACAATGCGCCCGCGGCGCGAGAGTAATTTAAGAAGAATCGTCGAACCAATGGCCACTGCCAGACCGGCGCCGACGTCCGAGAGGTCCTTTTTGACGATCTCACTGCTTGCGCGTCGCGTCACGGTCGTCCTCCTCCTCCATCTTCGCTGGGCTCACCCAGAGTCACTTCGCGCCTCTGTCGAGTAAATCGACGGTGACGCGCCGTCACAACTGCGAGCCGTCGGGTCCAACCGGAGTCTGACAAAAACGTCGTCGACCGCCGGGACTGGCGCCTCAGATGAGCTGGCAGCCTCTTTGACTTCCTCTTCCAACTTACCGGTTTCGGGCGGCACTGGTCTCGAACTGACGTTGGGCTCGCAACGCGCGGCACTTTTGAAAGAACAGTGATCACAGGCTCATCACTTCACATGTGAGCAAGGTCACACATGCAATTCACACAGGATTCACAATGTCATTCGGAAAAGTTCGAAAACGAGGGCTTTTCCCTACACTGAAGTTGGAGTTCGCAACCATCGGGTTCACACGCGTGCCAGTTAACGCGGCGAGATTTGTCCGCTCGCGACAAAGAGTCAGCTACCGGGAGCCACACGATGACATCAGAAACGACACCCACCCCTGCCTCAACTCCGACAGGGCCGGATGAGGCACCCGAAAACATGCGACCGAGCAAAGTGATCTCGCGAAAAACGTCGCAACTACCAACGCTCAGTAAGGTCATCTACCACGTGGATCACTACACGTCGATGTCAATCGTGGTTATGGCGTTCTTCGCTGCACTCATTGCGATGCTGATTCTTGGTGCAATTCTCGGCTATCCCAGCTCTTGGGTCGTCTCCTTTGAAGTC
Source organism: Acidimicrobiales bacterium (assembly GCA_036511575.1). Classification (GTDB taxonomy): domain Bacteria; phylum Actinomycetota; class Acidimicrobiia; order Acidimicrobiales; family RAAP-2; genus RAAP-2. Next base: position 25,172 of record DATCCA010000149.1, read on the forward strand.
GCCGTTTCTTCGATCACGCTCCTCATGGTTTTCACGATTCAGCACACGCAGGGCCGCGAACAGGAAGCCACGCAACGAAAACTTGACGAACTGTTACTCGCCACTCCCGGCGCCGCAGAGTCGTTGGTACTGCTGGAAGAGGCGCCAAAGGAGTTCATGATTGAGGTTGGAGAGAACCAGCGAGGGGTACGCGCTGACCTCGTTGACGACGACGAGACGTCGAGTTCGAGCTAATCCGATTTACCCGCTGCCGCCACGCGGGGCGCAAAGTTTTCCGTTCCGGTAAGTCGCGCGGCGATCAGAATGGGAATGAACATCAAGATGACGACCATCGTCACCACCACATTCACCTCGGGAAGTTGTTGACCGAGGCGGATCGCGCCAAAAATCCAAATCGGCAGCGTGTTCTGCGCGCCGGCAGTAAAGGTCGTCACAATAACTTCGTCAAAACTAAGTGCGAAGGCGAGGAGCGCTCCCGACACCAGCGCGGTGGCGATGGTCGGAAAGGTGACCAAGCGAAATGTCTGCACCGTATTCGCACCGAGATCGGCCGACGCCTCAAGGAGTGTGTTCGATGTCCTTCGCAGTCGGGCGATGACGTTGTTGTAAATCACGACAATGCAGAACGTCGTGTGGCCAACGATGATCGTCCAAATCGACAACGTGATGCCGGCCCACTGGAACGCTGAGTTCAGAGCGACGCCAGTAATGATGCCCGGGAGGGCGAGCGGCAAGATCAACAGCAGCGAGATCGAGTCACGACCGAAGAACCGCGCTTTGTGCACGCCAAAGGCCGCCACCGAACCGAGGACCAGTGAGAGCGCCGTCGCGACGACCGCCGCCTTGATTGAGAGGACGAACGCCGAACGTACTTGCGGGTCATTCCAGGCAACTGAGTACCAGTGCGTTGTCCAGTGTTGAATTGGCCAGGTCTCCACGTTGGACCTGTCGAAGCCGAAGAGGATGATCGTGACGATTGGTGCAAAGAGGAAGAAGAGCACGGCCCACACCCAGAGCCACAGACCGAGTCGCGAGAGCCGAGATCGCATCAGAGCGCCTCAAAGGCGCCGAGACGCTTCGCGATGGTCAGGTAGACAATCATGATGACGATAGGCACCGTCGAGAGTGCCGCGGCAAGCGGAAGGTTGCCGCCCGTCAGCAGGTTCTCATAGATCGCATTGCCGATCAGTGTCGAATTCGATCCACCAATCAAAAGTGGCGTGACGTAGTCACCCAACGTCAGTGAGAACGTGAAGATCGATCCGGCGAGCAGACCGGGAAGCGCCAGTGGGAGGATGACCCTTCGAAACGTTGACCACGATGAACCACCGAGATCGGCCGAAGCATCCAGCAACGACGCGGGGATTCTTTCCAACGATCCGTAGATCGGCACAATCATGTACGGCAGCCAGATGTAGCAGAACGCAATCCACATCGCGCCGTTCGTGAAGCCGAGATTGGGGTCGGGAAGACCCAGTTTGGAGAAGGTCCAGTTGAGCGCGCCACCCTTCTCAAGAATTGATATCCACGCGTAGACCTTGGCTAGGTAACTGGCCCACAGCGGCAGCAGCACCGCTCCGAGAAGGATTCGCTGTGTTCGCTGCGTCGCGACGCGCGCCATCACGTAGGCGAAAGGGAACGCGACGATGGCGTCGGTCAACGTCACGAGAACTGCCAACAGCACCGTGCGCCAAATGATGGTGACGTAGGCACCCGCACCGAGTGGCTCGTCGAGCAGGAGCACGCTGGGTTCATTGACAATCGCTCGGGCGAGTGCGACTCGTTGACGTTGTCCACCCGAAAGTTGCGCCGGGCGACGTTCACTAAATCCTTCGAGACGCACCATTGTCAGTGCTGCGTTGGCCCGCTCTCGGCGCACGCCCCGCTTCACCCCAGCAACACGCAGGCCGTATTCGACGTTCGTGACGACGTCCATGTGCGGAAAGAGGGCGTAGTCTTGAAAGACCGTGTTAACCGGGCGCAGGTGCGCCGGACGTTGCGTCACCTCCTCGCCGTGCAACAGGATCTCGCCACGGTCGGGCGTTTCGAAACCGGCGACCATTCGCAACAGCGTCGTCTTGCCAGAGCCCGACGGCCCGAGCATCGTAAAGAACTCGCCATCGAAAACTTCGAGGTTGATGTCGTGCAGCACGGTCGTAGGACCAAATGACTTGGCGACGCCTCGAATGTCGATCGCCGGCTGGTTCGTCATCATTCCCCTTACGTCGCAGCGCGACATCCGAGTATCACGGTACACGCGCTACGCTCCGTTTATCTATGGCCTTGATGGCCAAACCTCGAGGGTGGTCGATGTCAAAAGTTCCTGATTTTCACTCAACCGGCACCGAAGACGTCGACGAACTCGTGTACCACAATCAGTCAAACTGCCCAGTAGGCCAAGAACTTCATAGGCGCGGTACCGCGGCGGTCGGCCAGGGCTACTTTCGTACACTCTGCATCAAGTGCAAAGCCATTGCCGATGGCTATGAAGCCAATCGTCCCCTGTAGCGCTGAAGGTCGCGGCGAACCGAATGTGACGTCCCTGTTCACTTCGTCGTGATCGAAGTAAGAATTTGCTAAAGGCTCTGCACGTACGGGTTCGCGCCCACCGCCGCGATTTCGCGCTTACTTATACTGAGTGGACGTCAGGGTTCCATCCGCGCACCGTCATCACTTCGAAGAAATGGTTCGGTCGAATGTTATTTACGAGGTTCTAGCCAGTGGAGTACTGCCAATGAAGTGGAAACGAGCCGCTCTACTGGTGTGTTCGTTCCTCACGCTGGCCTTCGTTGTGCCAGCAGGCGCCGCCAGTACAACACCGCGATGGGACGTGGCAAAAGTCGCGAGTCTTCCGAGCGGCGCCACCGGTCTCCCTTCGGGTTTCTTACCGGCACTCGGGTGTGCATCCGCCGGCAACTGCAGCGCCGGAGGTGCCTTCAATGACGCCAGTAGCCACACGCAGGGTCTTGTCCTCAATGAAGTGCGGGGCACGTGGGGAGCACCGACCAAACTGATTGCGCCCACTGGGTCGGCGAGTGACCCGGCATTGACTGTCAACTCAATCGCCTGTGGCGCGGTGGGCACTTGCGTCGCGGTAGGGAGTTACGACGACAACAAGAATTACGCGCAAAGCTTCGTTGTAGGAGAAATCCGAGGGGTGTGGCAGCGCACGCGCGAGGTGGCGCTTCCGGCGAACGCCAAGGGGGCGACCCAACTCAGCGAAGTGCACTCTGTTTCGTGTTGGTCGGCGGGGAACTGCAGCGCGGTCGGCAGTTATCTCGACGGTACCAAGCCGGTTGGCCACTCTGAGGGGATGGTCGTCAATGAAGTGCGCGGTACGTGGACCCGAGCGCAGGAAGTGAAACTTCCCGGCGACGCCAATGCGAACCCCTACGCACTACTCAACCAGATCACCTGCACGAATGGCCGTTGCGTCGGGGTCGGCTCCTACATCGGCGCCAACGGCACGACGCAAGGACTCGCCGTCAGCGGCGTCAACGGCACGTGGACGCGGGGACTCGCCGTCGCGCTGCCCGCGAACGCGAACGCCTATCCCGTTGCGGACGTCAGCGAGGTTGCGTGCGTCTCGGCCGCGAACTGCACCGCGCTCGGCACGTACACCAACGTCAGCGGCCAAAACGAGGGGTTCACGGTTACCGAAAGCAAAGGGACGTGGCAGGGGGCACTCGCAATGACGATGCCGACCGGCGCGGCAACAAATCCTCATACGTTCTTCTACGGATACGGCGGCCTGGCGTGTGCGTCCATCGGCAACTGCAGCGCGGGCGGCCAGTACCTCGTCGGTGCCACGCAGTATGAAGGATTTTTCATCAATGAGGTGAACGGTATTTGGCAACCCGCGACGCAGATGTTGTTGCCAAGTGGCGCACTGATGGCGGGGAAGAATGGCGGCGTGGTCGCTGTCTCGTGCCGCTCCGCGGGCAACTGCAGTGCGGGCGCTGCTTACTTCGACGGCTCGAGCCAATACCAGGCCCTAGTGATCAACGAAGTGTCGAACACGTGGCAGGTCGGGCAAAAGATCGCGTTGCCCACGGGCGCCACCTCGGTCGGCATCGATGGGGGCGTCTATGGATTGGTGTGTCACCGGACCGGTCCGTGCACCGCGACCGGAAGTTACTTGAAGACCGCGACCACCTACGAAGGCTTTACCGTCTCAACGTCGTAATCAGAGACGAAAGGGCGTCGGATTCGAACGCAGTTTCGGCACGCGCATCCGCGCGATCACGCTGCCCGGCGAGGGGTGGCAGTACTGCGCAATACCAAGGTCACCCGCGACGGAAAGAAACATGAAGGCATCCTCGCGCGAAAATCCCCACTCATCCACGAGTAGTTTCGACGCCTCTTCGCACGCTGACTTCAACGCCTCGTCCAGGTCGCCGGCCGAAGTGCCGTGCGTGTAGAACGCATCGGCTGTCTCAGTGATTGGCCAGCCACCGCATTTGCCCTTGATGAGGTCGACCTTGATGATGCCGATGCCGCCAATCTCGACGCCGGTGCCCGAGATCTCACCGTCACCCATCGATGCGTGCATATCCCCAATTGCGAGCTGACCACCAGGTTGGAAGACCGGAAGGTGGATTGTCGCGCCGATGCCGTTCACGTGGTCATCCATGTTGCCGCCGTGTCGATCAGCGAAGAACGTCGAGACATCACCGGACGCGGGAGAGACGCCTACGACGCCGAACATTGGTCGCACCGGGAATGAAACGTTCTCGTTCATCGTGACGACGCCGTTCTCGACGAGAAAAATTCGCGTCGTCGGCGACTGCACGGAGTCGATCAGTTGTCCCCATTCCGGAATGCACATCGCCGCGCCTTTCGGGCCAGGTCGAATGTCAATCAAGGTGACCGAGAGCGTGTCACCAAGTTCGGCGCCGCGAACAGCGATTGGCCCCGTCGCACTGTTGACGCGCGCGAGGTCCAGGTGCTCGAGCGTGTCGCTCTCGCTCTGGACCTGACCCGTGAAGCAGTCCCACGTTTCAATCTCGATGACGGTTCCCGGATCGACGGTCACGACGGGCTGTCGCTGTGCGTCGAAGGACCACACGTGTTCGTCGCGACCGATCTTCACTGTCGGTTCACTCATTCGCCCTCCATCCGCTGGTCTGCCCAACTCTAAATCAAGGAATGCATCACTTTCGGCGGTCTCCGAAGGCGCGCCGAAGAAGATTCATCCGATGAACACCTCGCGATTGCGTTTGGGTCACGTTGCGGTAACCCTGCCTACTTACGTTGACGTTGTGGCACGCGTACGATCTCAAACCTCCCCTCTGATATCGAACAGTGCCGCCCCTCGCAGCATCAACATTGCACGCTCACAGAAGGGTCCCCGTGACCGATAGTGAGAGTCGCAGCGTCATCCTCGTCGTCGAGGATGAAGAGAGTTACCAGGACGCCCTCAATATTGGGCTCACCGTAGAGGGCTTCGTCGTCGTTGGTGCGACCAACATCGCCCAGGCTCGTCAACTGATGACATCAGCGAAGCCCGACCTCGTACTGCTCGACATCATGTTGCCCGACGGCTCTGGCATTGACTACTGCCGTGAGCTCTACGACTCGACACGCACGCCCGTGATCATGGTCACCGCGCGCTCGAGCGAAGTCGACGTCGTGCTCGGGCTCGAGATCGGCGCCGCGGACTACGTCACGAAGCCATTTCGACTCCGCGAACTGATCGCTCGCATTCGCGCAGTCCTTCGTCGACCACTCACGAATGCCGAAGATGAGATCGTCACGTTCGGCGATCTGCGCATCGATTTCGTACGTCGAACCGTCACCCGACTGGGCACCGAAATTGAGCTCAGCCGCAAGGAGTTCGATCTCTTGGCGCTCTTCGCGTCTCGACTTGGTCAGGTCGTGACGCGCGAGGTCTGCCTCGACACGCTTTGGTGGGGACTTGAGCTTTCCGACACGCGCACGCTGGACACCCACGTCAAGCGACTGCGACAGAAGATCGAGGCCGACCCCGCCAATCCCGTTCACCTCATTACCATCCGCGGCGTAGGTTTTCGACTCGACCCGTAACCTGCGTTCATGCAGACTGGCGATCTCGCACCGGACTTCAAACTCAACGACCAGGAAGGCAACGAGCGGACCCTCTCGACCATGTTGCTTAGCGGTCCCGTCGTGCTCTTCTTTTATCCCGCGGCAATGACCAAGGGATGCACCAAGGAGTCGTGTCACTTCCGTGATCTCGCTTCGGAGTTCTCGATGCTCGGTGGCCAACGACTCGGCATCTCAATGGACTCCGTTGCGAAGCAGTCTGAGTTCACGACGAAGAACCACTTGGACTATCCGCTGCTCGCTGACGTCGGTGGCGACGTCGCCAAGAGCTACGGCGTGAAGCGGTCCCTCGATCTGTTGAAGGTCAAGCGCACGACGTTCGTCATCGGCCAAGACCAACGGGTGCTCGACGTCATCTCAAGCGAGACGAACATGAACACCCACGCCGATCGTGCGCTCGACGCACTACGGACATTGAAGGCCTAGCCGGCGATTATCGCGGGCGCGGGGTCGTGGAGGAACCGACCGATGTGGGCCAACACCGCCGACGCCATTGCGCCGTCAACTTGCCGATGGTCGAACGCCATCGCTAACTCGACCACCTGTCGAACCACGACCTCGTCGTCGACCACCCACGGCGCCTTCGCGATCTGACCGACCGCCAGGATTGCCCCGGTGCCCGGTGGAAGGATTGGGATGGCGGCGTCGACGCCGAATGGACCGACGTTCGTGATGCTCAGTGTCGTGCCGATCATCTCGTTGGGTGTCGTCGTGCCCTGACGGGCCTTGTCGACGAGCACGGTTAAGGCGGCGGCCATGCCCACGAGGTCCAGCTGATCCGCACCTTTGATGTTGGGAACGATGAGTCCCCGAGGTGTGTCGGCGGCGATACCCAGGTTGACCGTACGTCGAACAATCACTTCATTGGCCGCGGCGTCAAAACTGGAGTTGATGCCCGGATAATGGCGCGCGGCGTCACAGACGGCCAACGCCACGATGGTGAGCGGTGAGAGTCGAACGCCCGCGAGGCTCGGCTGCGTCTTCAGTGACGCCAAGAGTTCCATCGTCCTCGTGGCGTCAACGCGTACCCACACCGCCGCGCGTGGTTGCGTGAAGGCGCTCTGGACCATGGCCTCGGCCATCGAACGAAGCACTCCCTTCACGGGGATGCGCTCCTCCTTCGGACCGGTTGACCACGACTCCAGGTCGCGACCAACGAAACGCGACGTCGTGTTCGGACCCGTGATCGGCGCACTGACGCGTGCCGGCACACTCGGCGCTCCCGAAAGCGCCTGCTCGACGTCGTTGCGCGTGATCAGTCCGTCGCGTCCCGTACCCGAGAGTGACGAGATATCCAGGCCGTGCTGCTTGGCGTACAGACGAACCGGTGGAGTCGAGCGTGGCGCAACGTCGGGAAGCGCGGCGACCGAGGCTGCAGCGGGCGCGGGCGCGGGCGCGGGCGCGGCGGGCGCGGGCGCAGCGGGCGCGGGCGCACTTGGCGCGACCGGCGCGGCGCCTTGACGACGGTGCTTGCGCGTAACGACGGCGTCTTCGTTCGCGACGCCGTAGCCAATGAGGACGGCCTCGCGACCTTCTCCAACGGAACCCTCGGTCTTGTCCGACGTCGCGGCAACGGGTGCGGCCTCCGTCGCGGTCGGCGGGGTGGCCCCCGTTGTTACGGCAGGGGCGGCGGTAGAGCCACCACCGATTTCGAACGTGATCAGCGGCTTGTGAACTTCGAGCACGTCACCGACGTTCCCGTGCAACGCGACCACGGTGCCGGCGTAGGGACTTGGAAGCTCAACGGTCGCTTTGGCCGTTTCGATGTCGACGAGCGGTTGGTTCAGTGTGACGACGTCGCCGACGGCCACCTTCCACGTGACAATCTCGGCTTCGGTCAAACCTTCACCGACGTCGGGTAGCAAGAAGATCTCTTCGCTCAACTCTCAAATCCCATCACTCGGTCAACGGCGTCCAGGATGCGATCGACGGTCGGACGGTAGTCCTCCTCGATCCGCGTGGGCGGGTACGGCACGTGGTAGCCACTCACGCGAAGCCCGGGGGCACGTAGGGAGTAGAAGCAGCGCTGCGTCAGTTCTGACACGATCTCAGAGCCGATCGACGCGGTGTGCGGCGACTCTTGGACGACGACGACGCGGCCAGTCTTCTCAACCGACTTGGCCATCAACTCAATGTCGAGCGGCGCAATCGAGCGCGCGTCGATCACTTCGATGGACGTTCCCTCGACTTGGGCAGTCTCGGCGGCGCGAAGACACGTCTTCATGGACGCGCCGTAGCCAATAAGCGTGACGTCGGTGCCCTCGCGGCGAACGAGTGCGTCAAAGAGGCCGGCCGGCGGCGTTTCGAGGTCGACTTCGCCCTTCTCCCAGTAGCGGCTCTTGGGCTCACAGAAGATAATTGGGTCGTCGTGCTCAATCGACTGCTGAATCATCCAGTAGGCGTCATTCGGCGTTGAGCACGACACAACGCGCAGACCGGCGGTCTGGGCGAAGTACGGCTCGGGGCTCTCCGAGTGGTGCTCGATTGCGCCGATGCCGCCTTGAAATGGAATGCGAATCACCATACCCATGATGTACGCACCGTCAGATCGCTTGTGGAGCTTGGCGACTTGGGAGACGATCTGGTCGAACGCCGGATAGACGAATCCGTCGAACTGGATCTCGCACACCGCACGGTAGCCACGGATCGCCAGACCAACGGCGGTACCGACAATGGCTGACTCCGCCAGTGGTGAGTCGATGACGCGGTCTTCGCCAAAGTCCTTCTGCAGGCCGTCGGTGATCCGAAACACGCCACCGAGGCGACCAATGTCTTCGCCCATCAAAAGGACCTTGGGGTTCTTCTCCATGGCGCGACGCAGTCCCTCGTTGAGCGCCTTGGCCATGGTCATCGTCGTGGTGGTCATTAGAGGGCACCCCCGCTAATCCCTAGCTCAATCATCTCGCGGCGACCCTCTTCAATCAGCGGGTGTGGTGCAGAGTAGGCATTGTCGAACATCGTGATCGGGTCGGGTCGGCTCATCGCCAACACGTCCTCACGAAGCTGCAACGCCATGGTGTCGGCCTCTTCGGTCACGGCGTCGAAATCAGCATTCTTCACTTTGTACTCGCGTGCCAGCAGCGCCTTCACTCGCTCGACCGGGTCACGGTGCTTCCACACTTCCACCTCCGCGTCGATGCGATAACGCGTGGGGTCGTCGGACGTGGTGTGCGCGCCAATTCGATAGGTATAGGCCTCTATCAACGTCGGCCCGCCTCCGACGCGGGCACTCTCGAGGGCTCGCTTGCTCACTTCGTAGACCGCGAGCACGTCATTGCCGTCGACTCGCACGCCCGGGAACCCAAAGCCGTGCGCGCGGTGATACAGCGGAATTTTTGACTGCACGGAAGAGGGGGTCGAAATGCCCCACTGGTTGTTCTGACAGAAGAACACAACGGGCGCGTTGAACGACGCGGCCCACACAAAGGCCTCCATCACGTCGCCCTGGCTCGAAGCGCCGTCACCAAAGAAGGCCATCGAGGCCTCCTCCGCGCCGTCGCGCTGAATGCCCATGGCGTAGCCAACGGCGTGTAGGCACTGGCTGCCCAGTACGACCGTGGGTACTGAATGGCGGTACTTCTGAGGATCCCAGCCGCCGTTGCTCACCGCGCGAAAGAGGCGAAGCATGTCCGCGGGTGGCACGCCACGACACCACGCAATGCCGTGCTCGCGATAGGTCGGAAACGTGAAGTCCCCGGGTGCCAGGGCCCGTCCGGCTCCGATTTGGGCCGCCTCTTGACCTTGGATGGGGGCCCAGAGTGCGAGCTGACCCTGGCGCTGCAGTGAGGTCGACTCGTTGCACAGGCGTCGAATGATGACCATGTCGCGGTACAGACCGAAGATCTCGTCGCCGTTCAACGTGGACTCGTAGTCCGAGCTGACAACGCGTTCGCCCTCGGGCGTCAACAGTTGAACAAGTTCTTCGTCGATCATCGACACTCCTTAGCAATACCCCCGAAATTACACTATCCCTCTACCATGAATGGGTGCCCCGGCTACTGGTTGATGTAAGTCCGCTGCGCCACAATCGCGACTTCCGATTGTTGTATTCAGGGCAAGTCGTCTCGCTACTCGGCAGTAACTTGACCGTCGTCGCAGTGCCCTTTCAGGTCTATAGCCAAACGCACTCCAACCTGTGGGTTGGACTCGCGAGCCTTATCCAACTGCCCTTTCTCATCACCGGCGCACTCTGGGGCGGCGCCATGGGTGACCGTGCCGACAAACGCGTGTTGATGTTGCTGAGTTCAGTCGTCCTGGGCCTGACGAGTGCCGGGCTGGCCCTGAACGCCGGCTTCCACGACCACCATCTGATCTTTCTTCTCCTCCTCGCCGCTCTCTCGGCCGGCTTCGCCGGTTTCTCTAGTCCTCTGCGCACTGCCGCAATTCCCAAGCTCGTGAAGCCCGAAGAGCTAGTGGCGTCGTACTCGCTCAATCAAGTCGCGGTGAACTCCGCTGCAGTCATTGGCCCGGCCCTCGCCGGTGTCTTCATCGCCAGCATCGGTCTCTTCTCCTGCTACGCAGTTGACGCGATCACCTTTGCGCTCTTGACGCTGTTGACGTCCTTCATGTCAGCGATGCCCGCCACCGGTGAGCACACCGGCACACGAATGCTGCGCGCGATCGGTGACGGATTTCGCTACGTACGAAGCCACGCGGTCGTCCAGGCCGTGTACCTCGTCGACCTGAACGCCATGGTCTTTGGACTACCTCGAGCACTCTTTCCCGCGGTCGCCCTCACCCTCTACCACGGAGGGCCGCAGACCTTCGGCCTACTCTCCGCGGCGCCGGGCGCGGGCGCGCTCCTCATGGCGGTCGTCACGGGATGGATTGCTCGCGTTCAGCGCCAAGGTCGCCTCGTCGCGATGGTCGTGATGGCCTGGGGAGCGGCGATAACCATTTTCGGTCTCGTGCACATTTTTTGGATCGGACTGGCGTGTCTCGGCGTGGCTGGCGCGATGGACGTCATCTCGACCGTCTTGCGCAACACCATCTTGCAGAACGCCATCACCGACGAGTTTCGCAGTCGAATCTCGTCGATCCAGATGGCGGTGGTCACGGGCGGACCGCGACTCGGGGACGTGGAGTCCGGCGTCCTCGCCAACTACTCTTCGACCGAATTCTCCATCGTCTCGGGCGGCATTGCGTGCATCGTGGGCGTACTCGTCCTGATGAAATGGCGTCCCACGTTTTGGGAGCAGGGGAAGCTTTAGGTGCTTCGCACGGGGATTGATTTGTGTCGGGCGTTGGTAACGGCGGCCAGCTGACCGCAAGCCGCGTCAATCGAGCGTCCTCTGGTGTTGCGAATCGTTGCGTTCACGCCCAGTTCAATCAGCCCTTCACGAAAGTCGTGGACGCGCTGACCCGACGATCCGCGCACGAGGTAGCCCGGGGTCGGGTTGAGGGGTATGAGGTTCACGTGCGCTCGAAGCGACCGGGCATAGTTTGCGAGCTCATCAATATCGCGCTCTCGGTCGTTCACGCCGTCGATGAGTGCCCATTCGAAACTGAGCCGTCGACCAGTGGTGTCCATCCAGAACTGGCAGGCTTCGTGGAGACGCTCGAGCGGATAGCGACGATTGAGCGGTATGAGTTCGTTGCGATCCTTGTTATTGGCCGAGTGCAGACTCACCGCAAGCGTGAGTGGAAGTCCGGTCTTCGCCATCTTCTCAATCGCCGGGGCAACCCCGACGGTCGACACGGTGAGGTGACGCGCGGAGAGTCCGCGGTACTCGTGCAGCGTGCGTACGACGTTCATGGTGACGAGATAGTTCGCGAGCGGCTCTCCCATGCCCATGAAGACGACATTGGAGAGTCGTCGCGGTGCGGCGGCGCGCGCGGCGAACATCACCTGTTCGAGCACTTCGCCCGAGGTGAGGTGACGGGTGAACCCCGCCTGACCGGTGGCGCAGAACGTGCAGCCCATAGCGCATCCGGCCTGACTCGACACACAGACCGTCACTCGGTCTTCGTAGTTCATCAAGACCGTCTCGATGGTGGCGCCATCACGCAGTCGAAAGACCCACTTTCTCGTGGCGCCAAGGTCACTCTGCACGTCGTTGGCGACTTCGATGCTCGGGGGAAAGATCTCGGCGAGCCGCGCACGCAAGGCTTTGGGGATTGTCGTGATCTCGCCCACACATTGCGCCTCTACCCAGAGTCCATGCCAGACCTGATCAACCCGGTAGCGAGGTTCACCTTCGAGGAGTGACGCCAACTCTTCTTTCGAGACGTCGTAAGCCGAGGACATGGTGTAACGCTACGTGCTCGAGCGAAGTGCTCACCGGCCCCGTCCATGGTCACGAATCTCTGCTTGACTTTGTGACGGCTGTAACCAGCCCATGACATCAGGAGTAGCAATGGAACTCAACAACACATCCGCCGTCGTCACCGGTGGCGCCTCAGGACTCGGCGAAGCGACCGCTCGCGAACTCAGTGCGCGCGGCGTCAAGGTTGTTGTCGCCGACCTCAACGACGAGCTGGGCAACAAGGTCGCCCAGGAGATTGGCGGAGCGTACGCACACTGCGACGTCACGAACACCGAACAGGTCATCGCGGCAATCGAAGCGGCAATCGCGATGGCGCCCCTATGGAGTGCCGTGAACTGCGCGGGCATTGGCTGGGCGACGCGAACGATCGGTAAGGACGGTGAGTACTCGTCGGCTCACGACCTTGACTTGTATCGCAAGGTCATCGAGATCAACCTGATCGGCACCTTTAACGTCTGTCGCCTCGCCGCGACCGCCATGGGCAAGAACACGCCCGACGTCGACAACATGCGCGGCGCACTGGTGAACACTGCGTCAGTCGCTGCGGAGGACGGCCAGATTGGCCAGGTGGCCTACTCGTCGTCCAAGGGCGGGGTCGTCGGTCTCACGTTGCCACTCGCGCGCGACCTCGCCGTCGTGGGCGTCCGCGCAAACTGCATCCTTCCTGGACTGATCGATACCCCGATCTACGGCACCGGTCCCCAGTCCGACGAGTTCAAGGCGCGCCTCGGCGCCGGCGTGCTCTTCCCCAAGCGACTCGGCTACTCGTCGGAGTTTGCGTCCCTCGCGGTTGAACTCCTCGCCAATAGTTATATGAATGCCGAGTCGATTCGTCTGGACGCCGGTATTCGGATGCAGCCCAAATAGACCTGTCGTTGTTGGCCGGTCCCTCGCCTCGGGAGCAACCTCGTCTCGTTGGTGCACTTCGACCATGGACATCAAACTGACTCCTCGTCGATCACTCACTTTCGGACCACCAGGGCGGCACTCGAATGTAGTTTCCTACTATTTCGCTCGTACTACTAGAATATGAAAAATGAACCCTAGGTGATGGGGGGTGAGAACGTCAAGCGCACGTCAGTACAACGACGCGTGAACGCCTTGTGCGACGATGACGTCGTGGAATACACGTTGGAAATGGGCAGGGCCGTACTGTCGCGCACACCGGGCACGCTTCGCGCACTCCTGATCGACATGCCCGAGGAGTGGACCATGGCCGACGAAGGTCCACAGACCTGGTCGCCCTATCAAGTGGTCGGTCACCTAACGCATATTGAAGAGGTCGATTGGATGGACCGCACCGTGTTGATTCTCGCGCAGAGCGAACCACGGACGTTTGAACCAGTCGATCGCGAGGCCGGCTTCTCACGTTTTGCCGGTTGGTCGATGACCGAATTCCTGGAGCGCTTCGACACGGTCCGCTCGTCCAATCTCAGCCAGTTGGACGCCTTGGTGAGCGCCAACGATCTGCAACTGCTTGGCGTACATCCAACTTTTGGCGAGGTGCCACTGAGCCAACTGCTCGCGACGTGGGCGGTGCACGACTTGAATCACCTGAACCAGATCGTCAAGACCATGGCGAAGCAGTACACCGACGCCGTCGGCCCTTGGCGTTCGCTGCTGCCTATCGTCGACGCGCCTTGATCCGCGACAGTCCGTCGGATTAAATTTCTCGAGCCTCGGCGACATTGTCAAATCTGGCAAACTCGCCGCGCCACGTGAGGTGGGCGTTGCGCGTCGGGCCGTTACGGTTCTTACCGACGATGATCTCGGCCTCGGCCTTCTTATCGTTCGCCACCTCGCCGTACTGTTCGGGGCGATAGATGAACAACACCACGTCGGCGTCCTGCTCCAGCGAGCCGGACTCGCGCAGGTCCGACATCATTGGCCGTTTGTCGGAGCGGTCCTCGAGTTTTCGTGAGAGTTGCGAAAGGGCAATGACGGGACACTGCAGTTCGCGAGCCAGGATCTTGAGCGACCGGCTCATGTCCGATACCTCGACCTGGCGATTCTCGGAGCGACCTCTCGAACTCATGAGTTGCAAGTAGTCAATGATGACGACGCCCAGGTCACCGTTCTGCTGACGGATCCGTCGCGCCCGTGCTCGCACGTCCATGACGGTGAGTGCGGGATTGTCGTCAATGAAGACTTTCGCTGACTGCAAGTAGCCGAAGGCATCGTGCGCCCGGTTCCAGTCGCCGTCACTGAGGTCGCCGGTGCGCAACTTCGACGAGTCAATGCGCGCCGTCGACGCGAGAATCCTCTCGGCTAACTCCTGACGGCTCATCTCGAGTGAGAAGAACAGCGCCGGCCGTTTCACGACGGCGCCAACGTGGATGAGTATGCCGAGGGCGAAGGCCGTCTTACCGGTCCCCGGTCGGGCGCCCACGATCGTCATGCTGCTCGGTTGCAGTCCTTGAAGAATGAGGTCGAGTGACTTGTAGCCCGTCTCGAGGCCATTGATTCGTCCTCTGGTCTCGCCACGCTGTTCGAGGATGTCGGCCTCGCTGAGCAGTAGTCGCTGCAACGGAGAGACCGAGTCGGTTCGCCCGGCGTCACCAATGGCGTTGATTTTTCGCTCCGCCTCATCGATGAGACCGACGACGTCCTCGGTGGCGACGTAGGCATCGTCAACGATCTCGCCGGCGATTGCAATGAGGCGGCGCTGTTGCGCCTTCTCGCGAACCAACTCGGCGTAGTGCTGCGCATTCGAAGCCGACGGCGTGTTCATCTGTAGCGACGACAGCAACGCGAGCTCAACCGCGACCGCACCACGCTCTTGCAACTTCGCCTGCACCGTCACGTAGTCAACCGGTTCACCGGCGTTCGCGAGTGCGATGATCGAGGCAAAAATCTGTCCGTGCAGCGGGCGGTAGAAGTCCTCTGCTTGCACGGTCTCGTACGCAACAGAGACCGCTTCGGGCGAAAGGAGCATGGCGCCGATCAACGACTCCTCGGCTTCGATCGCACTCGGAGGAATGCGACCGCCGCCTGGGGCTTGTCGTGTTCGTTCCGATTCAATCTGCGTCATAAGACCTCAATGGTCGCTCGGTTGGTCTGTTTGTAACGAGAACAACAAGGTGGGGAAATACCTGTGCACAATTGCCACGCGCTTGATGATTTCATCGCGGTGTGACATCGAAAACGCCGAGACCAAAGTCCCGGCGTTCTCGCGTGCAATAAAACTTGAACTATTTCGCGACGATCTCCACGTTGAGCGTTGCCTCAACACCATCGAACAGAGTTGCCGACGCCGTTGCGGTACCGACCTCTTTCAGGTGCTCGGCCATGTGAATGACGTGGCGGTCGAGCGAGATACCCGTCGCCGTACGAAGTGCGTTCACGAGGTCCGCCTCGGTGACCGAACCGAACAGTCGGCCGTTCGCGCTGGCGCGCGCACCGATGGTGAGTGTCTGCTGCTCGATCAACGTCTTCTGCGTCTCGGCAGCCTCACGACTTGCGGCGTCACGAAGGTCGCGTCCCCGACGCATTGCCGCTGCTTGCACCTCTGAACTGTCGCTCGCCACGAGTGCCGAGCCCGACGGCAGGAGGAAATTGCGTGCGTAGCCGGCCTTCACGTCGACGATGTCGCCACGGCGGCCAACGCCGCGGACGTCGTTGCGCAGGAGAATCTTCATTCGCTGACCTCCTCGACCAGAGCACTCTCGAACGTCTCGGCGGCAACGCCGGCGTCGAGTTCTAAGTCGACCTCGGCTGACTCGGCGACCGCACTGTCTGCAGCAGGGCGAGCGCTCGGTCCGTCACTTCGCGGTCCACGAGGGCCTCGGTCGTCACGGTTACCGCGTCCACCGCGACGCTCGGTCACGGTGCGCTGCGTGTACGGAAGCAGGGCAAGTTCACGAGCCGTCTTGATCGCGTCGGTGACGTCACGCTGGTGCTGCTGGCAGTTACCCGAGACCTTGCGGCCACGGATCTTGCCGCGGTCCGAGATGTACTTGCGCAGCTGTGCGAGGTCCTTGTAGTCAACCGTGGCGACGCCGTGCTGACAGAAGGAGCAGGGCTTCTTTTTCGCACCGCGACGAGTGTCGATTTTTGGCGCGCGCTTTGGCGGCTTGGGATTATTAATACGTGGCATTAGAAGGGCTCCTCGTCAAAGGCGTAGGTACTGGCGGGTTCGTTCGAGCGTGGTGCGGCCGCCGGGCGGTCGCTTGATTGGAAGTTGCTGCCTTCGGCGCGCGGGGTTCGGGTGACAACGGCGGTCGCCCACTTGAGGCTCGGTCCGATCTCGTCGGCGTTGATCTCAACGATCGAACGCTTGTCGCCGTTCTCGGTCTCCCAACTGCGCTGCTCGAGACGTCCGCTCACGATGACTCGCGCGCCCTTGGTAAGCGAATTCGCAGCGTTCTCGGCCATTGCGCCGTAGCCCACGATCTCGAAGTACGAGACGCGCTCTTCCCACTCTTGGGTCTGGCGGTTCTGCCAGCGGCGATTGACGGCGATCGAGAGGCGAAGCGCCGCCTGACCGCTGTTAAGGAATTTCAGTTCAGGGTCGCGAGTGACGTTCCCCACGACGGTGATTGCATTGTCGGCCATATCTATCTCCTTGGATTCTCAGGCGTCCGAACCTACGCCTGGGCCGTGACACGGCTGGCGGTCGGCTTTTCTTGGCGACGAAGAATCTTGTAGCGGAGGACTTCGTCCGACAGAGTCAGAATGCGGTTCAGTTCGACGACCGTCGTCGATTCACCCGCGAACTCCACCAAGACGTAGTAGCCCTCTTTGCGCTTGTTGATCTCGTACGCCAAGGGACGCTTGCCCCAACGGTCGATGGCGCCAGGGTTTCCACCATTGGTGCGGATGGTCTCCAACGCTCGGTCAAGAGCGATCTGGATGGACTGCGCGTCGACGGCCGTGTCGAACACGATCATTGTTTCGTAAGGCCTCATGGCCGATTTCCTTTCCCTCTGGTCCGGCGAAGCCGGGCTCTGCGGAAAACAGAGCAGGGTATGTGGCACTTCTCCACGCTTGTGGAACGACAATCGTAGTCGAATCGAGCCCAAAGGGCTAGTCGAGGTACCCGACCTACTCCATTCTCGCGCCTTCTGGACGCGTTGCGCGATCGAGCAACGGCAGCGTGGACCCGATCATGGCGAGCGCTCCGAACAATCCGCCACCGACGATGAGGTAGTACGCGAGGCCGGGTGGGCGAAGCGTCTCTCCCAATTGCGAGCGGAGAAACAGGTCAGACGTAACGAAACCGGTCAGCGCCGAGCCAACGGCGATGACGAGGAGCGGACCGGCCGTTTCGAAGGCGACCATGCGCTGGAGCACACTAAGGGGGGCACCACTCAGTCGCATGAGGCTAAAGGGGCGCCGGCGTTCACTCACACCGGCGGCCATGGCGACCGCCAGGCTGCAGCCAGCGATCAAGAGGCTGGCCAGTATCACGACTTCACTCGTCGTGCGCAGTTCGCTCAGTAGTTGAGAGGCCTTCGCGTTGGCATTGCCAAAGAGACTGGTCATACTCTCGAATGGGAAGGCGCTATCGAGGACCGTCTCCACGTCGTTGATCGTCGAAACCGAACCGTTGGTGGCGACAGCGATCAACTGTACCGGCAGCCCCGACAATCCCGCGGTTGGGTGCGCGGTCGGCCACGTGGTCGACGCCGCGATGGTCACGGACTTCGTTATTGGCTCGAAGGCGATGTCATCGCCGAGCGCCGCGAAGTCGGCCCCCGCGTGACACGTGCCGAGGGCTGGTGTGGTCACCAAGTGAGCGCACGACACCACGCCGTACTGGAGGTCGCCACCGAGATTGTTGATGTGCGGCACCGCACCATCGATCTTCAAGTGGTTGGGCGCGACATACACAACGGTGATGCCGCGCACGCCACGAATCGATCGCAACGATGACAACACCGAGGACGGTACGGCCGGCACTGAGTTGGCCGGGCCGAAGGCAAACTGATCGGTGACCGTCTTGCTCGCGAGGGTGCCCGACGCGGCGCCGTGGTCCGTGATGATGGTCGAGATCACACCGACCGACACACTCGTGACGAAGATCGCGAGGATGAGTCCGCTCACCGCGCGAAAGGCGCCGCGCGGATTGTCCGACAGGCGGCGTCCCGCGAGCAGCACCGAGACGCGGCTGGTGCGCCGAGCCATGATCTTCGCGCCCTGCATGGTCAACCATGGTCCCGCGAGCACGAGACCGATCATGACCAAGAAGAAACCGAGCACGTACCCCTCGATCTGACCGCCGGAGCTGCCCGGTCGACCCGCGGAGACGAAGTAGGCGAGTTCGACGATGCCAGCAAGCAGTGGAATGACCCGGTACACCCGTGGCGGTTGCGGCGTCACGCGTCGACTCACTCCGAGCGGCGAGACGTGCACGCGCTCCAGCGCGAAGCGACCTACTACGGCTGCGGCACATGGGACACCAATGGCTGCGATGATCGCATCGATCCACCCGATCGAGAGGTCGCCAGACTCCAGGGACTGTCCAGCGAAGGGGACGTGGACCAGCAAGGGCGCGGCCGCGAGATAGAGCCCGAAACCTATGACGACGCCCGCGATCGCCGCGACCAACGCCTCCACCGTGGCGATCACCGTCACCTGTCGCATCGTCGCACCGGCGAGGCGTATCGCGGCAAGTCGTTGCTCACGGCGAGCGGCCGAAAGTCGCATCGACGCGCCGATGAAGACGAGGACCGGGAAGAGGAGCACGAGGGCGAGCACGGCGAGGATTATCTGCAGTCCGGTGGTGCCTGACGAGTCGGGACCACCACTCCCTGACGACGTGACGAAGCTCGTGATGGTGCCCGCCCCGGCAATTTTCGACAATGTCTTCGCACGCTGACCGACGACAATGACGAGGTCCTTAGGTGATGGCAGCGCTGCCGACCCGATCGTGCCGATCTCTGTACCGGCGAATCGGTTGCCCAATTGTGCCGTCGGCGTCGTGTTCAACAACGTGGCCAGGGCCGGCGACGCGTAGTACTGACCGGGTCCAGGTAGATGCGCAATGCCAGGCGGGACCAATGCGTTATGTCCCGTCGACGCGACGTCGACGCGAACGACGAGTTGACCTTCGAAATCCTGGGAACTGACGATCCACCAAATCGGCGCGGACGCTGCCGGCGCCGTTACTTGCGGTCCACGATGACCGAAGTGTGGGTTGCCGACCTCCACCGACGGCGTGGTTGCCATCCATGCCCCGCGAGCGTTCTGCCTGCCCAGCCCGTTGATCGTGGCCATCGTCAAGAGGAGCATCGCCACTCCGACCGACACGGCGAGCGCCATGACGACGAGTCGGGTCATCGACTCCTTCCCGCCACGCGTAGTGAGGCGAAGGCCGAAACGAATCATGTCGAGGTGGCGTGGTCGTTGAGTGAAGTGACGAGTCCGTCGCGGACCACCACTTCACGATCGGCGTAGGCGGCGACTCGTGGCTCGTGGGTCACCAAGACGACGGTCGTGCCGTCGTCACGGGCCGCAGTCACGAGGAGCTCCATGACGACTTCGCCGGTGAAGGAGTCGAGCGAGCCCGTCGGTTCGTCAGCGAACAGTATTTTTGGACGGGCGACGAGTCCGCGCGCCAGAGCGACACGTTGTGCCTGCCCACCAGAGAGTTCACCTGAGCGGCGACGCTCGAGACCGCCGATTCCAAGACGTTCGAACCACTCGCGCGCGTGTACGATCGCGTCATTTCGTCGCATGCCACTGAGAAGAAGAGGGAGTGCGACATTCTCTTCGGCCGTGAGTTCCGGCACCAACTGTCCAAACTGGAAGACGAAACCAAAGGTGTCTCGTCGCAAGGTACTGCGCTCATCCTCAGACATCGTGTCGATGCGTTGTCCAGAGAGACGAATCTCGCCTCTTTTGGGTACGAGAATTCCCGCGAGGCAGTGCAGGAGTGTCGATTTACCAGAACCGCTCGGACCCATGACCGCGAGAATCTCTCCTTCGCGGATCGACACGTTGGCCCCACGCAGTGCAGGTGTCTCGCCAAAGTCGTAGGCCACGTCGATGGCTTGGATCAACGTAGCTGTTGGGCGCACGTCGGACGCGACCAGTTCAACGCTCACGATGTCACCGCCGCGGCCAACGAAGGAAGTCGGGCCGCGGTCATGTCAATCCAGCGCAAATCAGCTTCAAGATGAAAGAGGCCGTGATCGGCGAGAAGTACGTCAATGAGGCTGCCTGCTCGTTTCACTTCCGTCAACGAACGCATCCGCTGCAAGTGGGCGGCGCGCTGCGTATCCAAATACTTCTCGGCGGATCGACCGAGCATCAATGCCAAGACGACCTTCGAGAAAAGAATCGTCTGGAGGTGCGGTTCTGGTTCGACCGGTTCGCCGAGCCAAGTCTCGAACTCCTCTCTTCCTTCCGGCGTTATCGCGTAGCGCTTTCGGTCCGGTCCGTCACCGGGCTCCGCCTCGCCCGGCACGACCTTCCCGTCACGTGACAGTCGTGCCAGGGTGGCGTACACCTGGCCGAAGGGCAACGGCTTCGAGCGACCGAAATAGCTGTCGTAGTCGCGCTTCAGGTCATAGCCGTGGCTCGGTTCTCGTTCGAGGAGACCGAGCAAGGTGAAAGGAACACTCATGGAGATGAGAATACACTGAGAGTATACTCCGCGCAAGTAGTGACACGGCTCGAGGTATCTTTACCTCATCATCCCTGATAAATGGCGGTGTTTGAAGTTAGGTCGAAACTGAACCTCGAGGCCTGTGAAATTTTGAATCGACGAACCGAAACGCGACGAGCGTCCCTATTCCAAAAGTCCCTCGGGATTGGGATACGCCTCGTCGGCGCTGGGGAACGCGCCGCTTCGCACGTCGGCGGCGAAGTGCGCAATCGCGTCGGTGATCACTGGACCCAAGTCGGCGTACTGGCGAACGAATTTGGCCGGCTTTCGACTGGTGAGACCCAGCAGGTCGTGGAAGACCAGCACCTGGCCGTCGGTGTCGGGTCCGGCGCCGATGCCGATCGTGGGGATGTCGAGTGCCTGGGTGACGTTCGTTCCGACGACACTGGGCACGCCTTCGATCACGATGGCGAATACTCCCTCGTCTTGGAGGAGTTGGGCGTCCTCGATGAGGAGCTTGGCACTCTCCAACGTCTTGGCCTGGACCTTGAAGCCGCCGAAGGCCATGACGCTTTGGGGGGTGAGGCCCAAGTGACCCATGACGGGGATCTGTGCGTCGAGCAACGCGCGCACGACGCCTTGGCGTACTCGGCCGCCTTCGAGTTTGACGCTGTCGGCTCCGCTTCGAATTAACTTGGCGGCGTTTCGAACGCTCTCGCCGAGGTCGACGTGGTAACTCAACCACGGCATGTCGGCGACGACATGCGCGTCGGGTTTGGCCGCGGCCACCGCGCGTACGTGATGACACATCTCGTCGATGCTGAGGTGCAGCGTGTTCTCCTGGCCGAGCACGACGTTGGCCAGCGAGTCACCGACGAGGATCAGATCGACACCGGCCGCCGAGGCGAGACGAGCTCCCGGCTCGTCATAGGCGGTGACCATGACGAGGGGTGCCGAACCACTGCGGCGCTTGCGGCCCCGGATGACCGGTGCGCTCAGGCTCATTCGCCGACTTCCTTACGCTCCATGGCGTTAACCCTACGGGCGCGGCGCCCTCCGGCGGCCCACTTGCGAACTAGGTGGTGGAACGAGCATCCGACACAGACTTCCACGGCGTAACACTGGACGGGCTCCTCGCGACGCTCGAGTTTCAAGAGTTCGGCGCGCGACATCGGACACGTTCCTCCCGACGGCAACCTCGCACCAAAGACGTAGGTCACTTCGACGAGTTCGACGTCCGAGCAGACCGGACACGTTTCGCCCGTTCGACGCCCGAGGTTCTTCGCCGCTCGCAACAGTTCGGGGTGGGCGTCACATATGTCTTCGTAACGAAGGAGGCCCGCGGCAACCCTGGCCAACAGTGCGTGGCGAACTAGACCGAACTCGACCACTGCCCCGTCGGCGGTACTCGTGCGGAAGCGCTTATCCATTACGGGTGACACTACAAGCCAATCCTGACTTGATAAATGACACCTAGTCACGTTCGATATATCGAAGTGATACTATGTTTCGCGTGTTAGACATTGCCATCCTGGGCCTCCTCATGGACCGTGACCATCACGGCTACGAAATACGCCTACAACTGCGCGAACGACTCGGTATCTGGGCAAATGTTTCCTTCGGATCGATCTATCCGGCGCTCGCGCGTCTCGAACGACAAGGCTGCGTCGAAGCGGTAATGCCGAGTGACGGTCGCCTGAGCGCGCTGTCGACCGGCTCACTTTCGGGTGAGCGCGCCTCGCTTCGCTCCTTGCGTTCGTCGCCCGGTATCGGACGACGTGGTCGCAAGGTCTATCGGATTACCGACCGTGGTCGTCAAGAGTTCGTTTCGCTGTTGGCCGACCCCGCGACGCTCGACGACAGCAAGAACTTCTCACTTCGCATGGCACTCGCCCAGTACCTGACGCCCAACGGTCGCGTCGGACTGCTCGAGCGTCGGCGCGCCGATCTCGTTGCCCGTCTGGCGGAAGTCCGAGCCGGCGCACACAACGAACAACTCGATTCCTACGCCCGCGGTGTCATGGAGCACGCGGCCCAAGGTGTCGAGCTGGACCTCGCGTGGATTGACAACTTGTTGTCCGCCGAACGAAGTAACCAAGAGTCCTTCGCGCACGACGCGAAGTAAGAAAGGAGAGCTATGGAAAAGATTCGCGTGGCTATTGCTGGCGTCGGAAACTGTGCCAGTTCACTCATCCAGGGCGTCACCTATTACAAGAACGCCAATCCGGCCGACGATGTGCCGGGCCTCATGCACGTCATGCTCGGTGGCTACCACGTCAGTGACCTCGAGTTCGTGGCCGCCTTTGACGTCGACGCCTCCAAAGTCGGCAGCGACCTGAGCAAAGCAATCGACGGCGGACAGAACAACACAATCAAGTTCGCCGAGGTCCCCGCGATCGGCGTAACGGTCCAACGTGGCCCGACGATGGACGGTCTCAACAAGTACTACCACGCGATGATCGAGGAGTCACCAGCTGAATCCGTCGACGTGACCCAGGTCCTGCGTGACAGCCGGGCCCAAGTCTTCGTCTCCTATCTTCCCGTGGGATCAGACGACGCCCAGCGTTACTACGCCCAGTGCGCACTCGACGCAGGCGTCGCCTTCGTCAACGCCATACCGGTTTTCATTGCCTCAGACCCGGTCTGGGCCAAGAAGTTCGCCGACGCCGGCGTGCCGATCATCGGTGACGACATCAAGAGCCAGGTCGGTGCCACCATTGTCCACCGTGTGCTCGCCCGCCTCTTTGAGGACCGCGGTCTCACCCTCGACCACACCTACCAACTGAACGTTGGCGGCAACATGGACTTCAAGAACATGCTCGAGCGCGAACGCCTCGAGTCCAAGAAGATCTCCAAGACGCAGGCAGTTACGAGTCAACTCGAAATCAGCAATATGGACCCCGACGATGTTCACATTGGGCCGAGCGACCACGTGCCGTGGTTGAAGGACCGCAAGTGGGCCTACATCCGCATGGAGGGACGCAACTTCGGTGACGTGCCCCTCAACGTCGAGCTCAAGCTCGAGGTCTGGGACTCGCCGAACTCAGCGGGCGTGATCATTGATGCCGTGCGCTGCGCCAAGGTCGCCCTGGACCGCGGAATCGGTGGTCCCATCATCGGACCGGCGGCGTACTTCATGAAGTCGCCTCCAATTCAGTTCCACGACGACGTTGCCCACGACATGGTCGAGGCATTTGCCGACCGTGGCGCGGAGAACATCGTGTGGCCGAGCGCGGACGTTCTCGAAGAAGCCCTCGCTGACATCGAGGTCGTGGTCGAATCTGAAATCGATTCCGACGTCACGATGCACGTGGTCTCGCCCACCCGGGCGACGCCCGGTGCATCTGACACCCTCTTTACGCGGGGCTAAGCACGGCGTTTCGGCGCCGCACATCAGGCCAAGGTGGTCCGACAGGAGTGGACTAACCCGTCCAAACGCGCTCAGGTAGCCTTCGACTCGGTCCGACTTCGGCCACAAATGAAGGTGCAGGTTTTGCCCACGTCGCTCGCGACTCGAAAATATGCGCGTCTCACGGCGATGGGGTCATTGACGCTCGCGAGCGCCCTGGTGGGCCTTGGAACGACGGCATCAAGTGCGACGATCCGCGAACCGGTTCGTGCGGGCACGCTGCACCCCGTGGGTACACGGTCCCCGCTCAGTGCACTGCACCCACACGTGCTGCTCCCGCCACAGAATCCGACATCGAACAGTGTGCCGACTTCGGCGATGTATGAGAACTGCTTAACGAAGTCACCGACGTCGAGTCAGGTCACCAATTGCGACCAGGAGACCGTCAGCGCGATTGACGCCGCTCGAACTGGTGAGGACGTCGGATCAATGACTTTGCCGGTTGGCTACGACCAGATGCCCCAAACTGAGCAGGTGCTCGTCGTGTCGAATCTCGAACGAACCGACCGTGGCCTCACTCCGGTGGCGGGGCTGTCGTCATCGCTTGACGCGTTGGCGCTGAAGGGCGCGCAGAACAACACGGACCCACCCTTCCCCAACCCCTTCTATGGCACGGGCGGCGGTTCCAACTGGGCCAGCACGTCGTCCGTGCTGCTCGCCGACTTCCTCTTCATGTACGACGACGGGCCTGGCGTGGGTGGCATCAACAGTGACTGCACCGCGTCGAACGCTTCGGATTGCTGGGGCCACCGCGACAACATTCTGGGCAACTACGACCAACCACTCCTCATGGGTGCAGCGACGGTGTCGGGTTTCTCGCTCACCGAAGAGTTCATTGGCGGCGACCGCGTTGACGAGCCCGACGTCACAACGTGGAGTTCGCTGGCAACACTCTTCCCCGTTGCCGTGTCGGTGTCACCCGGCATCCCCGGAACTCCCACCGACGTCATCGCGCGTTCGGCCGCCTCTCGAGTCCGCGTCACGTGGAATGCACCTTCGTGGGACGGTGGCGACGCCATTGTCGCCTATCGCGTGTACTCAACACCAGCCGGACTGCACTGCACCACGAGTGCCACCGCGTGCGTCATGACCAACGCGCTCAGCCATGGGAGTTATCTCTTTACCGTGGTCGCACAAAACGCCATTGGCCTCAGCGTGCCTTCGGCACGCTCGAATCGCGTGACCTTTACCTAATAGTGCGTCGCGACAGGTCGCAACTCGGTTAGTGAGGCTGGTCGGACCACCACTCGCGTAGACGAACGGCCGCTTCTTGAGGCGTGATCTCCCCCTCATCGAGTCGGATCTCCATGAGAAAGTCGAGGGCTCGACCAACGGCCGGGCTCGGCTTGACACCGAGCAGCTCCATCACGGCCACGCCGTCCAGCGCTGGTCGGAGTCGGCTGAGGTCTTCCAGTTCTCGAAGTTCCCCAATGCGCACCTCAAGCTCGTCCATTCGTTGCGCGAGCGAGGCCGCCTTGCGGGCGTTTCGCGTCGTGCAATCACAGCGCGTCAGTTCATTCAACTGGTCGAGCAGGGGGCCGGCGTCACGCACGTAGCGTCGTACTGCCCGGTCACTCCACCCCATCTTGTACGTGTGGAAGCGCAGGTGCAGTTCCACCAATGCGCTGACGTCGTCGATCATCTCCTGGGAGTACTTCAGCGCGGTCATGCGCTTGCGCGTCATCTTGGCCCCGACCACCTCGTGGAATCGGAACGTCACACCATCTTCGCCAATCGCGCGCGTCGCGGGCTTACCAATGTCGTGAAACAGCGCGGCGAGGCGCAACACCAAGTCGGGCGACGTCTTATCGACGACGGCCCAGGTGTGGCGAAGAACGTCCTTGTGGCGATGGATGGGGTCCTGCTCGAGCTGCAACTTCGGCAGTTCCGGGAAGAAGTACTCGGCGAGACCCGTGCGCACAATGAAATCAAGGCCGATCGATGGTTGCGACGTCATCATGAGGAGGTCAAGCTCACCGCGTATGCGCTCAGCCGACACCTTGGTCAGTCGTTCGCCCATCGTGGCGGCCGCGGCCTCGATGGCGGGATCGATGGAGAGATCAAAGCGCGCCGCGAAGCGTGCGGCACGAAGCATGCGCAGTGGGTCGTCACTGAAAAGGATGCTGGCGTCGATCGGTGTGCGCAACACCTTCTCGTGCAGGTCGTTGAAGCCGTCGTAGAAATCGAAGAGCGTCTGCACGTCAGGCGTCGCGGCGTCCAGTGCGACGACGTCGAGTGCCAGCGCGTTGATGGTGAAGTCACGTCGGCTGAGGTCAGCCTCCAGCGAGTCGCCCCACTGCACCGACGGTTTGCGCGAATGGTCCACGTACGCCTCGGACCGGAACGTGGTGATTTCGACCTTGATGCCGCTCAGGCGCAGTAGACCGCCGAGTGTCCCGAACGCTCGACCCTGCTCCCACATGGTCGAACAGAGCGGCTTCATCAGACGTTCGATGTCATCGGGCCGGGCGTTGGTCGTGAAGTCGATCTCGTAGTCCTCACCCTTGGGCACGTCGAGCACGGCGTCGCGCACGGAGCCGCCCACGGCGTAGAGCGAGAAGCCCGCGTCGGCGAATGCGCGGGCCAATGAACTCGATTGATGGGCCAAATCACTGAGTCGCTCGTGAACCTGATCGATTGATAGCACTGCGAATGAGGGTAGTTGGCGCCAGAACACGCAGCCGCACGAAGGTAGCCTGTGAAGGCATGTTCCACCGATTTTCGACCTGGTGGCGGGCGCTTAGCGTGGTACTCCTCTGCCTCGCAACGGTGACGTGGCCCACGGCCGCGCAGGCTGGGACGACGCCCACCTTCTCGATCCTCCACCAAGACGCCGTCGCCGCCCTTTCCGCGAAGGGCACGACGCACTTTTCCCTCACGTTGGCAACGAATCCCAAGGGCGTTGCCTCAAAAGCACGCGTCACGATGTACCCGCGAGTGATCGATCGTTCCCAACTCACCCCGATCATCTCGGGTGCGGGCGTCACCGGTCGGGCAATGTCTACGACCAGCACTTTTACCTTGCGCTGCGAGATCCACGGCACCTTCACCTTCACTGTTGACCTCTTCACCGGTCGCACCGGCTCGCTTCGACGGACCTGCTATCCGGTGGCCCCGCACATGCGTTTGGCCTGTCACGGTCCCAACTGTGA